>JBBSVH010000007.1:0-39072 GCA_038233685.1 Lysobacterales bacterium | reverse complement strand
GGTCCAGCACCGGGTCGCGGAAACCGGACGCCAGCAGCGCGTCGCCGAACTGGTTGATGGCCGGGAAGCGGCTGACGTGCGGCGCACTGTCGGCCTGCTCGAACGACTCGCGTAATTCCTCCAGCGTCTCCGGGCCAAAGGTGGAGCACAGCAGCATGCCCCCCGGTTTCAAAGCGCGCCGGAATCCCGCAAACACCGCAGGCAGGTCCTCCACCCACTGCAGGCACAGGTTGCTGAAAAGCACGTCCACGCTGCCGTCGGCCACCGGCAGCGCGCGCGCATCGGCGCACACCCGCGCGAACGGTTTCCACCAGCTGGAGTTCTTCTTCGCCTGGCGCAGCATCGGCAGGGCCAGATCGATCGCCACCACCTGGGCACGCGGCCAGCGGCTGCGCATCGCCGCAGCGCCGCGGCCGGGGCCACTGCCCACGTCCAGCACGACCTGGGCCGGGCGCTCGCCGTAATACTCCAGAGACTCGAGCAGGCGTGTCTCCACCTCGTGCTGCAGCACCGCCGCCGCATCGTAGCTGCCTGCCGAACGTGAAAAGGCGCGCTGGATGTGGCGTCGGTCGAACAACGGATTCATCGGCTTGCCTCGTTCAGGGCGGGGTCGGCGAGAAAAGTCCTGAGCTGCCCGGCCACCTCGTCAGCATGTCCGAGAAACGGCGCGTGGCCACCACCGGGAATGTCGAAATGGCGTCCTCCGGCGGCCATGGCGCCTGCGGCCATGGCCGCAGGCGGCACCAGCCGATCGCGGCGACCGGACAGCCACACGCTGGGGATGGGCAGCCCCGGCAGCAGCGCGCGCAGATCACAGGAATGCAGCAGCGCCAATCCCTGGCGCAGTGCGGCCGGAGTTGGTTCGCCGCGGGAGTAAAGAGTGTCTTTCAAGGTGCGCAGCTCGCTGCGTGCATGGTCCGAACCCAGCGTATCCAGGGCGAGGAAACGCTGCAGCGTGGTGCCGTAGTCCTGATCCAGATCGCGTGCGAACTGCACGAACACTTCCGGCTCCACCGCGTGCGGCCAGTCGGCGGCGCGGACGAATCGCGGTGTCGACGCGACCATTGCCAGCGCCTGCACTTGTGGCGACCGCGCCGCAGCATGCAGCGCGAACAGTCCGCCCAGCGACCAGGCAAGCCACGGCGCCGGTGGCGTCTGCCGCAGGATCTGCGCCGCGCATTCGTCGAGCTCCAGCGGGAGGGTGCAACGGCGGCTGTGCCCATGCCCGGGCAGGTCGACCAGATGCATCTGGAAGTCGGCGGCCAAGCGCTCCACCAGCGGCGCGAACACGCCACCGTGCAGGCCCCAGCCGTGCACCAGCACCAGTGGCGGACCGCGGCCCGCGATTTCGATGTGGAGCGCCATCGATCAGCCGACGCTGCGCAGCCGCTGCACCGATTCCCAGGAGCGGGCCAGCGCGTCGACCAGGGCATCGACGGCCTGCGGCGAATGCAGCGCCGATAGCGTCACGCGCAGGCGCGCCTTGCCTTCGGCCACGCTCGGTGGACGAATGGCCGGGACCAGGAAGCCGGCGCTCTCCACTGCGGCCGCCAGGGCCAGCGCGCTGGCATCGTCGCCGCACAGGATCGGCTGGATCGGCGAGTCCGATTCCAGCAGCTGCAGGCCGTGGCGCGTGGCGCTACTGCGGAACCGGTGCACCAGGGCCTGCAGCTTTTCCCGGCGCCAGTGGTCGCGGCGCGCGTGCCTGACCGCGGTCAAGGCCGCGGCCGCCTGCGCAGGCGGCAGCGCGGTGGTGTAGATGTACGGGCGCGCGGTCTCGACCATGTGCTCGATCAGCGCGTCGTCGCCGACCAGCACCGCGCCGTAGCCGCCCAGGGCCTTGCCCAGCGTGGCCAACTGCAGCGGCACTTCGGCCGGGCCAAGGCCGGCCTCGGCCACGCTGCCCCGTCCATCGGGTCCGCGCACGCCCACGCCGTGGGCATCGTCCACGTACAGCATTGCGTGCTGCACGCGCGCGGCCAGGGTCAGCGCGCGCAGCGGGGCGACGTCGCCGTCCATGCTGAAGACACCATCGGTGGCCAGGATCGCCGCGCCCTCCGGCGCGTTGCGCAGCTGGCGCAGGGCGCCTTCGGCATCGCCGTGCGGATAGCGGCGCAGGCGGCAGCCGGCCAGGCGCGAGGCGTCGAGCAGGCTGGCGTGGTTGAGCCGGTCCTGCACGCACAGGTCGCCGTCTTCCAGCAGCAGGGCCTGCTGCACCGCCAGGTTGGCCAAAAATCCGCTGCCGAACAGCAGACCGCGCGGGTAGCCGAGCCAGTCGGCGAGTTCACGCTCGAGCGCCTCGTGCACCGCATGGTGGCCGCTGACCAGGTGCGATGCTCCCGCGCCAGCGCCATCGCGGCCAGCCCCGTCCTGCAGCGCGCTCACGACCTCGAACTGCTGCGCAAGGCCCAGGTAATCGTTGCTGCAGAACTCGGTCAGGACGCGGCCGTCGATTTCGACGCGCACGCCGTCGCGGCGGGTAACGATGCGGCGCACGCGCACGCGTCCCTGCTCGATGCGCAGCTGGCGCAGGTCGTGGATACGCTGGCGGAGGTCAGTCCGGATCATGATGGTCGTGCTCGCGGCGCTGGGGAAGCCACTGCCTCAGGAAGGATACGGCCCGACAGGCGTGTGGGCCTGCGCCGCGCGAAAGCCTCATTGAATCTCGAGCCGCCGCGCGTCCGCTAGGCGGCCTGTCCGCTGAGGTTCGCCCCTTCCACGATCGCTGCATGCACGGTCCCCGGCGCGTCAAACATCTGCATTGGCCGCATCCCCAGCCTGGCGAACAGGGCCTGGTCGCGCGCCACGTCAGGGTTGCCGGTGGTCAGCAGCTTCTCGCCGTGGAAGATGGAATTGGCGCCGGCCAGGAAGCACAGTGCCTGCAGCTCGTCGCTCATGGATTCGCGGCCGGCGGACAGCCGGACCATCGACTGCGGCATGGCGATACGCGCCACCGCAATGGTGCGCACGAACTCGAACGGATCCAGATCGACGGTGCCGTGCAGGGGCGTGCCCGGGACCTGGACCAGGCGATTGATCGGCACCGAATCCGGGTGCGCCGGCAGGTTGGCCAGGGCCTGCAGCAGGCCGGCCCGCTGCTCGCGGGTTTCGCCCATGCCCACGATTCCGCCGCAGCAGGTCTTCATCCCGGACTCGCGCACGTGCTCCAGGGTGTCCAGGCGGTCCTGGTACTCGCGGGTGTGCACGATCTCGCCGTAGAACTCCGGCGCCGTGTCCAGGTTGTGGTTGTAGTAATCCAGCCCGGCATCCTTCAGCGCCTGCGCCTGCGGCTCGCTGAGCATGCCCAAGGTGGCGCAGGTCTCCAGACCCAGGGCCTTCACCCCGGCGATCATGGCCGCCACCTTGGGGATGTCGCGGTCCTTGGGCGACCGCCAGGCCGCGCCCATGCAGAAGCGTGACGCACCGGCGTCGCGTGCCTGCCGGGCCTTCTCCAGCACCGCTTCGGTACTCATCAATTTCTGCGCCTCCACCCCGGTGTGATAGCGCTGGGCCTGCGGGCAGTAGCTGCAGTCCTCGGGGCAGCCGCCGGTCTTGACCGAGAGCAGCGTGGAGACCTGGACCTCGGCCGGATCGAAGTGGCGCCGGTGGACCGACGCGGCGCGGTGCAACAGCTCGGGCAGCGGCAGGTTCATCAGCGCCATCAACTCATCGCGCAGCCAGTCGTGGCGGATGGGATCAATGGCAGGGGCCGGTTGGACGGACATCGGGCGCTCGCAGCGGTAAAGTCACGGCAGTCTGGAAACGCCGGACGGGACTGTCAACTGCATGGATGCTTTGAAAGTTGACCGGCTGCTGGGCCGGATGGGCAGATGGTTGCTGCCGCCACGCTGCCTGCTGTGTCGCGAAGCCGCCAGCGGCGAGCATGATCTGTGCGGATCGTGCGCCGAGGCGTTGCCATGGTCCGGGTACGCTTGTGATCGCTGCGCACTGCCGCTGTACGAAGCAGGCACCTGCGGCGCCTGCCTGCAGTACCCTCCGCCGCTGAGCGCCACCCACGCCGCGTTCGTGTACGGATTTCCGCTGGACCGGCTGCTGCCGCGATTTAAGTTCCACGACGACCTGGCCGCCGGGCGCCTGCTGTCGCAGCTGATGGGCGATGCGCTGTCCCACCTGCCACGCCCCGATGCGCTGATGGCGGTGCCGCTGCACAACTCGCGCCTGCGCAGCCGCGGCTATGACCAGGCGCTGGAGCTGGCCAAGCCGCTGGCGCGGCGGCTGCACATCCCGCTGCTCCGCGACGTGCTGGTGCGGCGGCAGCAGACCCGCCCGCAGTCCGAGCTGGATGCCGCGGCACGCCGTCGCAACCTGCGCGGCGCATTCGCCGTGGGCATCGGGCAACCACTGCCCCTGCACGTGGCGCTGGTGGACGACGTGATGACCACCGGGGCCACCCTGCACGCCGCCGCCAAGGTGCTGCGGCGGGCAGGCGTGCTGCGGGTCGATGCCTGGGTTTGTGCGCGGGTGGCATGACGGCGCACGTGTGATCCGATGCCGCGTGCACACGCCCAGCGGTTCACGCCTTGTTTCAAAATGCGTAGTCCAGCGCGATCCCTGCAAACACGGCGGCCCCGACCCAGCTGTTGTGCAGGAAAGCGCGGAAGCAACCGTCCGGATCGCGCCTTCTGGCCACGGCAAACTGGTACAGGATCAACCCCGCGGCCACCCCCAGACTCGCCCAGTAGTAGACGCCAAGCCCGGCCTGCCGTCCGACCAGGGCCAGCGCAATCAAGGTCAGGGCATACAGAATCCCCTGCGCCGCCAGATCCATGTCGCCGAACAGGATGGCCGTCGACCGGGACCCTGCGCGGATGTCGTCGTCGCGGTCGACCATCGCATACCAGGTGTCGTAGGCGGTGGCCCACAGCAGGTTGGCCGCATACAGCAGCCAGGCCAGTGGCGGCACGGCGCCCTGCACCGCTGCGAAGGCCATCGGGATGCCCCAGCCGAAGGCCAGGCCCAGATACAGCTGCGGCAGGTAGGTGTAGCGCTTCAGGTAGGGATAGCTGGCGGCCAGGAACAGCCCCACGAAGCTCAGGTAGACGGTCAGCCGATTGAGCGTGAGCACCAGGGCGAACGCAGCCAGCATCAGCACGGCAAAAACCGCCAGCGCCTCGCGTCCGGAAACCGCGCCAACGGCCAGCGGCCGCTCGCGCGTGCGCGCCACCTGGGGGTCCAGCCAGCGATCGGCATAGTCGTTGATCACGCAGCCGGCCGATCGGGTCAGCCAGACGCCGGCCGTGAACACCAGCAGCACCGACCACGGCGGGGTGCCTTCTGCCGCCAGCCAAAGCGCCCACCAGGTCGGCCACAGCAGCAGCAGGATCCCGATGGGGCGGTCACCGCGCACCAGCTTCCAGTACTGGCCCAGGCGTTCGCGCCAGCGCGGCGATGTGGTGTGGTTGAAGCGTTCGTAGCCCATGGTGTGGATCCAATGCGGTTTGCAGGCTGGGCGAGGCGGCTGTCTTCGATTCAGGTTCGCAGACGGCGTCGCCGGGCGCCAACCGTGCTCACTCGACTTTGCGTCAGCCATGCCTATCATTGCCCGCATGGTCCAAGCCTTCAATGAAGTCAGAACAAGCGTAGCGGGCCTGGGGATCGGTATGTTCGTCTGCCGCCTGGACCGGCCGTGGCTTGAAGCCGACTTCCCGTTCGAAGGTCTGAAGATCACCACGGCCACCGATGTGGAGAAGCTGCGGAGCGCGTGCGCGCACGTGTACCTCGACACCACCCGCGGCATATCGCCAGACCCGCGCTACATGATCTTTGACCGGCCCTCCATGGTGCAGGAGGCGCGGGCACGCGAGGAGGTCGAGGCGTTGCGCAGCACCACCTGGGTCATCGAAAGCGCATTCAGCGATGAACTTCCCCACGCGCAGGAAGCGCAAAAGCTGCTGGGACAGGGCGTACGCGGCCTGATGGGCGATCTGGCGGCCAGGCGCGCTGTCGACCTGCCCAAGCTTCAGCATGGCGTTGAGGCGATGGTGGCCTCGGTGGTGCGTAATCCGTCGGCCTTCGCGTGGCTCAACCAGATCAAGCGCGTCGACGACTACTCCTACCATCACGCTCTGGGCTGCGCGATCTGGGCGGCCAGTTTCGGTCGGTTCCTCGGGCTGGAAAAATCCGAGCTGCACATGCTGGCCCTGGGCGGGTTGCTGTTCGACATGGGCAAGATCGAGCTGCCGAATGAGCTGCTGGTCGCCGCCAGGCCACTCACGGGCGAAGAGCGTGAATCGATGAAGCGCCACGTGGAGGCGGGGTTGACGATGCTTTCGAAGACTCCCGGCCTGTCGCCGCGCATTATCGAGATCGTTGCGACCCACCACGAGCGGCATGACGGCAGTGGCTATCCCCGCGGGCTGTCGGGCGGGGAGATTCCAATCTTCGGCCGCATCATGGGGCTGATCGACAGCTACGACGCGATGACATCCGAGCGCCCGTATGCCTCCGCCCGCTCACCGCATGCCGCCGTGCAGGAGCTGTACGAAAGTCGCAACAGCCTCTTCCAGCCCGAACTGGTCGAACAGTTCATCCAGTCCTGCGGAATTTATCCCACCGGGTCCCTGGTGGAGCTGTCGAGCGGCGAAGTCGGCGTGGTGACCGAGATCCACAGCCTCAAACGCCTGCGTCCCAAGGTGATGCTGGTGCTAGGTGCCGACAAGGTTCCGCTGAGCAGTTTCAAGGAGGTTGACCTTGGCGAGCTTGGCGAGGACGCGGGCCCTGGCGACAGCCAGCTGACGGTCAAGTGTGGTTTGCCCTCGGGCGCCTACGGAATCCGCGCAAGCGAGCTGTTCCTGGACTGAGCCGATGAGCCTGTTGAACGACCCGCTGACCGGCTTGCGAAACCGCAGCAACTTCCTGCCGCTGCTGCGCCAGCACGTCGGGCTGGCCAACGACCGCAAGACCTGCGTGGCGCTGGTGCTGGTCGACATCAACGGGTTCTCCCGCCTCAACGCCAGCTACGGCTTCGAGGCAGGCGACAGCATCCTGAAGGAGATGGCGCTGCGGCTGATGCGGGTCGCCCGAGAGCAGGATTATGTCGCACGGATTGGCGACAACCGGTTCGCCCTGATCCTCACCCGGATCGTGGACGCAGGCCATGTCGATCTGGCGGTCCGAAAGTTGTTCCGGCTGCTCGACGTCCCCTTTGAAGCAGGAGGACAGCGGTTCAAGGTCGCCGTTACGGCGGCCGCAGCGCTCAGCCCGCTGCACGCTTCGCAGGCCGAATACCTGTTGCGCCAGGCTGAACGGGCACTCGCCATGGCGCGGGCGACGGCGATCCGCTACATGCTTGCGCCCGATATTCACGGTGACAACGGCATATCCGAGTCCTGGGACCTTGAGGTGGAACTGGGTGACGCCGTGGACACCGGCCAGATGAGCCTTCACTACCAGCCGAAGCTGCGGGTGGCTGACCGGCGCATGGTGGGCGCCGAGGCGCTGATGCGCTGGCAGCATCGATCACGCGGGATGCTGTCTCCAGACCTGTTCATTCCCGTGGCAGAACGCACCGGCCAGATCTGCGCACTAACCTCCTGGGCACTCAATGTGGCACTGCGCAACGCCGCTCAATGGGGCGGCGGCCCGCTGTCGGTGGCGGTCAACATTCCCGCGCAGATGATTGCCCGCCACGATCTGCCCGACCTGGTGGAGAACGCGCTGCAACTGTGGGGGCTCGGTGACACCCGGCTGGTCCTGGAAATCACCGAGCGCTCGCTGGTGGCCGACCACCACCACAGCTTCGCGATCCTGTCGCGCATCCGCGACCTGGGGGTGCGGATCTCGATCGATGATTTCGGCACCGGCTACTCCTGCCTGGCCTACTTCAAGGACATTCCGGCCGACGAACTGAAAATCGACCACTCGTTCGTGCGCGGGCTGCTGGACGATGCGGCGAGCAGGGACGTCACCGCCCTGATCATCGACCTGGCCCATCGGTTCGGCATGTCGGTTGTCGGCGAAGGCGTCGAGGACGAGGCCACGTTCCAGCTGCTGTCGCGCATGGGATGCGACCTAGTCCAGGGCTTCCTCTTCAGCCCAGCCCTGAGCTCCGATGACTTCCTGCGCCATGCGGCCGATGCTGCGCAACGTGCTGGAACGGCAGCGCACGCCGACGCTGGAGCCCTGCCACCGTCCGCTATACTTCCCGCGCCGCGCCCGTAGCTCAGCCGGATAGAGTAGTGGCTTCCGAAGCCATTGGTCGGGGGTTCGAATCCCTCCGGGCGCACCAAAGTATTCTCTGCAAACGCCCACCCGGGTTTCCTGGGCAGGATCAGGCCGCTGGTCTGCATCCGCAGTGGCGGCCTGATCGTGGCGTCAGCGCGTGCCGACCGAGGGCGCCATCGGTGACGCCCCGGGGCGTTAAGTGACGGGAGCAGGCGTGGCTACGCGGCTTGGCTCCGGCCCAGAGCGGTCACCGCGGGCTGCGAGGTTGGCACGGTGCGTGCTTGGATTTCTGGATTCCCCCCGTGCGCCAGAACTTGGCGCCCTCCACGAGACCCGGCTCCTTGCACCTCGCGCGCCCTTCCATCGAAGCCTCGAACGAATCTATTGCTGCGCCCGACCGGTCGCAGGCGGTGGAGACGCGCGGTCGCTTGCCGGGCGTCGCCCCGTCGCTGTGGGCCGCCGTGGTCCTGCTGGCTGGCCTGTCGCTGACCGGACTCATCGCCCGGAACGAGTGGCAGGACCTCAACGCCGACGCCGATGCGTCGCTGGAACTGCGGGCCAACAGCAGCGTGCGGCAGCTGGTTGATCCGCTTAACGACGCCGCAGCCAGCCTGCGCGCCCTGCAGACCGTGTTCCTGGCCAACGACCGAATGGACCAGGACAGCTTCACCCGCTACGTCGAAAGCCTGCGTGCCCCCGTCGCACTGCCGGGTCACGTGGCCACCGCCTTTGCGCGGCGCCAGGCCGACCCCAACAACCGCGGTGCGGTGAGCTACCCGTATGCGCTGGCCGCGCCGCTGGAGGGCAACGAGTCGCTGATCGGATTCGACATCGCGAGCCAGGCGGCAAACCTGGTGGCCCTGGAGCATTCCCGCGATGCCGACACGGTGGCCGTTTCCCAGCCGTTCCTGCTGCACCAGCGCGACGCCGCGGGCAACCGCGCCATGGGGCTGGTCCTGCGACTGCCGATTTTTTCCCGTGGCCAGGCGCCGTTGACCGTCGAGGAGCGGCGCACACGCGAACTGGGCTCACTGGCCATCAGCGCCCAGCTGGACCCGCTGCTGGCCGACTCGCTGCGCGGGCCGGTGCTGGACAGCTTCCGGGTACGCATCCGCGACCTCGACCCGCTCTCAGGCGGGCCCTGGTTTTTCGACTCCGGCAGCGATGTCACGGTGGTCACCGACCATCCCGGCTATACGCGCGTCCTTGAGTTCGGCGGCAGGCGCTGGGAGTTGCAGCTGCAGCCGCGCCCTGCGCCCCTTGACCTGGCCCGGCTTGCAACGCTGATCATCGCCGGCATCACGATCAGCGCGCTGCTCTCGCTGCTGCTGTGGTCGCTCACCACAACGCGACGGCGGGCCCTGCTCCTGGGACAGCGCATGAGCGCGCGCTTCGGCGAAAGCGAGGCCCGGCTCAGGATCCTCAATGACCTGCTACCGGCGCTGGTGCTGCTGTCCGACTACAGCAGCGGCCGCATCGTCTACGCCAACCAGGCCGCGCGCCTGCGGCTGGGCGACGTGACGGGCCGGACCCTGGCCGAACTGCTGGTTGACCCGGCGCTTCAAAAGCGCGCGCGTACGCCGGCCCGCCTGGGCGAGCAGTGGAACAGCGAGGAGGCGGCGCTGGTGGGCGTCAACGGCGTCGCATTCTGGGTGAGCGCCTCGATGGCGCAGGTCGAAGTCGACGGCGCCACGCACCATCTCATCGTGGCCAACGACGTCTCGGAGCAGCGCGAGCTGACCGCGCAGCTGAGCTACCAGGCCACCCACGATGCGCTGACGGAGCTGTGCAACCGGCGCGAGTTCGAGCGCCGGGTCGAACAGACGCTGGTGGCGCGCAAGGCGCTCCACGATCCTGCGGGCTGCGCGCTGCTGTACATCGACCTGGACCAGTTCAAGCTGATCAACGACATTTCCGGGCACATGGCCGGGGACCAGCTGCTGGCCCAGCTGGCGCTGAAGATGCGCCAGCAGATCCGGCCGGGCGACGTGCTGGCGCGACTGGGCGGCGACGAATTCGGCCTGCTCGCCTTCCACGCCGACCACGAGGGCGCGAGCGTGCTGGCCGAGCGCCTGCGCCGATGCATCGAAAGCCTGATGTTCACCTGGCAGGAGCACACCTACGCGATCAGCGCGAGCATCGGCGTGGTCCTGATCGATCACGCCGAACCGACCTTGAAAGACCTGCTGGCCAAGGCCGATACCGCCTGCTACCAGGCCAAGGAGAACGGTCGCAATCGCGTCCATGTGTACCGCGAGGACGACGAAACCACGCGCCGGCACGGCGAGATGGAATGGGCGACGCGCCTGCGCACGGCGATGGACGAGGACCGCCTGCTGCTGGACTACCAGGAGATCCAGCCGCTGCGCGCGGACGCCGACTGCGGGCCGTGCGTCGAGCTGTTGCTGCGGCTGCGCGACGAGCAGGGCGGCCTGGTGATGCCGGGCGCGTTCCTGCCGGCGGCCGAGCGCTACGGGATGATGCCGGCGATCGACCGCTGGGTGATACGCAGCGCGCTGTCGCACCTGGCGCAGCTGCACCCGTCGGGGTCGCGACTAGCCACCTGCGCCATCAACCTGTCCGGCGCCAGCATCGAAGATGACGGCCTCGCTGATTTCGTGCTGGCCTGCATCGACGAGTTCAACGTGCCGACCCACAAGCTGTGCTTCGAGATCACCGAAACCGTGGCCGTGCGCAACCTGGTCAAGGTGGTGCAGGTGATCGAGCGCCTGCGCCAGGTCGGCTGCCGGATCGCACTGGACGATTTTGGTGCGGGCATGTCCTCGTTCGGCTACCTGAAGAACCTGCCGGTGGACATGATCAAGATCGACGGCAGCTTCGTGCGCGACCTTGGCACCGACCCGATGAGCCAGACCATCATCCGCGCAATCGCGCAGATCGGGCACCAGCGCGGGGTGAAAGTGGTGGCCGAGTGGGTCAGCAGCCAGGACATGGTGGCGCCGCTGTCGGCGCTGGGCGTGGACTTCGGCCAGGGCTTTGCCCTGCATCGGCCCGAGCGCGTGCTGTTCCAGCGCAGGGCTGATCCCTCGGTACACGCGGTGGCCTAGGCTGTCGGCCCGCGGCGATGGCTGCGGTCATGGCGGCGAACGGACCGGTTCGCGGCTACTCGGTGTGCAGCTCGGCCACGAAGTCATAGGCGTCGCCGCGGTAGAACGAGCGCGTCGATTCCACCACCCGCCCGTCGGCCAGGAACGCACGGCGTTCGATCAGCAGTCCGGGACTGCCCACCGGCAGCTGCAGCAGGCGCGCGGTCTCCGTATCCAGCGCCACCGCGCGCAGGTGCTGCAGCGCGCGCACCGGCCGGTGACCCAGCGGTTCCAGCGCCTCGTATAGCGAGTTTTCCACGCTGGCCGGATCCGGCAGCAGCGCGTGTGGCACCAGCGTGCGCTCCACCGCCAGCGGCGCGTCGCCGCCAAAACGAACGCGATGCAAGCGGACCACGCCGCTGCCGGGCGACAGGTTCAGCGCCATCGCCTCGTCCGGCGTGACCTCGCCAACGGCGCGTTCGAAAAACTCCGAGCGCGGATTCAGGCCGCGCTCGCGCAGGTCGTCGGTGAAGCTGGTCAGGCGCGAGAACGAACGCAGGATGCGCTCGGCCACGAACGTGCCGGCGCCGTGGCGCTGGGTCAGCAGACCGGACTGGACCAGCCCGGACAGGGCGCGGCGCACGGTGACCCGCGACAGCGACAGCTGCGCCCCGAGGTCGCGCTCACTGGGCAGGCTTTCGCCCGGCTGCAGCACCCCGCTCTCGATCAGGTGCTGCAGCGCCCGCCGCAGCCTCACGTACGCCAAGGCGCGCCCGCCGTCTTCGGTGGCGAGGCGCTGGTATTCGTCGCTGAGGGTGGCCGGCATGGAATGACAATACCACTGAGATACCAAAAATGCGCATTCGTGCAAATCCAACCTTCTGCGGCGCAGATCTAGCCGTTCTGGTACCAAGGTGGTATTTTCTTGGCTCGCCTCCCCGCTCCAGGATCCACCGTGACCGCCAAGACCGTCCCCGTCGACACCTTCGACCTTGTGATATTCGGCGGCACCGGCGACCTCGCGTTGCGCAAGCTCCTGCCAGGACTGTTTCGACGTTACGGGCGCGGCCAGATCCCCGACGACAGCCGCATCGTGGGCGTTGCCCGCGACACCCAGTCTGTGAACGAGTACCGCACGCGCGTGGCCGAGGCGCTGGCGCCTGTGGTGGCAAAGGACCACGCGCTGCAGGCCAGGCTGGAGCCATTTCTGCAACTGCTGCGGTACTGCACCCTGGACGCCACCAGCGACGACGGCTGGGACGACTTCGCCGTCCAGATGCTGGCCCACACCGGGCGCGTTCGCGTGTTCTACCTTTCGACCAGCCCGTCGCTGTTCGTGGACCTGTGCAACCGTCTTCGCGCGCACGGCCTGAACACGCCGAACTCGCGCGTGGTCATCGAGAAACCCATTGGCCGCGATTCGGCCAGCGCCGCGGTAATCAACGACGCAGTCGGCAGCGCCTTCAGCGAAAGCCAGACGTACCGCATCGACCACTACCTGGGCAAGGAAACGGTGCAGAACCTGATGGCGCTGCGCTTCGCCAACATCCTGTTCGAGCCGCTGTGGAACGCCAACCATATCGACCACGTGCAGATCACCGTGGCCGAGACCGTAGGCCTGGAAAAGCGCGCCGGCTATTACGACACCTCCGGGGCGCTGCGCGACATGGTCCAGAACCATCTGCTGCAGCTGCTGTGCATGGTGGCGATGGAACCGCCGGCGGCGATGCAGGCCGATGCGGTGCGCGACGAGAAGCTCAAGGTGCTGCGCTCGCTGCGCCCGATCACCCTGGACGATGCCGCCCAGACCACGGTACGGGGCCAGTACCGCGCCGGCGCCTCCAACGGCGCGGCCGTGCCGGGTTACCTGGACGAACTCGTTGAATTGGAGCCCGGCCGTACCGATTCGCGCACCGAGACTTTCGTTGCGCTCAAGGCCGAGGTCGACAACTGGCGCTGGGCCGGCGTGCCGTTCTACCTGCGCACCGGAAAGCGCCTGTCCAGCCGCGTGTCGGAGATCGTGATTGCCTTCCGCCACGTGCCGCACTCGATCTTCGAGAACAGCGCCGGTCCGGTGGTCGCCAACCGCCTGGTGCTGCGCCTGCAGCCGGACGAAGGGGTCAAGCTGTGGCTGATGATCAAGGACCCGGGGCCCGGCGGGCTGCGCCTGCAGCACGTGCCGCTGGACATGAGCTTTGCCGAGGCGTTCGGGGTGGAACAGCCCGAAGCCTACGAGCGCCTGCTGATGGACGTGGTCCGCGGCAATCCCACGCTGTTCATGCGTCGCGACGAGGTGGAGGCGGCGTGGAAGTGGATCGACCCGATCCTGGCCGCTTGGGACTCCCTGAGCGAGGCGCCCAAAAGCTACACCGCCGGCTCGTCGGGTCCCGGTGCGGCGGTGGCGCTGATCGAGCGCGACGGGCGCACCTGGCACGAGGAGGCCGATTGACGGATTTTCTTCTTCCCACTGGAGAAGGTGATTGGAGGGCGGTCGACTGCAGGACGTGCATGTGGGGTGAGGCGTTGATGCCTTGCTTGCACTGAACCTTTCGGCACGTCATTTTCCCTCCCTCATGCCACGGGCACTTCCTGTGGCCGTCCGGCGCCGCGCGCCGTCTACCCACTTGTGCAGTCCCTGCGGTCGCCGGGGGAGAAGGAATCCGAGGGCGAATGCGATGACCTCTCAGCTTCATCCAGACATCGATCTCCACCGGTTTCCGGATCCGGCCCTGCTGGCCGCGGCCCTGGCCCAGGCGGTCGCTGCCGACCTGGCTGCAGCGCTGGCGGCGCGCGGCTGCGCCAGCCTGGCCGTTTCCGGCGGCAACACGCCCAAGGCCTTCATGCAGGCCTTGGCGCAGCAGCCGCTGGACTGGGGCCGCGTCACCGTGACCTTGGTCGACGAGCGCTGGGTGCCCGAGTCCAGCGATCGCTCAAACGCGGCCCTGGTGCGGTCCCACCTGCTGCAGGGGCCGGCGTCCGAGGCTCGGTTCCTGCCGCTGCATCGCGATACCGCAGAGCCGGAGACGAGCTTGGCCGAGGTGGCAAGGTCGCTGGCCGATGCGCTGCCGCTGGACGTGGCCGTGCTGGGCATGGGCGAGGACGGACACACGGCCTCGTTCTTCCCAGGCGGGGACCTGCTGGAACAAGCGCTGGACCCGGACGGGACCTCGGCGGTGCTGCCCATGCGCGCGCCCGGTGCGGGCGAACCGCGCATCACGCTCACCCTGCCGGTGCTGCTCGCCGCGCGACGGCTTTACCTGCACATCGAGGGGGCCGGCAAGCGCGAGGTGCTGGAGCAGGCCCTGGCGGCCGTGAACGGCACGGGCCTGCTCCCGATCGCCCGTGTGCTGGCCTCGCGCGGGGGCAAGGTCGCCACGTATTGGGCGGCTTGAGGGATCGGCGCCCGCCCTGCTTATAATGAGCGCCTTGGCCACGGCGTTCGCGCCGGGTCATTCCCTTTTCGTAACGCCCGCGCGGCCTGCCGCCGCGCCGCCAAAGGTGCACCGTGCGCAACTACGATCTCGAATTCCTTAAGCGTTTCTCCATGGTCATCGGCTTCCTGATGCTGGTCACCCTGGGCCTGATCGCCGGTGCGCTGTACCTGCACGGCACGCTGCCGGCGCAGATTTCGCCGACGGCGGCGCGGATGACCCAGCAGCGCATCGCTCCGGTCGGCGCGGTGTACGCCGGCGCCACCGGCGCGGCGGCGCAGGCTGCTGCAGCCGCAGCGGCGACTGCGGCGGCGGCTTCGCAGGTGGCTTACGGCGGCACCCTGGACGGCGGGGTCGTTTACCAGAACCTGTGCGGCGCCTGCCACACCAATGGCGTCGGCGGCGCGCCGATGCTCAACGCCGCTGGCTTCGGCGCACGCGCGTCCAAGGGCGCCGAACTGCTCTACACCCATGCCATACAGGGCTACCAGGGCGAGGCCGGGATCATGCCGGCCAAGGGCGGCAACCCGGCCCTGACCGACGAGCAGGTGCAAGTCACGGTCGATTGGATGCTGGCCAACGTCAAGTAAGCTTCTGCCACGCCGATGCCGACGCCGCCTCCGGGCGGCGTTGTTGTTTTCCCCATTCGATTCGATGTCGAGGACTTGCCCATGCCGCTTCGCCCGCCCAGGTCCGCGCTGCCCTCGCTGCTGCTGGTGTGCGTCGCCGCAGCCGGTTGCGCAACCCCGAGTGGGCGCGCGGACGGCGTCCTGGCCATGGGCGAGGTCCAGGGTCGCGGTCAGCGCAGCCCGCTCGAGGGCCGACCGGCCGTGGTCGAAGGCGTGCTCAGCGCCGACCTGCGCGAAGGCCTGGGCGGGTTTTTCATCCAGGACGCCGGCGATGGTGATCCGGCCACTTCCGACGCGCTGTTCGTGGTCTCTCTCCCCGGGCAAGGCGATCCCGTCGGCGCCGGTGACCGTCTTCGAATCGAGGGCACGGTGGTCGAATTGGGCACCGAATCGGGGCCAGGCACGCTGACCGCCATCCAGCCCACCCGGATCACCACCACCGGGCGTGGTGCGGTGGCTACAAAGGCGCTGCATGCCGCACCCGCGGATTGGGAAGCGCTGGAAGCCATGCAGGTGCGCATCGAGGCGCCGCTGACGGTCACCGGCTCGGGCAACCTGCGCCGCTTTGGCGAACTCGACGCCAGCTTCGATGGCCGGCTCTGGCAACCGAGCGAAATCGCGCGGCCCGGCAGTCCGGCGTTCGAGCAGTTGCGCGCCGCCAACGCAGTCCGGCGCCTGCTGCTGGACGACGCCAGCAGCGGCCGCGATCCGGTCGTGGTGAGCTATCTGGGCGGACGTGCGCCACCGCGCAGCGGCAGCGTGATCGAAGCGGTGCAGGGCATCGTCGACCAGCGCCACGGCAGCTTTCGCCTGCAGCTGACCGCGCCACTGCAGTGGACACCGGCGCCCCGGCCGGCCCCGCCGGAAGTCGCGGGACGGCTGAAGGTGGCGGTGTTCAACCTGGAGAACCTGTTCAACGGCGACGGCCGCGGCGGCGGCTTTCCCACCGCGCGAGGCGCCACCACGGCGCAGGAATTCGCTGACCAGACCTCGCGGCTGGTGGCCACCCTCAAGGCGCTGGATCCGGATATCGCCGCGCTGATGGAGCTGGAGAACGATGGCTACGGGTCGGAGTCGGCATTGGCAGGATTCGTGGCCGCGCTGAACACCGACGGCAGCGACTGGCGCTTCGTCGAGCCGGCGCGCGGCCCCGGTACCGACCAGATCCGCGTCGGACTGATTTACCGCGCCGCGCGTGCGCAGCCTGTGGGCGCCCCCGCGGTGCTCGAGGGCGGACCCTTCGAGCGGCTCAGCCGGGTGCCGCTGGCACAGGCCTTCGATGTGGGTGCGGGCGCGCCGCTGGTCGTCGTAGCCAATCACTTCAAGTCCAAGGGCTGCGGAACCGCCGCCGGCGCCGACGCCGACCAGGGCGACGGCCAGGCCTGCTGGAACGCCGCGCGCCTGGACTCCGCCCGGCGCCTCGACGCGTGGCTCAAGAGCGACCCCACCGGGACCGGCTCGCCGCTACAGCTGGTGGTGGGCGACCTTAACGCCTACGCCATGGAAGACCCGGTGCGCGCGCTGCTGGATTCGGGCTGGATCGACGCTTTTGCCCGCCCCGCCACAGGGCAGGCGGATCGCCCCTACAGCTTCGTCTACGAAGGCTTGGCTGGGCGCCTCGACCACGCTTTGCTCAGTCCTGCGCTGGCTGGCAGGCTGCGCGGCGCGGCCGAGTGGCACAGCAACGCCGACGAGCCGGACAGCGAAGGCTATGCATCGGCAGGTGGCGAGGGCCCGTGGCGCAGTTCCGACCATGATCCGATGCTGCTGGGCTTCGACCTCTAGCCTCGAACGGCGGGCGTGCACGAAGTGCCGCAGAAGCCAGCGGTATCATGGCCCATGACCAATCCCGCCTTTCCACACGACTCCGGTCCGCTCATCCTGCAGGGTCCGCTGGGCCCGCTTGAAGCCGTCCTCGACCTGCCCGACGAAGATACCGAACGGCGTCCATTGACCGTGATCCTGTGCCACCCGCTGTCCACCGAAGGCGGCAGCCTGCACAACAAGGTGGTGACCATGGCCGCGCGCGCGCTGCGCAACGTCGGCGCGGCCACGCTGCGTTTCAACTTCCGCGGCGTGGGCGAGTCCGCCGGCAGCTTCGACGGTGGACCGGGCGAGCGCCAGGACCTGGCTGCGGTCGTGGCCTGGGTACGCCAGCAGCGCCCCGATGATGCGGTGTGGCTGGTGGGTTTCAGCTTCGGCGCGTACGTGTCGCTGAGCGCCGCCGCCGACCTGCAGCCCGACGCGCTGATCTCGATCGCGTTACCGGCCGGACGCTGGGACTTCGAGAGCATCGTGCTGCCGGACTGCCCGTGGCTGGTGATCCAGGGCGACGCCGATGAAGTGGTCGAGCCGCAGGCGGTCTACGACTGGCTCGATACCCTCCCCACCAGGCCCGCGCTGGTGCGCATGCCCGACACCACGCACTTCTTCCACCGCAAGCTGATCGATCTGCGCGGTGCGATCCAGCACGAGGTCAAAGCCTGGCTCCCGGCGGCATGATCGACCGCGGCGACGCGGCCGCGCCGCTTCCTTCGCAGGTCTACACGCAGGGCGCACGCGAGGGAAACTGGCACGACGACCTGGCCCAGCATGCCGCGCTGGCCGAGCTGGACCGCATCCACCTGGGCCTAGTGGGGCGCCCGGACGACGGCTGGCTGGACCGGCTTGCGTCGCTGTGGCGCGCTCCCGAGCCGGTCGCCGGGCTGTACTACTGGGGCGGCGTGGGTCGCGGCAAGACCTTCCTTGTGGATCTGTTCTACGACACCCTGCCGCTGCCCATCGCCTCGCCCGCAGGCCGCGCCGACGCTGCGCGTTCGGGGCAGCGGGGCGAGCGCGGCAAGTACCGGACCCACTTCCATCGCTTCATGCGCGGCGTGCACCAGCGCCTGCGCGAGCACGCCGGGCACAGCGACCCGCTGGCGCGCATTGCCCAGCAGTGGAGCGACGAACTGCGGGTGCTGGTGCTGGACGAGTTCTTCGTCACCGACATCGGCGATGCGATGCTGCTGGGCCGCCTGCTGGAGCAGCTGTTCGCCCAGGGCGTCACCCTGGTGACCACCTCCAACACCGCGCCGCCCGAGCTGTATGCCAACGGGCTGCAGCGCGAGAGCTTCCTGCCCGCCATCGCCCTGCTGCAGGAGCACTGCGTGGTGCTGGAAACGCAGGGCCTGGAAGACTACCGGCTGCGCGCGTTGATCCGTTCGCCGGTGTATCGCACCCCGCTCGACGCCGGATCGGACCCGTGGCTGGCCGGGCGCTGGGTTGAGCTTGGCGGACCGCCTGCCAAGCCCGGCAATATCGAGATCGAGGGCCGCCGGATTCCGGTGCGCGGCCGTGGCAAGAGCATCGCGTGGTTCGACTTCGCCGCGCTGTGCGAAGGCCCACGCAGCAGCAACGACTACATCGAGATCGCGCGCGAGTTCAACACGGTGTTGCTGGCCGGGGTGCCGGTGTTCGATCGGAACAACGAAGATGCCGCCAGGCGCTTCGTGAACCTGGTCGACGAGTTCTACGACCGCCAGGTCAACCTGGTGTGCACTGCCGCCGCGCCGCCCACAGCGCTGTATACCGGCGCCCGCCTGGAGGGCGCCTTCGAACGCGCCGCCTCGCGCCTGATCGAGATGCAGAGCGCCGACTACCTGGCCGCCCCGCACAAGGCCTGAGCGGACTACTTCCCTGTGTAGATCCGAGCTTGCTCGGATGCTCCATCCTCGGCGGAGATCAAACGCATCCGAGCAAGCTCGGATCTACAAAGCTCGCGACCTGGCGGAGCAGCACAACGCATGAGGCCCACCCCATGCAGGGCCCCAACTACCTGGCAGGGCCGCTCAAGGCCTGACCAGTCTTCCTCCAGGCGTAGATCCGAGCTTGCTCGGATGCCCCTTCTCCGGCGCGAATCAAAAACATCGGAGCAAGCTCGGATCTACCCGGCTCGCTGCGATCCGCGCTCAACACTATATTTCGCGTTGACGCGCGTTTTGAACCCCACTATCTTGTGGCTGTCGGTTCCCGCGGCGTTCGCGCCCAGGGATTAATAGGGAAGCCCGGTTACGCGCGCATGCGCTCATCCCGGCACTGCCCCGCAGCGGTAGGTGGAAACGAAACGGTCATGGCACTGGGGCATCCGGCCCCGGGAAGCGACCGCAGAGGTGGAGGGCGAAGGCTTTCCGTATCCACGAGTCCGAAGACCTGCCGACAGCCGCGCGAAGCACACCGCGCGGTGCCGGCCGCGGAATCTCCGGGGGGAGATGGCTGGTGACGCCCGAGCAGGCGCGGCCAGGCCGTCGCGTGCCGTGCGACACCGCTTTCCCATCCTGCGATGCACAAGGCCTGCGCTGCCTGCGAGGGACAGGCCGCCGCGTGCATCACTGCAGGAGCACCATCCATGACCTCCATCGAAACCAGCACTGCCGAACCCGCCGTGGCCGAAAGCGCCGGCGAGACCTCCTTCCTGCTCACTGCGCCGCCTACGGCCACCGCGATGAGCGTGACCAAGCGCAACGGCAGCCGCGAGCCGGTGGACCTCAACAAGATCGTGCGCGCGGTGCAGCGCAGCTGCGAGGGCCTGCACGCGATCGACCCGATGCGCGTGGCCACCCGCACCATTTCCGGCCTGTACGACGGCGCCACCACGCGCGAGCTCGACGAACTGTCGATCCGCACCGCCGCCCTGCTCACCGCCGAGGAGCCCGAGTACAGCCGCCTGGCCGCGCGCCTGCTGGCCGACTGCATCGGCAAGGAGGTCACCGGCCAGGAAATCCACGCGTTCTCGCAGTCGATCCAGCGCGGTTTCGACGTGGGCCTGATCAACCAGCGCCTGCTGGGTTTCGTGCAGGCCAACGCGCGCAAGCTCAACGACACGATCGACGCGTCGCTGGACATGAACTTCGACTACTTCGGCCTGCGCACGCTCTACGACCGCTACCTGCTGCGCCATCCGCACGCGCGCACGGTGATCGAGACCCCGCAGCAGTTCTTCCTGCGCATCGCCTGCGCGCTGAGCCAGGACGTGCCCGAGGCGCTGGCACTGTACCGGCGCATGGCCCAGCTGGACTACCTGCCCAGCTCGCCGACCCTGTTCAACGCGGGCACCACCCACGAGCAGCTGTCGAGCTGCTTCCTGCTGGATTCACCGGTGGACTCGCTGGAATCGATCTACCAGAAGTATGGCGACATCGCGCAGCTGTCCAAGTTCAGCGGCGGCATCGGCGTCAGCTTCACCCGGGTGCGCTCGCGCGGCTCGCTGATCAAATCCACCAACGGCCATTCGAACGGGATCGTGCCGTGGCTGAAGACACTGGATTCATCGGTGGCCGCGGTCAACCAGGGCGGCAAGCGCAAGGGCGCGGCCTGCGTGTACCTGGAGCCGTGGCACGCCGATGTGGAAGAGTTCCTGGAGCTGCGTGACAACACCGGCGACGACGCCCGGCGCACCCACAACCTCAACCTGGCCAACTGGATCCCCGACCTGTTCATGGCCCGGGTGGAGGCCGATGCGGACTGGTCGCTGTTCGATCCACGCGTGGTGCCCGAATTCACCGACCTGTTCGGCGAAGCATTCGAGCGCGCCTACGTGCAGGCCGAAACCCAGGGCAAGGCGACCAGGACGCTCAAGGCGCGCGAGCTGTATTCGCGGATGATGCGCACCCTGGCCCAGACCGGCAACGGCTGGATGACGTTCAAGGACAAGTGCAACCGCGCCAGCAACCAGACGCTCAAGCCCGGCAACGTGATCCACCTGTCCAACCTGTGCACCGAGATCCTCGAGGTCACCTCCGATGCGGAGACCGCGGTGTGCAACCTGGGATCGATCAACCTCTCGCACCACCTTGAACCGGCCGAGGCCGGAGAAACGCCACGCTTCGATTTCGACAAACTCGCAGAGACGGTGCGCCTGGCCGTGCGCCAGCTGGACCGGGTGATCGACCTCAATTTCTATCCGATCGAATCGGCGCGGCGTGGCAACCTGCGCTGGCGCCCGGTCGGCCTGGGGGTGATGGGCCTGCAGGACGTGTTCTTCAAGCTGCGGCTGGCGTTCGACGGCGCAGCGGCGCGTGCGCTCTCGGCGCGCATTGCCGAGACCGTCTACTACAACGCGCTGCAGGCCTCGTGCGAACTGGCGGAAGAATCCGGTGCGCATCCGGCCTTCGCCGAGACGCGCGCCTCGCTGGGCGAACTGCAGTTCGATGCCTGGGGCGTGGTCCCCGGTGACGCCGACCGCTGGGATGCGCTGCGCGACCGCATCCGCGAAAGCGGCCTGCGCAATTCGCTGCTGATCGCCATCGCGCCCACCGCCACCATCGCCTCGATCGCCGGTTGCTACGAGTGCGTGGAGCCGCAGACCAGCAACCTGTTCAAACGCGAGACCCTGTCGGGCGACTTCCTGCAGGTGAACCGCTACCTGGTGGTGGAGCTGAAGAAACTTGGACTATGGACGCCGGAGGTGCGCGAGGAAATCAAGCACGCCGAAGGTTCGATCCAGTCGATCACGCGAATTCCGCAGGCCCTTCGTGACATCTATCGCACCACCTGGGAAGTGCCGATGCGCGCGCTGATCGACATGGCCGCCGACCGCGGCGCCTTCATCGACCAGTCCGCCTCGCTCAATCTTTTTATGGAGAGCCCGAGCATCGGCGCCATGTCATCGATGTACATGTACGCGTGGAAGAAAGGCATCAAGACGACCTACTACCTGCGCTCCAGGCCGGCCACGAAGATCGCCAAGACCACGCTGGGCAATGCTGCGGTCGAAACGCCGAAGCCTGCCTACTCGCCGACCGAAGCAGTGAGCTGCTCATTGGAGAATCCGGAAAGCTGCGAGGCCTGCCAGTAGCGTGCGCTTCCCTTCTCCCACCGGCGACCGAAGGGAGTGCAAGGCGGAGAAGGTGGCCCGAAGCGACGCTTCAGGGAATGCCAATGACTCACCTTCGAACTTCACTAAACGCTGATAACCCACTACCTCATGCCACAGGCACTTCCTGCGGTCGTCCGCCCTTCGGGCACCTTCTCCCGGAGGGAGAAGCAACAAGGATTTCCATGTCCACACACCACCGCCAGCTGCTCCTCGACCCGGGTTTCGAACTCACCCTGCGCCCGATGCGCTACCCGCAATTCTACGAGATGTACCGCAACGCCATCCGCAACACCTGGACGGTGGAGGAAGTGGACTTCGCCCTGGACACCACCGACCTGAAGACCAAGTTCGGGCCGGCCGAGCGGCACCTGATCGAGCGCCTGATCGCGTTCTTCGCTACCGGTGATTCGATCGTGTCCAACAACCTCGTGCTCAACCTCTACCAGCACATCAACGCACCCGAAGCGCGAATGTATCTGTCGCGGCAGCTGTACGAAGAGGCGCTGCACGTGCAGTTCTACCTGACCCTGCTGGACACCTATCTTCCCGACCCGAACGAGCGTGCCAAAGCCTTCGACGCCGTGCAGAACATTCCCTCGATCCGGCGCAAAGCCGAGTTCTGCTTCAAGTGGATCGACTCGCTGCAGGGAATCACCCGCATCGAGACCCGCGCGCAGCGTCGCCAGTTCCTGCTCAACATGGTGTGCTTCGCCGGCTGCATCGAGGGGCTGTTTTTCTTTGGTGCCTTTGCCTACGTGTACTACCTGCGCTCGCGCGGCCTGCTGCACGGGCTGGCGTCGGGGACCAACTGGGTGTTTCGCGACGAAAGCGCGCACATGGCTTTTGCCTTCGAGGTCATCCGCACCGCGCGCGAGGAAGAGCCGGACCTGTTCGACGACGATCTCAAGGCCCAAGTGGTGGAAATGATGTGCGAGGCGGTGGAGTGCGAAGTGGCCTTTGCGCACGACACGCTGTCCGGCGGCGTGGCCGGGCTGTCGATCAAGGACATGCGCCAGTACCTGGAGTATTGCGCCGACCAGCGCATGGTCCAGCTTGGCATGCCGCGGCACTTTGGCTCCAGCAATCCGTTCCCGTTCATGGATCTGCAGGACGTGCAGGAGCTGACGAACTTCTTCGAGCGCCGCGTATCGGCCTACCAGGTCGGGGTGCAGGGCGAAGTGGGCTTCGACCACGCCTTCTGAGCGTGGTGGGCGATCAGGTGGCTTCCACCCACTGCTCCGCCCCTGCGTAGATCCGGGCCTGCTCGGATGCCCTGTATGTCCGCGTAGATCCAGGCTTGCCCGGATGCTACTGCCCTCGCCATTGCGGCTGCGAAAGGTCAACTGCATCCGAGCAAGCCCGGATCTACGCGGGGCCTGTCGGATCAGCTCGTGCCCAAGGGCCTGCTCGAACTGGAGAGCGCCGAGCACCTGGCCGCTCAGCGCAAGGCCTGATCCCTTACGCCAGCGGACCAGCCCTCAGAACGTAGATCCGAGCTTGCTCGGATGGCTCTGATCGCAAGCAAAGCACTTTTGCAGGCACTGCGAAAGAAGCATCCGAGCAAGCTCGGATCTACGCGGCGAAGCGACAATCTGGCCTTCACAACGCTACGTATCGCGGTAACCGCGCGCGCCGGTCGCGCCGGTCGCCCTCAAGCTGACCTTGGCATCGCGCGTACGTTGCGCGTAGCAGCTCAGCTTTTAGGCACGGCGCGCCGCTTCTGCATTCGCAGTACCGCATACACCAGCACCAACGCTCCCAGCGCCACGCCGATTGCCACCCACTCCTTGCTGGTGAGAGTGGCCAGGATCAGCAGCATCGCCACCAGTCCCAGCAGCGGGATCAGCGGACCTCCGGGCAATACGAAGGGTTCGCCACGCTCGCGCAGGTCGATGCTCTGGGCCCGCCACGCGGACAGGCTGACCAGCACGTAGACCGAGACAATCGCGCCGCCGGAGATCAGCGCCAGCGCATCGAAGGTGCCGCCCAGCGCCAGGATCCAGGCCAGGCCTGCATGCGTCACCAGGGCCAGCAGCGGCACCCGATGGGTGGCGCTGACGCGGCCGAACGCCAGCGGCAGGTAGCCGTCGCGGCCCAGCGCAAACAGCAGGCGCGAGGAGCCCAGCAGGTTGCCCAGCAGGAACCCGGCCATGGAGATGCACGCGGTCACCAGCAGCACGGTGCGTGCCGGCCCCCAGATCGCGGCGGCGGTGTCGGCGATGGGCACGCCGCTTTGCGCCAGCGCCGGGCCCATCACGCCCTGGCCCACGATCTGCAGGCCCATGTACAGCAGCACCACCAGCAGGATCGCGGCCAGGGTCGCGCGCGGCACGCTGCGGGTGGGGTCGCGCAGTTCGCCCGAAGGCACCAGCGCTGTCTCCATGCCCGAATAGGCAAACATCACCAGCACCATCGCCGTGCCCAACACCGTCCACGACGGAATTTCATCCATGCCGAAGCTCACCGACGGCCAGTCGACGAAGAACAGGCCCACCGCCACCAGCGCGAACAGCGGCGCCAGCTTCAGCGCGGCCAGCACGGTGATCGCGCGTGCGCCCAGCTTCACCCCGAACGAGTTAAGCGCGAAGATTGACAGATACAGCAGGGTCAGCAGCCCCGCACGCGGCAGCGTTTCGCCGAACCACGGCACCAGGTTGGCCATCTGTACCGAGAACGCGGCGGCCACGCCCGCGCTGGAGGCCACGTTGCTGATCCACATCAGCGCGCCGGCGATGAAGCCGGCGAACGAGCCGAACACCGCGCTCAGGTAGGTATAAGGACCGCCGGTAGCCGCAGCGCGGCTGCCCACCGCCGAAAAACAAAGCGCGATCGGGATGATCGCCAGCGCGCCGGCGATCAGCGCCAGCGGCGCGGCGGCGCCCATCTGCGCTGACAGCGCCGCGGGCATGCGGAAGATCCCGCCGCCGACGATGATGTTGATCACCGCCGCAGTGAGCGCGAACGAGCCCACGGCGCGAATGAGCGCAGCGTCACCGACCAGCGGCTTGGTCGAAGCGGAGTCTTGGGTGGGGATCATCGGCATTCCTGGTGCAGGCGGCGAAGCGTCGCACGCCGGCTTGA
Organism: Lysobacterales bacterium; assembly: GCA_038233685.1. Classification (GTDB taxonomy): domain Bacteria; phylum Pseudomonadota; class Gammaproteobacteria; order Xanthomonadales; family Xanthomonadaceae; genus Pseudoxanthomonas_A. The sequence continues at coordinate 13,844 of JBBSVH010000007.1, read as the reverse complement.
GGAATGCGAGACGAATACGGCAGGGAGCGACACGGCTGCGTTCCGCCGCCAAGAGCACGGTCTCTGCAGGCGACATCTGCTCCCCTTCGATGCCACTCGCCAGTTGACCGGTTAGCATCCGGTGACACTGAGCCGGAGTACATCCAATGAAACTCGCCCCGCTGCTTTTTGCAACGTCGCTGCTTGTCGCCCTGCCCGCCCACGCCCAGGACCCCACGCCGGCGCAGCGTCCCGAAGTCACCGCCGCGGCCAAAGCGCTGCAGTCCAAGGTCGTGGCCTGGCGCCGCGACATCCACCAGAATCCCGAGCTGGGCAATCGCGAGACCCGCACCGCGGCCAAGATCGCCGAGCACCTGCGCGGCCTCGGCCTTGAAGTGAAGACCGGCGTCGCCCACACCGGGGTCACCGCGGTGCTCAAGGGCGGCAAGCCCGGGCCGCGCATCGCGCTGCGCGCCGACATCGATGCACTTCCGGTCACCGAACGCGTCGACGTGCCGTTCGCCTCCAGGGCGACAACCGAATTCCGTGGCGAGAAGGTCGGCGTCATGCACGCCTGCGGCCACGACGCCCACGTCGGCATCCTGATGGGCGTGGCCGAAGCGCTGGTGGCGATGCGCGAGGAGCTTCCCGGCGAGGTGCTATTCGTGTTCCAGCCGGCCGAGGAAGGCCCGCCCCAGGGCGAGGAGGGCGGCGCTTCGCTGATGCTGGAAGAAGGCGTGTTCAGGGACTTCAAGCCCGATGCCGCATTCGGACTGCACGTCTTCTCAAGCATCAACGCCGGCATCATCGGCGTGCGCCAGGGGCCACTGATGGCGGCCTCGGACAGCTTCAGCATCAAGGTGATCGGCCGGCAGACGCACGGCTCGCGTCCATGGGGCGGCGTCGACCCGATCGTGGCCGCGGCCGACATCATCGGCACCGCGCAGACCATCGTCAGCCGCCGTACCGACCTGGCCTCGCTGCCGGCGGTGGTCACCTTCGGCGCGATCAAGGGCGGCATCCGCTCCAACATCATCCCCGACCAGGTGGAGATGATCGGCACCATCCGCACGTTCGATCCGGCCATGCGCGCCAAGATCTTCGCCGACCTCAAGAACGTGTCCGAGCACGTCGCCGCCGCGCACGGTGCGCGGGTCGAGGCGCAGGTGCCGGACTCCGAAGGCAACCCGGTCACGGTCAACGATCCTGCACTTACCGCGCGCATGCTGCCCAGCCTGCAGGCGGCAGTCGGTGTGGCCGGGGTGATCGAGCCGCCGCGACAGATGGGCGCCGAGGACTTCTCCTACTTCGCCAACCAGGTGCCGTCGATGTACTTCTTCGTCGGCTCCACGCCCAAGGGCCAGGATGCGGCGACTGCGCCCGGTAACCACTCGCCCGAGTTCTTCCTGGACGAGGGCGCGCTGGACGTGGGCTTCCGCGCGCTGATGCAGGTCGCACTGGACTACCTGCACGGTGGCGCCGAAGGCTGAGCCCACAGCCCCTGGCTCTTGTAGGAGCAGCTTAAGTCGCGAAGCCGTGCCATCCGGAACCGCCAGGCTTACGCGACTTAAGTCGCTCCTACAAGGGCTTCAAATCACGTCGCTTCATCAAGCGCCTAAAATGGCGGCATGCACACGCCCCACGATTCCAGTCTCGGCCGCGAAGTCGCCTACCCGTCGCGGTACGACGCCGGCCTGCTGTTCCCGATTCCGCGTGCCGTCGGCCGCGCGGCCCTTGGCCTCGACGACGCCGCACTTCCCTTCATAGGCCACGACCGCTGGCACGCCTACGAGCTGGGCTGGCTGGACCTCCGCGGCAAGCCCTGTGTCGGCACCGCCACGCTGCAGGTTCCGTGTACGTCCCCCAACCTGATCGAATCCAAGTCGCTGAAGCTGTACCTCAACTCGTTGAATGCCGAGCGTGCGGACAGCAGCGAAGCGCTGCGCCAGCGCGTTGCCGCCGATCTGTCCGCATGTGCGGGTGCGTCGGTGGAAGTCGTCTTCGGCCTGCCGCCGATGCGGCCGGACGATATGGGATTCGAATGCATCGACGCTGTTGAGCTGGACATCGACTGCTACGGACCGCCCGACGCCAGCTTCCTGCACGCCGACGGCACCGAAACAGTGGAGGAAGTCCTCACCTCGCATCTGCTGAAGTCGAACTGCCCGGTCACCAATCAGCCCGACTGGGCCACCCTGGTGATTGCCTACCGCGGACCGCGCATCGAACGCGAGGGCCTGCTGCGCTACGTGGCCAGCTACCGCGACCACGCCGACTTCCACGAACAGTGCGTCGAGCGCTTCCACCAGGACCTGGTGGCGCAGTGCGCGCCGCAATCGCTTTCAGTGGAAGCACGCTACACCCGGCGCGGAGGCCTGGACATCAACCCGTGGCGCGCCAGCCACGGCAGTGCGCCGCCCCATCCCCACCGCGAGCAGCGCCAGTAATGACCCGCTGCCGGCGCCCCCTTGTTCACGGCGTCGGCATGCCGCATTAACACCCTGACGGCGTAGATTCCACGGACCGATCACGACTTCGGCTTACGGAGCACGCTTGATGACCAGCGATACCAACATGGCCTTCCCCGGCATCGGCGCCCGCAGCGGCATGGGGATGGCGCGGCCGGTCCAGGTGCAATAACCCTCTCTCTCTCTCACTCTCTCCCAAGGGTGGGAATGCTTGGGCGCGGACTCCCCTCCGCGCCCGTTTTTTTGCCTGCCGACCGGGCCACGCTTTGCCCCCTGCGGCGTGACCGGCGACAATGGGGACCACAATCGATTCCGCCGAGCGCCCGTTGCGTCGGCGCGTCCCGTTCCACCTCAGGAGCACGTCATGGCAGAACCCGTCCTCACCCCGCCCGCCGGTGGCGAAAAGATCACCATCTCCGGGGGCAAGCTCAGCGTCCCCAACCACCCGATCATCCCCTTCATCGAAGGTGACGGCACCGGCCCGGACATCTGGCGCGCTGCGGTACGCGTCCTCGACGCAGCGGTGGCCAAGGCCTACGGCGGGCAGAAGCAGATCCACTGGCTGGAAGTGTTTGCCGGCGAGAAGGCCAACAACAACTACGGCACCTGGCTGCCGGAATCCACGGTGCAGGCCTGCCGCGACTACCTGATCTCGATCAAGGGCCCGCTGACCACGCCGGTCGGCGGCGGCATCCGCTCGCTCAACGTGGCCCTGCGCCAGATGCTGGACCTGTACGTGTGCCTGCGTCCGGTGCGCTGGTTCGAGGGCGTGCCCTCGCCGGTGAAGCGCCCGGGCGACGTGGACATGGTGATCTTCCGCGAGAACACCGAAGACATCTATGCCGGCATCGAATGGGCCGGCGGCAGCGCTGAATCGCAGAAGGTGCTGGACTTCCTGGAGAAGGAATTCCCGCAGCCTTTCGGCAAGATCCGCTTCGGCACGCAGCAAAAAGTGGACGAGTGGCAGAAGGCGCTCGAAGGCATCGGCGCGCCGCATCGCGAGATGACGGTCGAGGTCGGCCTGGGCATCAAGCCGGTCAGCCGAATGGGCACCGAGCGCCTGGTCCACAGCGCCATTTCCTATGCGATCGAGAACAAGCGCAAGTCGGTGACCCTGGTCCACAAGGGCAACATCATGAAGTACACCGAGGGTGGCTTCCGCGACTGGGGCTACCAGGTGGCGCGCGACTTCTACGGTGCGGTCGAACTGGACGGCGGCCCGTGGATGGTGATTCCCGAAGGCAAGCCGGGCGCCGGCCTGATCATCAAGGATGCGATCGCCGATGCATTCCTGCAGCAGATCCTGCTGCGCCCGAAGGAATACGACGTCTCGGCCACGCTCAACCTCAACGGCGATTACCTGAGCGACGCGCTGGCCGCGCAGGTCGGCGGCATCGGCATCGCGCCGGGCGCCAACATCAACTACGTCACCGGCCACGCGGTATTCGAGGCTACCCACGGCACCGCGCCCAAGTACGCCGACCTGGACAAGGTCAACCCGGGTTCGGTGATCCTGTCCGGCGAAATGATGCTGCGCTACATGGGCTGGACCGAAGCGGCCGACGCGATCATCGAAGGCATCAACAAGGCCATCGCCAACAAGCGCGTCACCTACGACTTCGCCCGCCAGATGGACGGCGCCACCGAAGTGAAGTGCAGCGAGTTCGCCGACGAGATCATCAAGCAGATTGGCTGAGTCGCAGCGGAAATCGCGATAACAAAAAGCCCGGCAAACCCGGGCTTTTTCTTGCAGCTGCCACCGCAGGTCCTGATCCAGTACGCAGTGGAAATTTGCATGGCAGGGCGAGTCAGGACCCGCCCTGCGTTTGCTCCGATGACTGCTTCGGCGCCATTGCGCCAGCAGCCTGCAGGAACCGCCTACCCGGGCGGCCGCAGCGCGTGCCCCGGCTTACTCGGCCAACACCTTCACCAGGTCGAACAGGTAATCGCGACCGACATACACCGAGCGAACCTCAAGCCGTTCGTTGAGGCCATGGACGCCGTTGCCATCGGGATCCCCCCATGCGCCGGGCACGCCGTATGTCGGGATGCCCACCGCGGAGAGGTACAGCCCGTCCGTCGCGCCGGTCGACATCGACGGGATTACCGGCACGCCGGGGAAGTACTTGGCGCTCAGCGTTTCCATCGGACCGATGATGGCCGGATCCAGCGGCGGCGAGGTGGCCAGCGGCTTGTCCTTGCGCGCCAGCTCGATGGAAATGTCCGGATTTCCAATCACCTTCACCAGATGGTCCTTGATCGCGGCCGGCGTATGGCCCGGGAAGATGCGGCAATTGACGTTGGCACCGACCCGCTGTGGCAGCGCGTTGACCGCGTGGCCGCCGTCGATCATGGTTGCCACGCAGGTGGTGCGCAGCATCGAGTGGAAGGCCTTGTCGGTGTTGACCACGGCCGCCGCCCCGGCGTCGTCCACATCCTTGGCCAGCGCCACCATCGCCGCGCCCATCTCGTCCTTGCGCGCCGCGCCGGCACGCTGGAAGAACACGCGGGTGGTGTCGTTGAACTCGGCCGGGAACTCGTGCTCGCGGATTTTCAACAGGGCGTCGGACATGGCATAGATCGCGTTTTCGCGAACCGGCTGCGAGCTGTGGCCGCCGGGATTGGTGGCGACCAGCCGGTAGTCCTGGTAGATCTTCTCGCCGACCTGGATCGACTGGGCCACGATGTGGCCCTTGCCATCGGTATCCCCGCCGCCGCCCTCGTTGAGCGCGAATGCCGCGTCGATCAGCTCGCGCTTGTTGTTGGCCAGGTATTGCGCGCCGTTGAACGCGGTGTCGGTCTCCTCGCCGCAGGTCAGCGCCATCTTGACCGTGCGAGCGGGGGCGTAGCCGCTTTGCTTGAAGCGGATCAGCGTGTCGGCCCAGGCCGCGGCCATCATCTTGTCGTCGGAAATTCCGCGCGCGTAGTAGTAGCCGTTCTCTTCGACCAGTTTGAACGGGTCACGCACCCAGTCGTCGCGCTTGGCCGCGACCACGTCGATATGGGCCAGCAGCAGGATCGGATCCAGCGTGCTGGAAGTGCCGGGATACACGGCAACCACACCGCCGTCCTTCGGATGCTCGGGCACCGAGAACAGCGTGATCTGGTCGTCGGCAAAGCCCGCCGCTTTCAGTCGCTTGGCGATCTGTGCCGAGGCCTGGGTGCAGCTGCCATTGGTGACCGTGGTGTCGGTTTCGACCAGGTCCTTGTAGAGGGCGAAGAACTGTTCCTGATCGGGACTCAGCGCGTCCATGGTGCCGGTCGGCACCTGTGCCAGCAATGGAAATGCCACGAGGCCAGCAACAGCGACTGCAAGTATCGAAAACTTCATGAACTTCCCCGCATGTGAGAACAGCGCCCAGAGTAGCCCTTTTACTGGCCCGCGGAGGCGCATGAGCCTTGAGTGACCGTGTTGCCCTGGACGCCTTGGGAAGGTGGCACTGCGGAACATGTTGAATGGACGCGCGAGCATTCACTCAGGCGAGAGGCGTTCTCTGCTGGACGGCCGCATCGGGGTGATGCTGGCACGCGTGGATTTCATTCGACTATCTGGTGGTGTCCAGCGCGAACGCCACGATCTCGTCGGCGGTACCCCACAGTTCGCCATCGCCACCGGCGGCAATGGCGACGAACTGGCGGCCCTCGCTTTCAAAGGTCATCGGCGTGGAGCGTGCGCCCGCCGGCAGGGTCCCGGTCCACAGCACCCGACCAGTTGCGACGTCGAATGCACGCAGGTGTGGGTCGGGTGTCGCGCCAATGAAAAGCAGTCCCGTCGCGGTGGTGATTGGTCCACCCAGGTTGACCATGCCGTCGACCGGACCCAAGGGTGTGCCGTCACCCGTGCCAAGGGGCACGTTCCACGCGGTCTTTCCGGTCGCCAGGCTGATCGCATGCAGGGAGCCCCATGGCGCGGGCGTGCACGGGCGTCCACCGGCGGCGAAGACTTCCCGCTTGAGCACGTAAGGCGAGCCGCGCATCGAAGCGAACTCCAGTCCCAGTCGTTCTCCGCTCTTGGCATCGCGCGCCCGCTTGGTGGCTTCGGCGTCGCGCGGCAGCAGGGTGATCACCGCGGCGATGCGATTGGTGGGCACCACGACGGTCTGGCTGGCAGGATCGAACGCCACGCCACCCCAGTGCGCGCCGCCGATGTTCGAGGGCATGACCAGGGTTCCGCGTTCGCTGGGTGGCGTGAACGGACCTTCGTTGCGAAGCGCGTCCAGTTGCGCCAGGCAGGCATCGCGATGGGCCGGATCGGCGAGACCCTGCATGAGGTCCTCGCGCGATACGGAAAGCGGGCTCAGCGCAGGCAGGGTGCTGAAAGGTTGCGTCGCCGCTGCCACCTCGCCGCGTGCATCGCTGGGCGGCACGGTGCGCTCTTCGACTGGGAACAGCGGCTCGCCAGTGTCGCGATCCAACACGAACAGCTGGCCGCTCTTGGTGGCGACCAGGACGGCGGCCACCGGGCGTCCTGCGATGTTGACGTCGACCAGCGCCGGAGGCGACGCATTGTCGTAATCCCAGAGGTCGTGATGCACGGTCTGGAACGCCCACAGCTGCTTGCCACTGCGCGCGTCCAGCGCGACCAGCGAGTTCGCGTGGCGGTTGTCGCCGAGGCGCGCGCCACCCCAGTAATCGACGCTGGGCGACGAAGTGGGCAGGAACACCATGCCGCGCTTGGCATCGGCAGCGATCACCGACCAGGTGTTGGCGCCGCCGGTACGGTGCGCATCGTCGCCTTGCCAGCTGGCGTAGGCCGGGTCTTGCTGATGCTGCGGCACGGGATCCCAGCGCCACATGAGACGGCCGCTGACCGCGTCGTAGCCCCGCACCTCCCCACTGGCCGCATCCAGTCGATTGTTGTCGGCCACCGCCGAACCCACCACCACCATGTCACCCACCACGGCGGGCGGTGAAGTGAGTTCGTATTCCCAATCGCCAGCAGGCGGATTGCGCAGGCCGTCGCGCAGGTCGACGGTGCCCTTCGTGCCGAAGTCGACGCACGGCCTGCCGGTCTGCGCGTCCAGTGCCAGCAAGCGACCATCAAGCACACCGGCGAGGATCCGGGTATTGCACGGCGCGCCACCGTGATCATTGGAACCCTCCCAATACGACACACCCCGACTGACCGGATCGCCGAAACCGGTAGTGCGGTCGACGCCGGCATCGAACGTCCAAAGTTCGCGCCCGCTGCCAGCATCCAGCGCGATGATCCGGCCCATCGCGGTGGAGAAATACATGCGCCCGGCGATCACGAGCGGCGTTGCCGACAGCCGCGCCGGTCGTAGCCCATCGCGGCCCGCCTCGTTCTCTCCCGTGTGATACCGCCAGGCCACCATCAACCGGGACACATTGCCCTTGTCGATCTGCGTGAGCGGACTGTGGCGGTCACCAAGCGCGGTGCGACCGTACGCGCGCCAGTCGCCGTTGCCAGCGGCGCTGGCACTACCGGCCAGTGCACAGCCGATGCCGAGCACAAGCAGCGACGCAGATGATTTGAAACCCATGCGATTCTCCGTTGGCTGGTCGCACCGGCGACCGCATGGAACCAGTGTGCCGGAGGCCCAAGGCGCTTGCAGCCGTGAAGTGACGGGACGACTGCCGGCGGTGACCAAGCGCCGCGCCCAGGGACCAAGCGCGCCGAAGTGGGGCCAGTGGCAGAGCAAGCAGCCCCACACAGGAGCCCGTGCTGCCGCTCCGGCGGAGCAGCCGCGCAGGCCAGGGTCGGCAGCCGCATGACCTCGATCGCTGCAGACCCCAGCACGCCTGATCCGCCGCCCCGGCGAACACCGCAGGCCTTCCCTGGCCCACTGGGCGCGACCCCGCCCGCTAGAACCGCACTTGCATGCTCAGGCGCACGCTGCGCGAGGGAAACACGTGGTAATGGATGTCCTCCACGCCTTCGGCCGGCTCGCCCGGCAGGCGCGAGGCGTAGAAATAGTCGACGTCGTGGTCGTCGCTGTCCAAGACGTTGAGCACGTCCAGGTGAAGTCCGTAACGGCTCCACTCGCGACCGACGCGCAGGTTGACGATGGTCGACCCGTCGGAGCGCACGCTGTCGTCCTCGATCAGCGGGTACTTGCCGAAGTGCTTGAGCTGCGCGCTGGCCAGCCAGCCGCCGGCGTAGAGGCCGGTGACTCCGGCGCTGACCACCAGCGGGATCGAGCCGGGGATCTCGTTGCCGGCCGGGTCGTTGTCGCGGAACCTCGAGCGCGTGTACGAGGCCTCGATATTCGAGGTGTAGGTGTCGCTGCCAAACCAGTAGAGGCCGGCCTCCACTCCGTCGCGCTTGCTCGGCCGGGTCGGTTCGGTGGTGCCCGCATCGCCGACGAACAGCAGTTCGGAATCAAGGCGCAGGGTCCACAAGGCCAGCGTCGCCTGCAGGCGGTCGCTGAAGTACAGCCGCGAGCCGACTTCCGCACCCGTGGACTCAACCAGCGGATCGACCCGATCGACCGGCTCCAGCGACCCCGGGTCTACGCGGATCGTGGTGCCGCGTGCGTCATTGGAATGGAACCCGGTGCCGGCGCTGGCGTACAGCTCCAGCGCGGCGCTGGGGGTGTAGGCCAGGCTGGCCTTGTACGACGTCTGTCCCGCCCGCTCACTGCCGGAATTGATCGGCAGCGAGCTGTCCACGTCGAAGTCGTATTCGTCGCGGCGCACGCCGAGGTAGCTGCGCCACTGGTCGTTGAAGCGGAATTCGTTGGCGACGAACGCGCCGATGCTCGCTTCCTCGACCGCGTCATCGCGCACGGTGCTGACCAGCTGCCGCGCGTTGGTGCGCAGCAGCGCGACTCGTCCAATGTCATCGAAGCGTCCTTCGGCCCCGACACGCCAGCGGCTGCGCCCGCTGTCCCACTGCTGGGACGCGTTGAAACCGTACAGCTGGCGCTCGTCGACCTGTTGGAACTGGTCGCCGTTGTCGGGGTCGTCGAGGAAATAGGTGAAGTTGGACCACAGGTTGAGCGAACTGTCGATCGCGTACGCGTCGACGCTGGACTCGCCTCCGAATGCGCGGCCAGACCAGCCGCCCGACAGGCTGTAGCGCGATGCCTCACCGCCAACGGTGGTGTCCAGCGAGCCGAACTCCGAAATCAGGCTGGAGTCGACTGCGCGCTGCGGGATCTGGTCGGGCGAGTTCCACTCGTTGCTGTAGCCCATGACCATCACGTGTGCGCGGCCGTCGCCCAATGGCGCGCTGTAGCGCAACAGCCCGCTGCCTTTCCTGACGTCCTCGTCGATATCGGTCCATGGGCCATCGTAGGTCTGCAGTTCCCCGGCGTAGAGCAGGTCACCGCCGCCCAAAGCGACCGAGTCGACCACCACGCCGCGGACATAGCCATCCTCGCCGAAGGTCAGCCCGAGCTGGCCGCGCGCGACCTCGTCCGCGATATGGAAGCGTGCCGATCCTGCCGAGGAGAAGTCGCCAACGTCGGCGTAGTAGGTGCCCTTGCGGTATGTCAGCTCCTCCACCGCTTCGGGAATCAGGAAGTTGAGGTCGGTCCAGCCATGGCCGTGGCCATGGGTGCGCATGTTGACCGGCATGCCGTCGACGAAGGTCGAGAAGTCGGTGCCATGGTCCAGGTTGAAGCCGCGCAGGAAGTACTGGTTGGCCTTGCCGCTGCCCGAGTGCTGGGTGGCGACCAGGCCGGGAACGAATTCCAGCAGGTCGCCAGTGCGAAGCAGCGGGCGGTCGGCGATGTCGGCCTGGCTGATCGAGCCTTCCGAGGCGCTGATGGCTTCGCCCACCAGGCTGTTGCGACGGCCGATTACGGTGACGCGGTCAAGGTCCGAAGGCGTGGCGTTGGCCGAAGCGGCAGCTGCTTCGTCGCTGCCGGGTGTGGTGACCTGCGCCGCGAGCGTCAGCCATGGATTGACGGCGCCCAGCAGCAGCGCATTGAACAGCACGGTGCGCGGCCACTTGGATACGGTTAGGTCTTGGACATCCGGGGTGCGGACATTCGGCGTGTGATGCGGTGAACAGGTTTTCGGGAAAGACACAGGCATTCTCCGGCGACAGCCTCTTTGTAAGGCGCGCGAAAGGGTTGACACCGCGTTGCCGGACAGGCCGGTGGCGGTATCGAAAAGGAGTTTTTTCTTGCGCTGCAGACCTGCCGTGACGGCTCGTGCAAACCTGCGCCACCAGGCCCTCGCAGCCTTGTTGGAGCGGCAGCGGTCCGGTGATGCACGGGTCTGCGCGCACGACCGTCCGGCGAGCGCCGCAGTCGTGGTCAGGCAGGCTGGTAAAGCGGCGCTAGACCCGCGGGGGGCGCTCAGGGGCACCGCTGGCAAGCAGGCGATGTGTTGCCGAAGGACAGGCCGGCGGTGCGTCGCGGGCGGTAGTCACGGCGAAGACCGTGCGGTCGGGCAATAGACCCCAGAATCCATCCAGGGCGCGCTGGATCAAAGCCGATGCAGGCGTGTCGCCATCTCCGGCTACCAGCACCACACCGGCGTCGCCGTCATCGTGATGATGGGCATGCACACTGCCGTGCATGTGCCGGTCGTCGACCTGGCCGGAACCTGCCGCCATCAACTGGGCGGTGCGAACGACGGCACGCGCAGGTGAATGCGACGACCAGCCCAGCGCGCGACGCGGGGACGGATCGGGATACAGGCCTGGATCCAAGTGCTGGTGATGGTCCGCGGCGCGATCATCATGAGCGTGCCCGTGGGCATGGTCGCTGTCGTGGTCGTCAAGCGGTGGCGGAGCGTCCGCAGTTGCCATCGGCGCAAGCGCGCCAACGTCCGGCGGCGCAGGCGAGACGTGGTAGTGCTCGGGCATCCATAGGCGCTGCACCGCAACCGACGCGCCCTGCAGAGCGAAGGCGATGAAGATCGCCGCGACCACCACACGCTTGCCCACAGGACCCATCACGCACCGTGTCCGTGCGCGGGTGGGTCTGCAGCTGAGCGATAGCTTGCGCGCATGCCAGGTGGGTCCAGGGTGAACAGGTCGTTACGTTCCGTTGCAGGCGACGGATGCGCACACATGGGATGTGACGGTGCGCATCGGCTGGTGGAGCGCACTGGCGCGGTCACCGAAAGATCATCCCATAGCCGTATTACGATGGCGTCATGCAGCCCGCCGACATCTATGCCGCCGTCATCCGCGATGCGTTCGAGGACTACCACGCGCGTTTTGCCGAAGTGACCCGGCGCGCGAAGCGGCGCTTCGAAACCCGTGACTGGAGCGCGGCCCGGGTGGACGCGGTGGAGCGCATCGAGCTGTACGACCAGTGCATCACCGAGTGCACGCTGCGGCTCCAGGCCACGCTGCTGGGCCGCGCCCACGATCGTGCGCTGTGGTCGCAGATCCGCCAGGCCTACGAGCGACTGATCGACGGCCTGATCGACCGCGAGCTGTTCAAGACCTTCTACAACACCCTGACCCGGCGCTTCTTCAAGACCCGCGGGGTGGACCCATCGATCGAGTTCGTGGCCATGGACATCGAGCCCACCGACGCCATCACCCATCCGGTCGAGCGTCACAGCTATGCGGTGTCCGAGCTTCGCCCGGTGGATACCTTTGCCCGGGTGCTGGGCGACTACCGGTTCGAAGTTCCCTACGCGCATCGCACCCGGTGCGGCGCGGCCATCGCGGTGCGCCTGCAGGACGACCTGGCCCACTGGGGCGATCATCCGGTGCGCTCGGTGGAGCTGCTGGAGACCGTGTTCTACCGTGAGCGCCGCGCCTACCTGGTGGGCCGCGTGTTCGGAGAACATCGGTTCTCGCCGTTCGTGATAGTGCTGGTCAACGACGAGCGCGGCCTGCGCGTGGACGCGGTGCTGACCCGGCGCTCCGATGTCGTCCATCTCTTCAGCTACTCGCGCAGCTATTTCCACGCCGACCTGGGCACGGTTGGTGACGCGGTGGTGTTCCTGCGCACGCTGCTGCCGGCCAAGCCCATCGACGAGATCTACACCGTGCTGGGCCGCGCCAAGCAGGGCAAGACCGAGCGCTTCCGCACCCTGTTCCGGCATTTCGCCGCGCAGTCACCCGAGCCGCTGGTGCAGGCCGAGGGCGAGCGCGGCATGGTCATGGCGGTATTCACCCTGCCCAGCTACCCGCTGGTGTTCAAGGTGATCCGCGACCGGTTCGCCTATCCCAAGGACATGGACCGCGCGCAGGTGGAGGCCAAATACTCGCTGGTGTTCCTGCACGACCGCGTGGGCCGGCTGGTCGACGCGCAGCCGTACCGGTTCCTGCGCTTCCCGCGATCGCGTTTCTCGCCGCCGCTGCTGCAGGAACTCACCGACACCTGCGCCAACGGGATCAGTGTCGATGGCGACGAGGTCGTGGTGCACCTGTGCTACGTGGAGCGGCGCATGCGTCCGCTCAACCTGTACGTGCGCGAGCAGGCACCCGAGGCGGCGCGTCTGGCCGTGCTCGACTACGGCCAGGCGATCAAGGACCTGGCGCGCAACAACATCTTCCCCGGCGACCTGTTGCTGAAGAACTTCGGCGTATCGCGGCATGGCCGCGTGGTGTTCTACGATTACGACGAGCTGTGCCTGTTGACCGACTGCAACTTCCGCGCGATACCGCAGCCGCGCCATCACGAAGAGGAAATGGACGACGGCTGGTTCTATGCCGGCCCCGACGACATTTTCCCCGAGCAGTTTCCCAAGTTCCTGGGCCTGGCGCCGCCGCTGATGAAGGCGTTGAAGACGGTCCATGGCGAGATCTTCCAGGTGCAGTGGTGGCGCCAGCTGCAGGAGCGGCTGGTCGAGGGTCGCTATCCGGACACTCCTCCCTATCCCGACGACCTGCGGCTGGCCTGATAGCCGCTGCAAATCGCTCGACGCGATGCCTTGCTCGCGACGGAACACTGCTGACGAAGCCCTCCGGACTGCATGCTAGGCTCGCCGCACTTTTCCGTTGCGGAGTTGGTCATGAACAATCGTCTTTCTTTGTGCGTGGGTGCCGTGTTGGCGCTGGCGGCTTCGTCGTGTGCGCAGACCGAGCAGAGAATGGCGCCCAAGGCAGCCGCGGCTGGTGCCACACGCGTCGCTCTCGCAGACCCGATGATGGTTGCGCGCTCGTGGGACAGCGCGCTGCAGGGCCAGTGGCGTGACCCGAAGAACGTCGCGCGCGACGTCTACCGTCACCCGCTCGAAACGCTCGCGTTCTTCGGCGTGCAGCCGGACCACACGGTCATCGAGATCACCCCCGGCAACGGCTGGTATTCGGAGATCCTGGCGCCGTACCTGGAGCCGCAGGGCCGGTACATTGCCGCCGTGGTCGATCCGGCCGCAGTCGAAGAGGGCCGGGCGCGCGAGTATCAGCAGCGCGGCAAGACGGCGCTCGAAGAGAAGTTCGCCGCGCTGCCGGCCCAGTACGGCAAGGCCGTGGTGGTCGGATACAACCCCAAGGCGCCGGTGTTCGGTGCAGCCGGT
>JBBSVH010000006.1:0-39693 GCA_038233685.1 Lysobacterales bacterium | reverse complement strand
TCCAGAATGCGAAACGCTGCAGGTGGAGGGCGACGACAGCCATGTGGAGTTCTGCCGCGGCCGGCGCTTCCTGTTCAACGGGGTGGAGCCGGAGCTGGCCTGGGGCGACCTCGCGGCCGGTTACGTCTACGGTCGCTTGAAGTACGGCAAGGGCCATGTCGACGTGCTGGCCGACTTCGACTTCCTCACCAACTCCGGTAGCCAGGCCACTGCCGCCTCGGGCGGCTTGCGCGACGGTCCGCACCAGGCGCTGGCACGGCAGCTGCTGGCGCCCGGTTACGGGCAGGGCACCGTGCACCTGGTGTACGCGGCGCGCATGCCTTCGCTGCTGCGCACGGTGCTGCTGCAGGGCTGGCCGGTGTGGTTGCCGCTGCTGCTGGCGCTGCTGGCGTGGCTGTGGCTGCGCACGCAGCGCTTTGGACCGCAGTGTCCGTCGACCGCGGGTGAACGCCGTTCGCTGCTCGAACACGTGCGCGCCAGCGGCCAGCATCTGTCGCGCTACAACAAGCGCCCGCTGCTGTACCAGGCGGTCAAGCACTCGTTCCAGGCGCGCCTTCGCCGCCGCGACCCGCTGGCTGCGGCGCTGGTTGGAGACGACCTGGCCGCTGCGCTTGCCCAGCGTTCCGGCCTGCCTATCGACACGATCCGACGCGCGCTGCAGTCGCCGGCCTCGCACGACACGGTCGCATTCCGCGATCGCGTTGCCACCCTGATCCAGCTGAGAAACCGCCTATGAACGACACGACCGAACCGACCACCATCATCGGCGGCGCCGCACTCACCGAACGCGTGGCCGCCGTGCGCGACGAAGTCGCCAAGGCCTTCATCGGCCAGCCCGAAGTGCTGGACCAGATCCTGATCGCGCTGCTGGCCGGCGGCCACGTGCTGATCGAGGGTGTGCCCGGACTGGGCAAGACCCTGCTGGTGCGCGCGCTGGCCCAGGCGCTGGAGCTGGACTACGCGCGGGTGCAGTTCACCTCGGACCTGATGCCCAGCGACGTCAGCGGCCACGCGGTCTACGATCCAAAAACCGAGAGCTTCAAGATCCGCCGCGGCCCGGTGTTCACCAACCTGCTGCTGGCCGACGAGATCAACCGCGCCCCGGCCAAGACCCAGTCGGCACTCTTGGAAGTGATGCAGGAAGGCCAGGTCACGATCGAAGGCAAAGCGTTCGCGCTGGAGCCGCCGTTCCTGGCGATGGCCACGCAGAACCCGGTGGAACAGGAAGGCACGTACCCGCTGCCCGAAGCGCAGCTCGACCGTTTCCTGCTCAAGGTGCTGATCGACTACCCCGCACTGGACGACGAGAAGCGCATGGTCGATGCCATCACCACCGGCCGCAGCGCCGGCGACTTCGACCTGTCGCAGGTGGCCCGGGTGGTCAGCGGCGCCGACATCGTGGCCATGCAGCGCGGTACCGCCGCGGTGACCGTGGACGAGCAGGTGATCGACTACGCGGTGCGGATTACCGCAGCGACCCGGGTTTGGCCCGGCATCAGCCTGGGCGCCGGTCCGCGCGGCAGCATCTCGCTGGTGCGTGCCGCGCGCGGCCAGGCGGTGTTGCAGGGTCGGGACTTCGTCACCCCCGACGACGTGCGCGAAGTGGCCCTGCCGGTGCTTCGCCACCGCATCACCCTGGCGCCGGAACTGCAGATGGAAGGGCAAACGCCGGACGATGCTTTGAAGGCACTGCTGGCCAGGGTGGATGCGCCGCGCAAATGAGAACGCGCCCACCCCAGTGTGGCAGCGACGGCAGTCGCGATGCCGGTGTCTCTCCCCGCACGCCTGCTGCCGAGGTCGATGACCAGCGGCTGCTGACAGACATCGTGCCTGCCTGGTCTGGGCAGGGCCCTGCGTTGCCTGCTGCCCGCGAACCGATGCGCCCATGAGGCCAGCACCCCTGCTCATTGCGTTACTCGCGCTTTGGGGGATATCCGGCGCGGCGGTGCTGTTCGCCGGCGTGCCGTTGGCGGCCTGGCAGGCGGCGGGGCTGGCCGTGTTCGCGTTGGCAGCACTTGACGCCTGGGCACTGCGCCGGCGCCCGACCCCGACCGCCAGTCGCGAGATTCCCGAGGTGCTGCCGCTGGGCATCGAGCGCGACGTCGGCGTGCGCATCGAATCGAACGTGCGGCAGCGGGTGCAGGCCTTCGACCTGCATCCGGGTGGCTGGCCGTCGCAGGGCATGCCGCTGCGGCTGATGCTCCACGCCGGCAGCGCCACCACCTTTCAATATCGCCTGCAGCCCAACGCGCGCGGCGATGCGGTCTTCGCTGGCGTGCAGCTGCGCCTGGAGTCCCCTTTTCGGCTGTGGCGGCAGTCACGCGTGGCCGGCTCCCCACAGCGCGTGCGCGTGTACCCGAACTTCGCGCCGCTGACCCGCTTCGCCCTGTTCAGTGCCGAACAGGCTTCGCGGCTGGTCGGCGCGCACCTGAAGCGGCGACGTGGTGAGGGCACCGACTTCAACCAGATGCGCGAGTACCGCGTCGGCGACAGCCTGCGCCAGATCGACTGGAAGGCCACGTCGCGCTCGCGCAAACTGATCTCGCGCGAGTACCAGGACGAAAAGAACCAGCAGCTGGTGATGATGCTCGACACCGGCCGCCGGATGCTCGCGCAGGAAGACGGCCTGTCCCACTTCGACCACGTGTTGAACGCGGCGCTGGTGGTGTCCTACCTGGGCCTGCGCCAGGGCGATGCGGTCGGCCTGCTGGCCAGCGGCGGCGACAGCCGCTGGGTGGCGCCGCGCCGCGGCATGGCGGCGCTTCACACCCTCCTGCGCGCCAGCTACGACCTGCAGCCGCGCGCCGTGGCCACCGATTACCTGGCCGCGGCCACGGAGCTGTCGCTGCGCCAGCGCAAGCGCGCCCTGGTGATGCTGATCACCAATGTGCGCGACGAGGACATCGAGGACCTGCTGGCCGGCGTGCGCCTGCTGCAGAAGCGCCATCTGGTGTGCGTGGCCAGCCTGCGCGAAGGCGTTCTGGACCAGGCCATGGAGGCCGATGTCCACGATCTTGCGGACGCCATCGACGCCGGCGCGCTGGCCCACTACCTGGAGCAGCGCCGCGTGGCACACGACAAGCTGCGCAGCCACAAGGTGATCGTCCTGGACGTGGACAGCCAGGCGCTGCCGGCGGCACTGGTCGAGCGTTATCTGGCGGTCAAGCGCCAGGGACTGCTGTAGGGCCGCTGGCCCGGGCGGACGTCAGTCGGCCGTCGCCAGCAGCACGCTGTCCTTGCGCAGCGACGCGTACACATCGTCGGTATGCGGACGCACGCCATGCCAGAGCTCGAAGCTGGCTGCGGCCTGCTCCACCAGCATGCCCAGGCCGTCGATCACGTCGCGGCAGCCGGCCGCGCGCGCCCAGGCCAGGAACGGGATCGCGGCCTCGCCGTAGTTCAGGTCGATCGCCAGCGTGCGCGCCGTGGTGATCTGGGTTGGAAGGGACAGCCCCTCCACGTTGTCGGCGCGCGAGGCCGAGGTCGCATTGACCACCAGCGCGAAGTCGCCCTGCGCCTGCAAATCATGCCAGTACCGCGAATGCGCGCGGGTCGGTTCGCCGAGCGCGTCGGCCAGCGCATCGGCGCGTTCGGAGGTGCGGTTGGCGATGATCAGTTCGGACACGCCCGCGTCGAGCAGTGCCGGGGCAACGCCGCGCGCCGAACCCCCGGCGCCGAGCAGCAGCGCGCGCCGCCCGCGCAGGTCCAGCTGCCAGCGGCCGGTGATGTCGCGGACCAGGCCAGCACCGTCGGTGTTGTCGCCGAACCACTGCCCGTCGCGGCGCAGCAGCGTGTTGACCGAGCCGGCCCGCGTCGCCGCCGGGCTGCACTGGGCGCACAGCGCGAACGCCGCTTCCTTCAGCGGCAGGGTGACGTTGGCACCGCAGCCGCCGTCGGCGGTGAAGCGTTCAAGTTCGGAGGCGAAGGCATCCGGTGCCGCGTCGATCGCGGTGTACTGCATGTCGATGCCGGCCTGTTGCGCGAATGCCGCATGGATGCGTGGTGACAGCGAGTGCGAGACGGGATGTCCGAAGACGGCGTAGCGGCTCATGCGTTGTTCCTCGATGGTTGCGGGAGCGGGCATTGCCCGCGACCAGGGATTACAGGTAACACGTCATCGCAGGCAGGGCCGCTGCTACGCATGATCATGCGGGGGTTGCGTCAGCCACCTTGCCGCATCCAGTGCGAAGTAGGTGAGAACGGCGTCGGCACCGGCGCGCTTGAACGCGGTCAGCGCCTCCAGCACGCAGGCGCGTTCGTCGAGCCAGCCGTTGGCGGCCGCCGCCTTGAGCATCGCGTACTCGCCGCTGACCTGGTAGGCGAAGGTCGGCACCCCGAACTCCTGTTTCACCCGCCGCACCACGTCCAGGTAGGGCAGGCCCGGCTTGACCATGACCATGTCGGCGCCTTCGTCGAGGTCCAGCGCCACTTCGTGCAGAGCCTCGTCGGAGTTTGCGGGATCCATCTGGTAGCTGTACTTGTCGGCCTTGCCCAGGCTGCCGGCACTGCCGACGGCGTCGCGGAACGGCCCGTAGAACGCCGAAGCGTACTTGGCCGAGTAGGCCAGGATCCGCGTGTGCACATGGCCGTCATCCTCCAGCGCCGCGCGGATTGCGCCGATGCGCCCGTCCATCATGTCGCTGGGGGCCACTACATCGGCGCCGGCGCGCGCATGCGACAGCGCCTGTCGCACCAGCGCATCGACCGTGGCGTCGTTCATCACGTAACCGGTGTCGTCGATCAGCCCGTCCTGGCCGTGGGTAGTGAACGGATCCAGGGCCACGTCGGTGATCACGCCCAGCTCGGGAAAGCGCTGCTTGAGCGCGCGTACCGCGCGCTGCACCAGGCCCTCGTCATCCCACGCCGCCTCGGCCAGCAGCGACTTGGCCTGCGGCGCGGTGACCGGGAACAGGGCCAGCGCCGGAATGCGCAGCGCGACCGCTTCCTGCGCGACCTTCAGCAGCTCCTCGATCGACAGGCGCTCCACGCCCGGCATCGACGCCACCGCTTCGCGGCCGTCAAGCTCATGCACGAACACCGGATAGATCAGGTCGTTGGCGCTGAGCACGTGCTCGCGCCTCAGGAGCCGCGACAATTCGTCGCGGCGCATGCGTCGCGGCCGGCTGTAGGGGTAGGCCATGCAGGACTCCTGATTCGATAGGTGGATGATACGCCCCGCGATTTCGCCAACCGTCCGCGGCAGCGGTTACCGCCATCGGCGGTACGATTGCGGCCATGCCGTCCCTGCGCCTGCTGCCCCCGGTTGCCCGAACCTGCCTGCTTGCGCTGGTGGCGCTGGCGGCGCTGTGCTGGCTCGGTCCGCTGCTCAGCGCCTACACGCCGCACACGCCGCACTGGGAGGCGCTGTCGGTGGCGCCGGGCGTGGACGGGCACTGGTTCGGCACCGATGCAATCGGTCGCGACATCTACACCCGCACGCTTGCGGGCGGGCGGCTGTCGCTGACCATCGGCCTGCTGGCCAGCATGGTGGCGCTGCTGATCGGCGTGGGCTACGGCGCCATCGCGGGGCTGGCCGGCGGCGGCGTGGAGCGGGCACTGCTGCGCGTGCTCGACGTGTTCTCGGCGCTGCCGTTCCTGCTGGTGGTGATCCTGCTGTTGACCCTGTTCGAACGCTCCCTGGGCCTGCTGCTGGCGGCTATTGGAGGTTACGTGTGGATCGACCTGGCGCGGGTGATGCGGGCCGAAAGCGCGCGCCTGCGAGAAGCGCCATTCGTTCTTGCCGCGCATGCGGCCGGCGCCGATTTCCCACAGCGGCTGCGCTGGCACGTGCTGCCGAACCTGCTGCCGCTGGCGTTCGTGTACCTCGGGCTGATCCTGCCCCAGGCGATCCTGGTGGAAAGCTTTCTCGGCTTTCTCGGCCTCAGCGTGGACGAGCCGTCCGCCAGCTGGGGCACGCTGCTGGCCGAGGGCGTGCAGGAGCTGGACTCGGCGCCATGGACGCTGCTGTTTCCCGCGCTGTTCCTGGTCGGCACCCTGGCCGCGTTCCAGTTCCTTGGCGATGGCCTGCGCGACTGGCTGGACGTGCGCGGTCCGCGCGCCGCGGTGCCCGCGGCATGAGCGGACACGGGACGGTCGAACTCGAATCGCTGCACGTCGATGCCGCGCAGCGTCTGCTTGGACCGCTGTCGCTGCGGCTGCAATCCGGCCAATGCACGGGACTGGTGGGTGAGTCCGGCAGCGGCAAGAGCCTGACCGGGCTGGCACTGCTGGATCTGCTGCCGGACGGATTGCGCGGCCGCGGTAGCTTGCGTGTGGACGGGCACGACGTTGCACTCAATTCCCGTGCCCACGCGGCGCTGCGGGGCCGCTGTTTCGGCCTGGTGCCGCAGGATCCGCTGGCGGCGCTGCATCCGCTGCGCAGCATTGGCGCGCAGCTGCTGGAAACGCTGGGCGTGGCGCGTCGGCTGCAGCGCGGCGACGCGCGTGCAGAGGCCATCGCCCTGCTGCAGCGCGTGCAGCTGCCCGAGCCAGAGACGGCGCTGGCGCGCTACCCGCACCAGTTTTCCGGCGGGCAGCGCCAGCGCATTGCCATTGCCCTGGCGCTCGCCACGCAGCCACGCTTCCTGATCGCCGACGAACCCACGTCCTCGCTCGATGCACGCATCGCGCGCGAGATCCTGGAGCTCCTCGACCAGCTGCGTCGGGAAGAAGGACTCGGCCTGCTGCTGATCAGCCACGATCTGCCGCTGGTGGGCGCCTACGCGCAGCAACTCATCGTGCTGCGCGCCGGCGAAGTGGTGGAGGCCGGCGACACCTCTGCCGTGTTCAATGCGCCCAGGCACGACTACACCCGCGAACTCCTCGCCGCCGACCAGCTGCAGGCCGCACCGGCCGCCGATGAAAACGCGCCCGTGCTGCTGCACGCACAGGGTCTGCGCATGCGCTACCGCGGCGCAGCGCGCGATGCGCTCGATGGCGTAGACCTGGAGCTGCGCCGCGGCGAAGGCCTGGCCCTGGTCGGCGAGTCCGGCAGCGGCAAGAGCACGCTGGGCCGCGTGCTTCTGAAACTGCTGCACGGGGCGCAAGGTGCCGTGACTCTCGACGGCGTGCGCATGGACACGCTGCCGGCGCGCGAAATGCGACGCCTGCGTCGGCGCATCGGCGTGGTGTTCCAGGATCCCTACGCGTCGCTGGATCCGCGTCTGCCGGTGTGGCGATTGATCGCCGAGCCGTTGCGCATCCACGGCATCGGCACGGCGGCCTCGCAGCGCCAGCGCGCAAGTGGGCTCATCGAGTCAGTAGGCATGCACGCATCGATGCTGGACCGCTACCCGCACGAGTTTTCCGGCGGCCAGCGCCAGCGCCTCGCGATTGCGCGCGCCCTTTCCACCGACCCGGACCTGCTGGTGTGCGACGAAGCGGTGTCGGCCCTGGATGCGCACCACCGCGCTTCGATCCTGGCGCTGCTGGCAAAGCTCAAGCGCGAGCGCCAGCTGGCCCTGCTGTTCGTGACCCACGACCTGGCCGCAGCCAGCGCGGTGGCCGAACGCATCGCGGTGCTGGAAGCCGGGCGGATCGTGGAGTCGGGATCGACCGCCACGGTGCTGCGAAACCCGCAGCACCCGCACACGCGTGCGCTGGTGGCGGCCCGACCCGCCGCCTGAAGCGGCGCGCTGGAATGCCCTGGACGATCCCGCCGCCTGAAGCGTTGCGGTGGAAGGCCCTAGATGATTCCGCCGCCAAGGCTCAGGCGGAAGATCCCGACCAGGATCACGATCCCGTTGAGCACGAGCCCGGCCTTGGCCCGCCCGTTCCTTCCGGCTTCAGACATCATGACGCCGACGGCCGCGATGATCGCGCCGACGGCGGCGAACGGGATCAGCATCCAGTTGGCCCAGCCCAGCAGCGGAATCAGCGCAAACACCATCAACACCATCGCCACGATGCCCCAGATCAGACTGATCAAACCCATGTGACTGCTCCCGTTTGTAATGCCTCCACTATAGCGGCGCGCTTCCCTGTGCGATTCCCGCATCAGCTGTCGCCCATCAAAAAACCGGCGCCTCGCGGCGCCGGTTTTCGTGTCGTGTTGCGATGACGTGGATTACTTCAGGATCTTCGCCGCACAGGACATGACCTTGCCACCCTGGTTGCCGACAAGTACGCCTTCGGCCAGTGCGCGGGTCTTGTATCCGTCCATGCAGGATTGGTACTCGCCCTTGCTGTTGCTGGTGCGCAGGCAAAGCTTGTTCCAGGCCTGGACGTTGGCGCCGAAGATAAGACCGCCGTCCTGGACCACGTCGACGTTGGTGGTGCAGCTGCCGATCTTCGCGTTGCCTTCGTTGAGCTTCCAGCCTTCGTCCTCGAACAGCGCAGGGGTCAGGTCGAGGTTGATGTCACCGCGCAGGGTCGTGGTGATCGACGGCTCCATCAATGCGTTCGGCGCCAGTGCGGTGTCGAAGTGCGAGAACGAGGAGCCACCCTGGTACGGGTTGGGTGCGAACAGCCTCACCCTGCCAGCCGCGTCCGCTCCTTGGAAAAGATTCGGATCGATGGCAAAGCCCGCCTGTGCAGGCAGGTTGGCCCGCAGCGTTGCCCCGTCAGCCTGTGAGACGCCCAGCGTCGCGATGGTGATCGCGGGGTTGGCGCCGCCCAGCGGCGGCACGCCCGCTGCGTTGTTCGCCAACAGCATTCCGCTCGCACCAGCGGCCTGAACGTTCGCCGCCTTGACCGTGAACGGGCAGGCGCCGCGGTCGACCAGTGCGATGTTGCCGGCCACCGCCGCCGGATTGCTGATCGCCTCGCAGGCATCGGTACTCACCGCACCGCCGTCAAGCGCAGCGACGATCGTGCCGCTGAAGTTCGACGCGCTGGCGGGCGGGCCGAATTCGGCCGTCGCCACCTCGTAGCTGCCAGCGATCGCCGCCGGGCTGGTGACCCTGAGCGTGGCGCGGTTATCCAGAATCAGGGCCGCCTGCTGGTTGACGTTGCTGCCCGACCAGACCGTGCGTCCCGACGACACAATGGCCGCCGCGCGCTGTGCGGCGGTCATCTCCGGGTACGTCTTGGCCAGCACGTTGTCGTAGGCGAACGTGGAATAGATGTCCTTGCGCCCGCCGAGGAAGCCGCCGGCCACGTTGGTGAAGCCCTGGAAGCCCAGTCCATGGCCAATTTCGTGCATGACCACGTTGAGGAAGTTGAATTTTCCCGCCGGGGTCTTGCCATCCAGTCCGTAATACCAGTCGCCGCCCGTCAGGCAGTTCGGGTTCACGCCGATATCGCCATTGAAGCGCGAGTTGATGTCGATGAAGCCGGGGTTGAGGTCGCCGCCGGCAAGGGAATCGGCCAGTGCCGAGCCGTACCAGGTGTCGCTGACGACGCCCGGGGCGAAATCGCTGAAGATGAAGGTGGTGCCGGCCGAGCCCAGCGTGCCGCTGGTAGGCGAGCAGGCCAGGGGAGCAAAGCTGGCGCCCACGAACACGGTGGCGTCGCTCTCCAGCACCGAGCCCCACAGGTCCATGGCGAACTGGTAGGCGATGGTGCGCTGCGCGCCCAGGGTAGTGCCCGGATTGAGGCCTTCAGGTGCCTTCGCCGACGGATCTTCGAGGCCTCGTCCGGTGCCCGTGTCGGCACTGATCAGGACCAGCTCGGCGGCGAACGCGGGAAGCATCGCGGTGGCGAGTGCCGCGCACAGCGCGGTCTTCAGGAATGGCTTACTCATTGGGCAGCTCCTCGGCGTCGACCTGCGACTGTTCGCCTTCGTGGTGCATGTGCAGCGAGCCGTCCGCGGCGCGGGTGACCTGCAGCGTGCTCATCATGCTTTCCGGCACCTGCTGCAGAACCGCTCCACTCGGCAGCACGCGGCGCGTGGCCGCGGCTTCCGCCTCGGTCGCGGGCATCACGAACCCTTTCTTGCCCGCACCCAGCGGTTCAATGGCGCGACGGCCCTTGGCCGCACTCTGGACTTCCAGGGCCCTGGCCTCGCCACGGCTGAGCGGGCGGATCTTGCCGGTTGCCGGATCGATGGCGACCTTCATGTCGGAAGACGTTGGCTGAGGATCTGCGGCCGGGGTTGCACCGGCCGCGGCTTGGGCGGCCGGAAGCACGGCGAGGCTGGCAAGCAGCCACATCGGATGAACTCGGGTTTTCATGGGAAGCTCCAGGTTGCTATCAGGGTTCGGCGGCGCACGCGTCATGAGTGGCGCGTGTTCAGGACCGTTGGGCGAGCCGCGATCGACGCACGGGGGAGTGCAGCTCATCCCGAGTCTGCCCCATCGGAGCGTGGGGTTACAACATGCGCTGCAGCAAAAATGCTTCCAGGCAGCGGTGTGGGGGGATTCACGGCCACTGGACGATGATTCCCCTATCGAATCCCGGAGCTT
Source organism: Lysobacterales bacterium (assembly GCA_038233685.1). Lineage (GTDB taxonomy): Bacteria > Pseudomonadota > Gammaproteobacteria > Xanthomonadales > Xanthomonadaceae > Pseudoxanthomonas_A. Next base: position 29,350 of record JBBSVH010000006.1, on the reverse strand, counting down.
GACCATGAGAGTTCAATCGTTTGCCGTTCTGACCCTTGTCGCCGCGCTGACCGCGTGCGCCGGCACGTCCAAGGTGATGCTTGGCCAACCGCGAGCGCCGATCGATGCTTCGCAGGTGCAGATCTATTCGACGCCGCCGCCAGGCTCGGTGGAGATCGCGCAGCTGGAAGCCTCCAGTGCGGTGGGCTTCGGCAGCCAGGGCCAGACCGATGCGGCCATCGCCAGGCTGAAGCGCGAAGCGGCCGCGCTCGGGGCAAATGGCGTGATCCTTTTCGGCGTGGGTTCTAGCGGATCTCCTGTCGGCATGTCGGTAGGTGCTGGCAGCTATGGGCGCCATGTGGGCGGCGGCATCGGCATCGGTATTCCCACCACGCAGAAGAAGGCTGCGGGCGTGGCCATCTACGTGCCGCCGGGAGCCGTGCGGCGGATGCAGCCTTCGCAGCGGTCGAACTAGAGGACAGCACAACGCGGTGTGGCATGAGGACGCGACCCGAGGGTCGCGTTTTTGCTTACACAGAATCCTGCCGCTGCTGTGATCGAAATCTCCCGTGACCAGGCGATGCGTGTGGATCGCCCAAAAAGCACCCCTCCTCAATCCTCCCCTGCGCTGCGCGCAAGGGAGGAGGCCAAGCAAGGGCTCTCACGCTTTGCTCGTTCAGCAAAGAGCACCCCTCCTCAATCCTCCCCTGCGCTGCGCGCAAGGGAGGAGGCTGGAGCAACAGCAGATCGAGTGCATTCGCTTCTGCCGCGGCAATTTGTAGCACGCGGGCATTACGCTTTTGGCCTCCTCCCTTTGCGAAGCGAGGGGAGGATTGAGGAGGGGTGCTGTTGGCGCGGGAAGGAGCAGTCAGAAGCGTGGGCTGTGTTCGCGATGGACGGCGGGAGATTCAACTAGCACCCGCACTTGCAGCAGCTAAGAGCACCTGCAACCGCTGAGAGCACCCCTCCTCGGTCCTCCCCTGCGCTGTGCGCAAGGGAGGAGGCCAAGCAAGGGCTCTCGCGCTTTGCTCGTTCCGTAAGGTGAACCCAGCCTTGGTCCTCCCCTGCGCCGTGCGCAAGGGAGGACGCCGATCAAGCGCTGTCGCGCTGCGGTGACACCCGCTTGATGGCGGCAATCATGGCTTCAGGCAGCGGGCGAAAAAGTTTTCGGTCAGGCGGTAGCGGTGCAGCAGGTCGGTACCGCGCAGACCGTGCTTGGCGCCCGGGTAGGTCATCAGTTCGAACGGCGTGCCGCGCTTCTGCAGTTCGCTCATCAGCCTGGTCGAGTTGGTGAACAGCACGTTGTCGTCGGCCATGCCGTGGATCAGCAGCAGTTTCGACGTCAGGCCGTCGAGGTGGGTGAACACACTGGCCTCGCGATAGCCATCGACGTTCGCCGCCGGCAGATTCATGTAGCGCTCGGTGTAGTGGGTGTCGTACAGCGCCCAGTCGGTGACCGGGGCGCCGGCCACGCCGCAGGCGTAAGCATCGCTGTGCTGGCCCAGCAGCATCAGCGTCATGTAGCCGCCGTTGGACCAGCCGTGCACGCCGATGCGCTCGCCGTCGACGAACGGCTGCGCCTTCAGCCACTCCACGCCGCGCAGCTGGTCGGCGACTTCCACCGTTCCCTGCTTCCCGTAGAGCTCGCCACCGAATGCGGCGCCGCGGCGCGGGGTGCCGCGGTTGTCCAGTGAAAACACCAGGTAGCCGTTCTGCGCGAGGTACTGGTTGAAAAACGCATCGGCACGCCCCGGCCACGCGTTGGTGACCGTCTGCGTTGCCGGACCGCCGTAGACGTACACCACGACCGGATACTGCTTCGAAGGATCGAATCCCGCTGGCTTGATCAGGCTGTAGTGCAGCGGCGTGCGTCCGTCGGCCGCCAGCAGCGTGCCGAACTCGGTGGGACGGTGTGCCTGCCGGAACTGCGCGTACGGGTGATCGGGGTTGTTCGGGTCGTTGTCGAGCAGGCTGGCCAGGCGGGTGCCGTCCGCTTTGAACAGTTCGACCTGCGGCGGCATGCCGGTATTGGACCAGCTGTCGACATAGATGCTTGCGCGCTTGTCGAAGTCGGCGCCGTGCATCCCGGGGGCCTGTGAAAGTTGCTGCACATCCCCCCCGGCCAGGCCGACGCGGTAGACGTGCCGCTCCAGGGGAGATTCGCGGGTGGCGGTGAAGTACACATAGGCGTCGTCCACCGCCTCCACGTCTTCCACATCCCAGTCGCCCGCGGTGAGCTGCCGACGCGGCGTGCCGTCCGCGTCCAGCAGGTACAGGTGGCTGTGGCCGTCGCGCTCGGACATCCACAGCAAGGAACCGTCGTCGAGGAAGCGCAGCCCGTCGTGCAGCGGCACCCAGGTGCGCGAGGATTCGGTGACCAGGGTGCGTTGCTCAGCATCGCCCAGATCGGTTTCGATCAGCTGCAGCGTGTGCTGGTCGCGCGACTGCCGCTGGAAGCTGAGGTGCGTGGGATCGCGCCAGTCCACCCGCGCCAGGTAGATGTCCTGCTCCGCCCCCAGGTCGATCCATTGTGGTGTCGCACCGGCGGTTGGTGCGACGACGCCAAGCTTCACCTCTACGTTGGGTTCTCCCGCGGCCGGATAGCGCTGCTCCACCACCTCGGTGCGGTCCGGATACACCTCGTGGCGCTTCTGCACCGGCACCCCCGATTCGTCGATGCGGGCAAAGGCGATGGCCGAATCGTCAGGTGCCCACCAGTAGCCGGTGTGGCGATTCATTTCCTCATCGGCGACGAATTCGGCCACGCCGTTGCCGATCACCTCCGACCCATCGGAGGTGAGCCGGATTTCGCGGCCGCTGGCCAGCTCGATCACCCACAGGTTGCGGTCGCGGATGAAGCTCACGAAACGGCCCTGCGGCGAAACCTTGGGATCGGTGGCGAAGCCGCCGCCATCGGTCAGCTTGCGTACCGCGTCTGGACCGTTCTTCGCCAAGTCGTAGAGGTACAGCTCGCCGCCCAGCGGGAACAGCAGGGCCTTCGCATCCGGTGCCCAGTGATAGTCCACGATGCCCGACAGCGCCGCCGTGCGCTGGCGCTCGCGCCGCGCCTTCTCCGCATCGCTCAGGGTTTCCTTGCCTGGCTGCAGGACCTTGGAGTCCACCAGCATGCGGGTCTGCCCGCTGGCCACGTCGTAGGCCCACAGGTCGAGCTGGTCTCGGTCGCTTTCCTTGCCCCGCAGGAAGCTCACGCGGCTGCCGTCGGGCGCCACCTTGGGCTTGATCAGCGTGGGGCCCGAAAGCGGCGCGCTCCCGGTGATGGCTTCGAGGGTGAGCGGCCGCGAAGGCGGCGGTGCGGCGATGGAGGTGCTGGCGAGGGTCATGCTGGCGAAAGTCATCAAGAGCGTGGTCACTGCAAGGCGCATGGAGGTTCCTGTGGTCGGCGTAGCCGTGCTTACTTCGAGGGAGTGCCGAACAGGTTGCGTCGCTGTTCCTCGCTCAGCGGTTTACTGCCCTGCGGATTGACCTTCGCGCTCCAGGCATAGGCGCGCTGCGTGGCCGGACGCGCGGCGATGGCTTCGTGCCAGCGCTTGATGTTGGGGAATGCTGCGAAGTCAGGCGGCAGGTTGGGATACACGTCGATCCACGGGTAGCTGGCCATGTCCGCGATGCCATAGTCATCACCGGCCAGGAACGTGCTTTCGCCCAGGCGCTTGTCGAGCACGCCGTGCAGGCGCCGGGTTTCGTTGCGGTAGCGGTCCATCGCGTAGCCGATCTTTTCCGGCGCATACACGTGGAAGTGGCCCATCTGCCCGCTCATCGGCCCCAGTCCGCCCATCTGCCAGAACAGCCATTCCAGCGCGGCGGCGCGCCCGCGCACGTCCTGCGGGATGAAGCGGCCGGTCTTGTCGGCCAGGTACAGCAGGATCGCGCCGGATTCGAACACGCTGAGCGGGGCGCCGCCGTCGGCCGGGGCGTGGTCGACGATCGCCGGCATCCTGTTGTTGGGCGAGATCGCCAGGAATTCCGGCTTGAACTGGTCGCCGGCGCCGATATCGACCGGCTTGATCGAGTATTCCAGCGCGTCGCCGGTCTCGGCCAGCTCCTCGAGCAGCAGGGTGACCTTGTGGCCGTTGGGGGTGGGCCAGTAATAGAGGTCGATCACGGTGGTGCTCCTGCGGGCGGGTCGACGAGTCTAACGCTGCGTCGTGCTTGGCATGCCCGGCGACGCCCGCTACCCTGCCGCATCGTTTGCAACGGTCCGTCCTGAGCCCATGTCATTGATCCCGCCTCCGCGCCTGGGCCCGCTTTCGGCCCTGATCTTCAGCTCGCGCTGGCTGCAGCTGCCGCTGTACCTGGGGCTGATCATTGCCCAGGGCCTGTACGTGTTCCTGTTCGGCAAGGAGCTGCTGCACCTGGCCAGCGACATCGTCAATCTCGGCGAGCAGGAGATCATGCTGATCGTGCTGGGCCTGATCGACGTGGTCATGATCTCCAACCTGCTGATGATGGTGATCGTGGGCGGCTATGAGACTTTCGTCTCGCGGCTGCGACTGGAAGGGCATCCGGACCAGCCCGAGTGGCTGAGCCACGTCAACGCCTCGGTGCTCAAGGTCAAGCTGGCCATGGCGATCATCGGCATCTCCTCGATCCACCTGCTGAAGACGTTCATTGAAGCCAACGGGCTGGGCGTGCTGCCCTTTTGCGGCACGGTCGAGGCCATCGCCGCCAAAGCGGCACTCATGGCGGCCGACCCGAGTTCCCGCGAGAAGATCTGCAACACCGTGACCGCCACCGGTGTCCTGTGGCAGACCATCATCCACACCGTCTTCATCATCTCGGCCATCGGCATCGCCTGGACCGATAAGCTGATGCACGTGGGCAGCCACAAGGGCAAGGCAGCGGTGCATCCAGCGATCGGCCCGGCGTGACGGCTGCGGAAAACACGCCGGCTCGAATTGGCACAGGGAACGCGGTTGCCCCGCGATAGGTGACCGAGCGAGCTGTGCGGATGTACGCAGCGATTGATCCATCATCCGTGCCAGCGTTGGGCTCGCATCGGCCGATCGAACGCTGCCCCGTAAAGCGCAGGCGCGGACTCTGGATTGGGAGATGGGCCTGTACCGGCCCTGGGCCGGGCCTTCGCCTTCGCCTTCGCGGACAGGGGCAAGCACGGCGCTCGGCGGCAGCAGGCACGCTCACCGGATTCGGGCCGTAGCCCCCGGTTAAACTGTGCGCCATGGACGTGTCGCACCTGCTCGATGACTTGAACCCGGCCCAGCGTGAAGCGGTGTCCGCCCCCCCCGGCCACTACCTGGTCCTGGCGGGCGCCGGGTCCGGCAAGACCCGCGTGCTGACCCACCGCATCGCCTGGCTCAACGAAGTCCACGGCGTGCCCTGCCACGGCATCTTCGCGGTGACCTTCACCAACAAGGCCGCCGGCGAGATGCGCCATCGCGCCGCTGCGCAACTTTCGAGCGGCAGCCGCGGCATGTGGATCGGCACCTTCCATGGACTGGCCCACCGCCTGCTGCGCCTGCACTGGCAGGAGGCGAAACTGCCGGAAAGCTTCCAGGTGCTGGACAGCGACGACCAGCTGCGCCTGGTCAAGCGCGTGGTGCAGCAGCTGGAGCTGGACGACGGGAAGTTCCCGCCTCGGCAGATCGCCTGGTGGATCAACGCGCAGAAGGACGAAGGCCGACGCGCCGAACACATCCAGCCCGGCGACGACCCGTGGACCGACACCCTGCGCCGCGCCTATGCGCTGTACCAGGAGCGCTGCGACCGCGCCGGCCTGGTGGACTTCGCCGAACTGCTGCTGCGTTCGCACGAACTGCTGCGCGACAACAGCGCGCTGCTTACGCACTACCGCTCGCGCTTCCGCGAAATCCTGGTGGACGAGTTCCAGGACACCAACAGCATCCAGTACGCGTTCATCCGCGTGCTGGCCGGTGACACGGGGCACGTGTTCGTGGTCGGCGACGACGACCAGGCGATCTATGGCTGGCGCGGCGCCAAGGTCGAGAACGTGCAGCGCTTTCTCAAGGACTTCGGCGGTGGCGACGGCGGCAGCGCGCAGACCATCCGCCTGGAGCAGAACTACCGCTCCAGCGCCAACATCCTGGGCGCGGCCAACGCGGTGATCGCGCACAACCCGGGCCGCATCGGCAAGCAGCTGTGGACCGACACCGGCGACGGCGATCCGATCGACGTGTACGCGGCCTACAACGAAATCGACGAAGCGCGCTTCGTGGTCGAACGCATCCGCCAGTGGGTGCGCGACGGGGGCAGTCATGGCGACGCCGCCGTGCTCTACCGCAGCAACGCCCAGTCACGCGCCCTGGAAGAAGCACTGCTGGCCGAGCAGCTTCCGTACCGCGTGTATGGCGGCATGCGCTTCTTCGAGCGTGCCGAAATCAAGGACACCCTCGCCTACCTGCGCCTGGTGTCCAACCGCGACGACGACGCCGCGTTCGAGCGCGCGGTCAATACGCCGACGCGCGGCATCGGCGGCCGCACCCTGGACGAAGTACGCAAGCGCGCGCGCACGCTGTCGCTGCCGCTGTTCGAGGCCTCGCGCCAGCTGTCGGTCGGTACCGAGCTGGCCGGGCGCGCGCGCAACGCGCTGGCCGGTTTCATCACCCTGGTCGAGCTGCTGTGCGCGGAGATGGCCGAGCTCGAACTGAAAGACAAGATCGACCATGTGCTGGCGCGCTCGGGCCTGCGCGAGCACTACCTCAACGAAAGCAAGGGCCAGCTGGATTCGCGCACCGACAACCTCGACGAACTGGTGTCGGTGGCCTCGCGCTTCGTGCGCCGCGACGACGAAGAGACCGCCGGCATGAACGAGCTGGTCGCCTTTCTCGCCTACGCATCGCTCGAGGCCGGCGAAGGCCAGGCCCAGGCTGACGAAGACGGCGTGCAGCTGATGACCCTGCACTCGGCCAAGGGCCTGGAGTTCCCGCTGGTGTTCCTGGTGGGCCTGGAGGAAGGTCTGTTCCCCAGCAACAAGTCGCTGGACGAAAGCGGGCGCCTGGAAGAAGAGCGACGCCTGGCCTACGTGGGGCTGACCCGCGCACGGCAGAAGCTGGTCCTGACCCATGCCGAGGCGCGGCGCATCCACGGCCAGGACATGTACGGGATTCCGTCGCGGTTCCTGCGCGAGATCCCGCCGCAGCTGCTGCACGAAGTGCGCCCAAAGGCTCCGCCGGCACGCGCGCTGTCTTCAAGTGCACCGCGCAATTACGGACACGCCGCGATGGAAGCGCCGACGCTGCGGCTGGGGCAGAACGTCAGCCACTTGAAATTCGGATCCGGCGTGGTCACCGACTACGAAGGCACCGGCGCGCATGCCCGCGTGCAGGTGAATTTCGATGCCGAAGGCAGCAAGTGGCTGGTCCTCGCGTATGCCAACCTGTCCACAGCTTGACCGGTTTGTGTAGGGCGCCGTGCGCCGCGCTCGACATCCGTGCGTGCAATTGCAAAGGAGGCTGCCCGTATTGCTCCAGCCCATCCGCCGTAGATCCGAGCTTGCTCGGATGCTCCTAAACCATCCGCCGTAGATCCGAGCTTGCTCGGATGCCTGTAGCTGGCGGCCGCAAACAACGCTCCGCCCGGATGCTTTTCGAGCAACGGCAACCGAGCAAGCTCGGATCTACAACCGCAGCAAGGCGCAACGGCATCCGAGCAAGCTCGGATCTACAGCCGCAAGGCGCAACGGCATGCGAGCACGCCCGGATCTACAGCTCTAGAAAAGACACGGGTCGATCACCAGCCGTAGAGCTTCCAGTACACCGGAGAAACACCGTCGCCGGGTTCGTCCATGCGGCCATCGCCGTCGCGGTCCATCAGGTAATAGGGCGCACCGCGCACCGGCGTCACCTTGACCATGCGCAGCTGCGTGCCGACGCGGTATTCCTCGATCACGTCGCCGTTGGCTTCGGTGCGGACCGCCACCTGCGCACCAGCGAGCTCGGCTGCAGGATCGGAACCGGAACCGGCCGTTGCACATCCGGCCAGCGCCAGCAGCAGCGGCAAGAACACCTGTTTCATCGGGCTTCCTCGGGTCGGGCGATCCTCAAGTATGGGCGCGACGCGATAAGCGGGTGTGAGAGGGCCGGCGTAGAATCGGCCCATGCCAAGACTCGTATTGATCGACGGTTCCAGCTACCTGTATCGCGCTTTCCATGCGCTTCCGCCGCTGACCAATGCCGCTGGCGAGGCCACCGGCGCGCTGTTCGGCGTGGTCAACATGCTGCGGGCGACGCTGAAGGAAAACCCGGAGTACCTGGCCTTCGTGGTCGATGCGCCGGGCAAGACCTTTCGTGACGATCTGTATCCGCAGTACAAGGCCAACCGCCCGCCGATGCCGGACGACCTGCGCACGCAGGTGCAGCCGATGTGCGACATCGTCGCAGCGCTGGGCATGCCGATCCTGCGCGTGGAAGGCGTTGAGGCCGACGACGTGATCGGCACTCTCGCGCTGCAGGCCTGCCGCGACGGTATCGACGTCACCATCTCCACCAGCGACAAGGATTTCGCCCAGTTGGTGCGCGCAGGCGTGGCCCTGGTCAACACCATGAGCGGCAGCCGCCTGGATTCCGACGAATCGGTCCTCGCCAAGTTCGGCGTGCTGCCCAACCAGATCGTCGACCTGCTGGCGCTGATGGGCGACAGCGTCGACAACGTTCCCGGGATCGACAAGTGCGGACCCAAGACCGCCGCCAAATGGCTGGCCGAATACGCAACGCTGGACGGCGTGATGGCCAATGCCGACAGCATCAAGGGCAAGATCGGCGACAACCTGCGTGCGGCGCTGGATCGGCTGCCGTTGAATCGCGAACTGGTGACGATCAAGACCGACGTGGCGCTGGACGGCGACGCGCAAAGCCTGGGCCTGCGCGAGCGCGACGCCGAGGCGCTACGCACGCTGTATGCGCGCTATGGACTCCATCAGGCGCTGAAGGATCTGGACGGTAGCGGAGCCGCCAGCGCCGCGGAGAAGGAGCCGGCGCGCGCGCGGGGTCGCGGGTTTGTTTCCGCGCCGCCCGAGCCGCTTCCGGCACTGGACCCCGCGCTCTCGGCCAAGGGCGAATACGAGACGGTTCTGACCCACGCACAGCTCGAGACGTGGATCGCGCGCCTGCAGCAGAGCAGCGAATTTTCGCTGGACTGTGAAACCGACAGCCTGGATCCGATGCAGGCGAACCTGGTCGGACTGAGCCTGTCGGTGGAGCCGGGCAAGGCGGCCTACATGCCGCTGGCCCACGAGTATCCCGGGGCGCCCGAGCAGCTGGACCGCGAGATCGCTCTTGCTGCACTGGCGCCGGTGCTGGCCGACCCGGGAATCCGCAAGATCGGGCAGAACGGCAAGTACGACCTGCACGTGCTGCGCCGCCATGGAGTGGAGGTGGTGAACTACGCCGACGACACGCTGCTGCAGAGCTTCGTGCTCAATTCAGGCAGCAGCCGCCACGACATGGACAGCCTGGCCAGGCGTTTCCTGGGCTACGAGACCGTGCGCTACGAGGAGGTGGCCGGAAAGGGTGCCAAGCAGATCCTGTTCTCGCAGGTGGCGCTGGACGACGCCACCCGCTACGCCGCCGAAGACGCGGATATCACCCTGCGCCTGCACCGCACGCTGTGGCCGAAACTCGAGGCCGAACCGGCCCTGCAGCGGGTCTATCGCGAGATCGAGATGCCGCTGGTGCCGGTGCTGGCGCGGATCGAGGCCAATGGGGTGATGATCGACGGCGACGAGCTGCGCCGGCAGTCGGTCGATCTGGGCAAGCGCATGCTGGCTGCGCAGCAGAAGGCCACAGAACTGGCCGGGCACAGCTTCAACCTGGATTCGCCCAAGCAGCTGGGCGCCTTGCTCTTCGAGGAGCTCAAGCTGCCGGTGATGGTGAAGACGCCCTCCGGCCAACCTTCCACCAACGAAGAGGCACTCGCGGCGATCGCCGACCTGCACGAGCTGCCGCAGGTGATCCTGGAATACCGCGGACTGGCGAAACTGCGCAGCACCTACACCGACAAGCTGCCGGACATGGTCAATCCGGCCACCGGCCGCGTGCACACCAGCTACCACCAGGCCGGCGCCGCCACCGGGCGGCTGTCCTCGTCCGATCCCAACCTGCAGAACATCCCGATCCGCACCGAGGACGGGCGGCGCATCCGCAAGGCCTTCGTGGCCCCGCCCGGGCGCAGGATCGTGGCCTGCGACTACTCGCAGATCGAGCTGCGGATCATGGCCCACCTGTCGCAGGACCCGGGGCTGGTGAGCGCATTCGCCTCGAACGCCGACGTCCACAGGGCCACCGCGGCCGAGGTGTTCGGACGCCCTCTGGAGGAGGTCACCGATAGCGAACGTCGCGCGGCCAAGGCGATCAACTTCGGCCTGATGTACGGCATGAGCGCCTTCGGCCTGGCGCGGCAGCTGGGGATCGGCCGCGGCGAGGCCCAGGATTACATCGCGCTGTACTTCAGCCGCTATCCGGGCGTGCGCGACTTCATGGAGCGGACCCGGCAGCAGGCGCGCGAACAGGGCTACGTCGAGACCGTGTTCGGCCGGCGCCTGTACCTGGACTTCATCAGCAAGGGCACGCAGGGCCAGCGGGCGGGCGCCGAGCGCGCCGCGATCAACGCGCCAATGCAGGGCACGGCGGCGGACATCATCAAGCGGGCCATGGTCAGCGTGGACGCCTGGCTGGCGGACTACGCGGACCGCGCGCTGATGATCATGCAGGTGCACGACGAACTGGTGTTCGAGGTCGACGCCGGCTTCGTCGAGCCCCTGCTGGCCGAGGTGACCTCGCTGATGTGCGGCGCGGCACAACTCTCCGTTCCACTGGTGGTCGACAGCGGCACCGGGGACAACTGGGACGAGGCCCACTAGCCTTGGCTGGCACCGAATCGCTTTGCTTTTCCGCAGCTTACGTAACAGGTCGGCCGTGGCCCGAAAAAGCGCGCGGCGCTGCTGCGTTCCAGAGCGTGAATCAGCGCTAAATTCGCACGGATTCTTAACGCCAGTCTTCACGATCTGTCCATGCCGCGAGTGGTTTCATAGCCCTCGACAGATGCAAGGTCTGTCGCCGATCTCTCCCTCCCCTGGAGCAGATCTCGGAACGAAGGCCTCTCCCCAGGCCCAGTTCCCTGGCCCCGCCGACCTCCCCCTGGTTTGCGGGGCTTTTTTTTACCTGCGACCCAGTGCGAACGACGGCGGGGCGCGAGCATCGCAACGCCACGGGTCTGGCCTGCGCCACGATTCACGTGTGAGGAATCAGGCAGCCCGATGCCTTCGCCGCAATAGCCAATGTCGATGGGACATGCTGAGGTTCATCGATGGCGCTTACGCCAACTCGACCAGCCAGTCGCGCGGGCGCAGGTAGTCCTGCAGGCGTGCCTCGGCGCTGCCCGGGTCTGGATCGAAGCCGTACTCCCAGCGCACCCGCGGCGGCAGGCTCATCAGGATCGACTCGGCGCGCCCGCCGCTCTGCAGGCCGAACAGCGTGCCGCGGTCGTAGACCAGGTTGAACTCGACGTAGCGGCCACGCCGGTACAGCTGGAACTCGCGCTGCGCCTGGTCGAATGGCGTGTCCCTTCGGCGCTGGACGATGGGCAGGTAGGCGTCGAGGAAACCGTCGCCTACGGCACGCTGGTAGGCGAAGTCGCGCTCGAAATCCGCATCCAGGTCGTCGAAGAACAGCCCGCCGACACCACGTGTCTCATTGCGATGGCGGATGAAGAAATATTCATCGCACCAGCGCTTGTGGGCGTAGTAGCGTTCCTGCCCGCCGAACGGCTCGCACAGCGTGCGCGCGGTGCGGTGCCAGTGGAGCACGTCCTCATCCACCGGATAGAACGGGGTGAGGTCGAATCCGCCGCCGAACCACGAGGCCACCACCTGGCCGTCGCGCTCGGCGCGGAAGTGGCGCACGTTGGCATGGGTGGTAGGCAGGTGCGGGTTGGCCGGATGGAACACCAGCGACACGCCTACCGCGCGCCACGAGGCACCGGCCAACTGGGGACGCGCCGCGGTCGCTGACGGGGGAAGCGTGGTTCCGGAGACGTCGGAAAAACCAACGCCGGCCTGTTCGAACACGGCGCCGTCGCGCAGGATCAGCGTGCGTCCGCCGCCGCCAAGGGTCGGCGTGGCGCCGGCTACCGCGGAGGCTTCCCCGCGGGTCCAGCGGTCCTCGACGAAGCGCGCACCGCCATCGGCGGTTTCGATGGCGGCGCAGATCCGCGCCTGCAGGTCGACCAGATAGGCGCGGACGCGATCAAAATCATCCGTGGACGTGCCGTGCAGAATAGTCATGGCTGCATTCTAGCGGCGAGCCCGGCAAGGTCCGAGGGCAAGCGGAGATAGCGGACGAAAATGCATGGAAGCGGCGTCCAGCAGCAAATGCACTGCGGTGCTTCAACTTCCGGAGGACGGCTCGCGGCTGGCGGCTGCTCCCATCACAAAGTCGCGGGACGCAGGCCCTGCTGAAACCGGGCCGCGACGTGCCTGCTGGATCCTTGCCCGACCACGGCAGCGGTTCAGTGATCGAACTCCGCGCGGACCTCTGCGGTGTAAAGCTTCCACACGATCCACGCATGCAGCGCGGTGAACACCAGGACCACCACCGCGGCCACGACCGTGAACATGGTCGTCATCGACTCCATGAATCCGCCCAGCTCGTCCAGCTCGCCGGGCGGCAACACCGCCATCTGCACCGCCAGCGTGCCCTCGATGATCTGCGGGACCATCCACACCATGCCCAGCTGCCACAGGGTGCCGAGCACCAGCAGGGCGATGAAACCGAGGCGGGCCCACTCGCGGCGATGCAGAAGCCCGCGCGCAACGGCTACCAGCGCCGCAGACATCAGCAGCGAGCCCAGCGCGAGCGACACCGTGTTCGCGTAGATCCAGTGCATCATCGGCGGAAGCGGTGGCAGCGCGGCACCGGTCGGGTTCAGCATCTGCATCTGGAAATCGGGTACGAACAGCCCGGTCAGCAGCTGGACCACGCTGTACATGACGCCGAGCCCGCCGGCCACGAGCGACACCCAGGCCAGCACGGTGACGAAGGAAGCGCCGGGTCGACGCGGCACGGCCTCGGCCGCAGGGACCGGTGGAGGCAGGCCGCTCATTTCAGGTTCTCCTCGAATAGTTTGAGCACGCGCTTGTACTCGTCCAGCCAGGAATCGGCGCGGGTGAACGAGTGGGGTTCGAGCGGATACGGTGCGATCTGCCAATTGTCCTTGTGCAGCTCGATCAGCTTCTGGGTCAGCAGCACCGAGTCCTTGAAAAACACGTTGTCGTCGACCATGCCGTGGGCAATCAGCAGATGGTCCTGCAGCCCGGCCGCGTATTCGATCGGCGACGACCTCCGGTACGCCTCGGGGTCGAGTTCCGGCGTGTTGAGGATGTTGCTGGTGTATTCGTGGTTGTACTGGGTCCAGTCGACCACCGGACGCAGCGCGGCACCGGCCTTGAACGTGCCGGGCTCGCGGAACAGCGCCATGAAGGTCAGGAAGCCGCCGTAGGAGCCGCCGTAGATGCCGGCGCGGTCGACGTCGCCCTGTCGGTTCTGGACCAGCCAGTCGAGGCCGTCCAGGTAATCCTCCAGCTCCGGATGACCCATGTTGCGGTAGATCGCGGTGCGCCAGTCGCGCCCGTAGCCGGCGCTGCCGCGATAGTCCATGTCCAGCACGATGTAGCCCTTCTGCACCAGCAGGTTGTGGAACATCTGCTCGCGGTAATAGACCGGGTAGCGCTGGTGCACGTTCTGCAGGTAGCCGGCGCCGTGGACGAACAACACGACCGGGTAGCGCCGGCCCGCCTCGCGCACGCTTGGCCCGTAGTATTTGGCCCACACCGTGCCGGCGCCGTGGCGCGACGGCACCTGCACCATTTCCGGGTCGATCCATTCCCGCGCCTTGAACGCGGCGCTGCGCGTATCGGTAAGCCGGCGTGCTTCGCCGCCCTTGCTGGCCACCACGCTCAGCTGCGCCGGCAGGTAGCTGCGCGAATGCCGCACCAGCAGTTGCGTGCCGTCGGGCGACTGGCTGAAGCCCTCCACGCCCTGCAGCGTGGTCAGCTCACGCACCGCGTCGCTGCCAAGGTCCAGCGCGCACACTTCGTAGCGGCCGGGCTGCTGGCGGTTGCACAGGAACAGGAACCCGGCGGCGTCGGCGGACAGCGCAGGCGACGAGACTTCCCACTCGCCGCTGGTTCGCTGTCGCGGCCGCTCGCTGCCGCGCTGGGTGTAGAGGTGCGCATGGCCGGACTGCTCGGACAGCAGCCACAGGGTCTGGCTGTCGGGCAGCCAGCCGAACTCGTTGAAGTTCCAGTTCACCCAGGCGTCGTCGGTCAGGCGGTGGCGCACCTGCAGCGCGGCCTTGGCCGGATCAGCGGCAGCGTTCGGAGCAATGGAAACGATCCAGCGATCCTTGTTGTCCACTGCGCGCACCAGCAGGGCGATGCGGCTGCCGTCGGCGCTCCAGTGCATGGCCGGGCCGCTGCCGTCGCCGTCGGTTTCGATTCGCACCGCGCGGTCGCCCTTGAGCGGATCCTTGCCGGCCTGCTTGCGCAGGGTGGCCAGCGGGTCCTGGCCAATGCCCGGCAAGGCGTCGAACTTCAGCTTGGAAGCGGTGCCGGCCTCCACATCCGCCAGCCACAGCGTATGCGCCAGGGGGGCGTTGCGGCCGACCCGGGTGCGGGCCTCCTGGAACTCCTCATAGCCGGACTCGGTGATGTACTTCGGCATCTGGCTGGCCTTGCCGGCCTCGGCGTCCTTGACAGTGGTCACCACCACCAGCCAGCGTCCGTTCGGCGACAGGGCGCTGTCGACGATCTCGACTTTGTCGCCCAGGTATACCGGTGCGGGGGCGCGGGTCGGGTCGGCGCGACGCCAGGTCTCGCCCTGCTTGCGCAGCGCCTCGCGCCGGGCGCGGTCACGCGCCAGAGTTTCAATCGTGCGCAGCTGCTGCTCGCGCAGCGCGTCGGCTTCGGGTGCGGCGGCCGGATCTTTTTCCGCCTTGAGCAGCGCCGCCTGGGTCACGCCGCCCGCCGCGCTCCAGCGGTACCACTGGTTGTCCACGCGCCAGATCACGCCGCCGCCGGTGGCAAAGCGCGGCTGTGACTCGTCATCGTTGCTGCGGGTCAGCTGCTGCAGCGCGCCGCTGCGCAGGTCGCGCACGAAGACGTCGCCGTTGCGGATGAACACCATGCGCTCGCGGCGCGCGTCATAAACCGGATCGGCGGCGTCCAGCGATGCGCGGGCGTCGTCGGCGACCTGGCGGGCCACGCCCGCAGCGACCGGCTGCTCGAAGGTGTCGCGAACCGCGCTGTTCCTGCGCTTGAGTTCGTACTGCACGCGCTGTCCGTCCCACGCCCACCACGCATCGCCCAATGCCGGTCCGATCCAGTCCGGGTCAGCCATGACCTGTTCGATGGTCAGCGCCGCCGGCGCCTGGGCGGCGACGGGCCGGGCAAGTGGCAGCAAGACCACCAACAGCAGCGCCGGCAACAGCAGCGGGGAGAAACCAGGGCGCATGGATGATCCGTTTGGGTCAATTGACGGGCGGCAACTCTAGCAGTCGGCCCCGGGTCTGATGCGCGGGCCGCACCTGGGCCAGATGAACCCTTGCCGTTTCCTTCAACTGCCCATTTCCGACACAATCGCCCGCACAGTTCGCGCTTGCCGCGCCGCTCGCCACTGACCAACAAAAGCTGCGCCAGCACGTGCAGCTCCGGGAGAAAGCCGCCGCATGTCCGCCGTCGTACATTCCACCGCTGCGTCGGGCGGGCAGCCGCTTTCGAGCGGGCCCGGCGAGCGCATCCTTGCATTTGAAGCAGGCCAATCGCACTCGCTGGACCGCTTCCTGGCCCACGTGCGCGGCCTGGCGGAGGTCCTGCCGGCCGGACGCCATGCGGTCAATCTGTGCGATGACCGCTACCGCTTCCTGGTCGCCTTCTGTGCGGTCGCGCTGCGCGGGCAGGTCACCCTGCTGCCGTCTTCGCGCGCACCGGCGGTGGTCGGCGACGTGCTTGAACAGTACCCGGACAGCTACACGCTGGGCGACGGGCCGCTATCGCTGCTGCCGCCGCGCTACTGGCAGATTCCGGCGGCGCTGCCCGAACTCGACGGCCCCGCGCCAATGATCGTGGACGCCGCGGTGGTGGCAATCGGCTTCACTTCTGGCAGTACCGGGGCGCCGACACCCAACCCAAAGACCTGGGCCGGTTTTCGCACCAGCACCGCACAAAACCTGGCTGCACTGCGTGACCTGTGGCCGGCCGGCGACCAGCCCCGCGTGGTGGCCACGGTGCCGCCGCAGCACATGTACGGAATGGAGCTTTCGGTGCTGTTGCCGCTGATCGGTCCGGCGGCCGTGCATGCGGCGCGACCGTTCTTCCCGGGTGACGTGGCCCGCGCGCTGGCCGAGACTCCGGAGCCGCGCCTGCTGGCGACCACTCCGGTGCATCTGCGCGCGCTGGTCCAGTCTGGCGTGGAGCTCCCACCGCTGTGCGGCATTGTCTCGGCCACGGCGCCGCTGTCGATGGAGCTTGCGCTCGCCGCCGAAGGCCGCTTTGGCTGCGAGGTGCGCGAGATGTTCGGTTCCACCGAGACCTGCATCATCGCCCGCCGGCGGACCGCGTTCGAAACCGCGTGGACGCCGCTGGCCGGGGTTCGGGTACAGCCGCGCCCGGACGGGGCGCTGGTGCATGCCGCCCACCTGCCCGTGCCGGTAGCCCTGGCCGACCTGGTGGAAGTAGAGAAAGACGGGCGCTTCCACCTCCGTGGACGCCAGGCCGACCTGCTGGAAATTGCCGGCAAGCGCGCTTCGCTGGGGGACCTGACCCGGCGCCTGCTGGCCATCCCCGGCGTGATCGACGGGGTGATGCTGCAGCTCGATGCTGGCCGGGGCCAGACTGTCGGGCGGGTCGCCGCGGTGGTGGTGGCGCCCACGCTGGATGAGGCGACGATCCTGGCCGCGCTTCGCGAAAGCGTGGATCCGGTATTCCTGCCGCGCCCGCTCAAGCTTGTCGCGGCGCTGCCACGAAGCGACGCCGGCAAGCTGCCGCGCGTCGCGCTGCTGGGGTTGTTGCAGGGACTGTAGTGACCGCGTGCGGTTCCAGGCGGGGCCAGGCATTCCTGCAATAGCGCGGCGGGCCCGCGCGCTTCACGTGGATGTCACTGGAGGAAGCTTTCGCGGGCATGGCCCGCTCCGGCAGGTCCCCGTCCTAGCCACACGCGTGGTCGCTCAGCCGTGGACGCCGTCGATTTCGAGGCTGAGTTCGCGGCGGCAGATCGCCGCGTGCAGCAGGATGCGCGGCACGCGGTCGCCAAAGCGCTGCTCCAGGGCCTCGGCCACCAGCGGCATGTCGCTGCGGTCGCGCACGTACACCTTGAGGCGGGTTCCCGGTCCGAATGCCTCAGGCAGGGCCGGCGCCTGTTGCCGCGCCGCCTGTAGCAGCGCATCGAAGTTGGCAAAGGTTTCTTCCAGCTGGGCGAGCAGTTCGCCCTCGTGCTGGGAGGCGTGTCCGACCACGCTGGCGGTGCCGGAAAGCAGCAGCGGCATATTGCCGCCGGGCGGCGGCAACATCGCCCGGGCAAAGCTCGGCGCCTGTTTGCCGTACTGGCGCGGGTAGCGGTAGGCGCTGACCTGGCGCGGGTTTTCCACCGGCGTGCCCGAAGCGACGGCCGACAGCCAGTACACCTGGATCACGCGACGGTCGTCACAGCGCCCGATGGCGGTGGCCGCCGGCAGCCGCGAGGCGTCGAAGTCGCCCATGCCCCGCGCGCGGCCCACGCAAAACTGGCGGTAGCGCTCGGCGTCGCCTTCGCCCAGGGTGATCGCGTCCAGGTAGTTCCAGATGCGCAGCAGCTGCGGGGTGCCGCTGTGGCGGACGAAGTCGATGGCCTGGGCATAGGCGCTTGCCGCCGCCGCCTCGATGCCGATCTCGGCCTCCTCCACTTCGATCGCCCCGAAGGACAGGTGGCCATCGGTGGACCAGGCGATCGGACCATCGCGTCCGCAGGTGACCGGGCCGGTGGCGCGCCAGACTTCCAGCGGGTTTCCGCTGTGCGGCTGCAGCGGCACGCGCAGGTAGCGCGGATCGTCGTGGCAGGGCGCTTCGCTGCCGAAGGCGAAAGTCGCCAGCACGCCGTCGTCCAGCAGCGCGCCCGGCAGCTCGCCTGCCTCCAGATAGTCCACGCCCAGGTGCGGGTGCGAGCTGCGGAGGCTGACCGGGGCCATGCGGATGCTCACGTGCCGAGCCTGCGAGGGCAGAGCGTGCGGCCTTGAGGCTGGCCCATGACCGACGTCGGTCGGCCGGGAGCTGCACTCGCGTGTTCGTCTGCGGTCATGCGCGGCTGGGCCATACAATTCATTGCGTAACGGGCGCGCATGATAACGCGGCGCCCGTCGAAGCCGGTTGCTTATGCGCCGCCGATACCGGATGGTGTCGCCCCTGCCTGATGAGGAAGCACCTGCATGTCGAGTCAAACTGCCGCCGAGCACGAGCTGGCGCAACTCCTGGTCGAAAGCCTGAACCTGGAGGACGTGGAAGCGTCGGCGATCGACCCAGAGGCGCCGCTGTTCAATACCGGGCTGGGCCTGGACTCGATCGACGCGCTGGAGCTGGCGCTGGCCATCAGCACCCGCTACGGGTTCCAGCTGCGCTCGGACAATGAACAGAACCGGGTGATCTTCGCTTCGCTGCGTGCCCTGTCGGCGCATGTCGAAGCCAACAAGGCCGCCTGAGCCGCAGACCGCCAGGACTCCCGCGGCGCTTACCGTCGCGGTGCTCCTGCTGGCAGTTGCCTACCCGCTGCTGGCGCACCTGGCTGCGGCGCGCGAAGACCGCGTCCTGGCCACCGTGGCGGTCGCCAACCTGGTGCTGCTGGTCTTGCTGGAGCCACTGGTGCACCGGCGCCGCTGGGCCTGGCTGGCGCTGGTTGCGTGCCTGGGCGGCCTCTGGTGGCTGGCCGGGACGCCGTACGCGATGCTGGTGCTGCTGGCGCCGCCGGTGGTGTTCACCGGCATCCTGGCGTGGTGGTTCGGGCGCAGCCTGCGCCGGGGCCGCGTGGCGCTGATCACGTGCATCGTCACTGCCCTGTATCGCCAGGCCAGCGCGCCGGTGACCCCGCAACTGCTGGCCTACACCCGCCAGTTGACCGCCGCCTGGGCGGGATTGCTGGCGCTGCTGACCACGGTCAACCTGGCGCTGGCGATGTGCGCCGTGCCCGACGGGTTCCTGTATCGGCTGGGGATCGAGCCGCCGTTGCCGATCAGCAACGCGCAGTGGTCGTGGTTCGCGAACCTGCTCAACTACGGCATCGTCGGCGGCTTCATGGCGGCCGAATACCTGTACCGGAAGCGGGTGTTCACCGAGCGCCCGTACCGTAATTTCGCCGACTTCCTGCGCCAGATGGCGCGACTGGGGCCCGCCTTCTGGCGAGACCTTCTTCGCTGAGCAGGGGTCGGCTCGGCTGACGGTCCAGCCGGGCAGGCGTGGCCTGGCATGGCCGAACCCTCCAGGACACGTATATCCGAGCTTGCTCGGATGCCCTTGATTGCCACCCAAAGCATCCGAGCAAGCTCGGATCTACGCGAACAGGGTGTTTCGAGCTGCGCGTGCCTTTCCCCTTTGAAAGAGTGGGGCCGAGGAAGATCTGCTCTTGGCGTGCAACGCAGGCACGCCGGCTCAACCGGGCCTGCGGAGATCCTCCGGTATCCTGCCAGGCTGGCAGGAGCATTCGCAGTGCAGTTCACGATTCCATTCGACCATCCATCGCTGCCGGGACACTTCCCGGGCAGGCCCGTGGTTCCAGGCGTCCTCGTCATGGACTGCGTGCTCGATGCGATCGAAGCCGAATCCGGCGTTGCAGTGGGTGCGCTGCGCCTGCCGCAGGTCAAGTTCATGCAGCCGCTGCTGCCCGACCAGACCGCCACCGTGAGCCTGGAAGGCGCCGCACCGAGGTGGCGGTTCCGCGTGCACCACGGTGAGCGGCTGATCGCCAGCGGCGAGCTTGTGCTGGCGGCGGAGACGGCGTGAACGCTGACTGGAAGCAGCGCCCCGAGGGCGGCGGCCGTTTCGCACTGTGGCTGATCCGCAACATCGCCCGCTACGGCGGCCGCGCCGTCGGGCGCGCGCTCCTGTATCCGATCACCCTGTACTTCCTGCTGATGCGTGAGCCGGAGCGGCGCGAGTCGCGCTCCTATTTGGCACGGGTGCTGCCGAGCCCTCCGCGCTTGCTCGACGTGGCCCGCCACATCCACACATTCGCCGCCACCATCCTTGATCGCGTGTTCATGCTGACCGGCCAGATGCAGCGATTCGAGGTCGATTTGCGCGGTTTGGACGAGCTGCACGCCGCCCTCGACCAGGGACGCGGCGTGCTGGTGTTCGGTTCGCACCTGGGCAGTTTCGACTCGCTGCGCGCGCTGTCGCGAGCGCGACCCGAGGTCAAGGTGCGGGTACTGCTGGACAAGACGCACAATCCGGCGATGACCGCCGTGCTGGATGCGCTCAACCCTGAGCTTGCAGCGGGGATCATCGATGCCGGACAGGATGGTCCTTCGATCGTGCTGTCGATGAAGCAGGCGGCCGACGAAGGCGCACTGGTCGCAATGCTGGTGGATCGGGCGCGTCCGGGCGAACCATCGATGGACATGCCGTTCCTGGGCGGCGTCGCGGGCTTCCCAACCGCCCCGTGGATGATCGCCGCAGCGCTGAAAGTGCCGGTGGTGCTGGCTTTCGGTCTCTATCGCGGCGGTAACCGGTATGAGCTGGTGTTCGAATGTTTCAGCGACGGCGTGGACATGCCGCGGGCCCAGCGCGCCACCGTGTTGGCCACGCTCATCGCAGGTTATGCCGCCAGGCTTGAGCATCACACCCGCAGCGCCCCGTACAACTGGTTCAATTTCTTCCCCTTCTGGAACGCCGATGCCCAAGATTCCATCCCTGTCGTGGACGCCATTGCTGCTGGCAGCGGGCCTGGCGGCCAGTGCGCAGGTGGTTCCCGCGACGGCGAGTGAGTCCGCAACGGCAGTCGACGCCGGGTGGATCCTGCAGAAGATCGCGCGGCCGGTGCCGGCGCGCACGCCGTTCGTGGAGGTGCGCAGCTCCCCGCTGCTGAAGGCTCCCCTGCGTATCGCCGGTGAATACCGGCGCCCGGATGCCGACACGCTGGTGCGCGAGGTGCGCGCGCCGTATGCCGAGACCACGACCATTGCCGGCGGCAAGGCCAGCATTGCCCGCGACGGGCGCGCGGCGCGGACATTTTCGCTGTCGCGCGCGCCGGAGCTGGCCAGCCTGCAGCAGGGCTTTGGCGCCCTGCTGGCCGGCGATCGCGCCACGGTCGACCAGCATTACCGCCTGCAGCCTTCCGGCACCCGCGAGAGCTGGATGCTGGCGATGACGCCGAAGGACGCGGCCCTGGCCAAGCGCGTGCGCAGCGTCACCCTCTACGGACAGGGCGCAGAGCTGCGTTGCATTGAAACCGCGCCGGCCACCGGCAAGGAGCTGCAGCGCACCCTGCTGGCCGGCGGCGCGCGTGACGCCGGCCAGGCCCAGACCGAAGTCGCGCTGGCTGCGCTGTGCCGCAGCGGCACCGCACGCTGATGCCCCTGGCGCGTTGGCAGTGGCTGCTGGCTTTTGGCTGGCTGGCGCTGCTGGTGATTGCCGGCCTGTGGGTAAGCTCGAACCTGCAGCTGAGCGGCGACCTGCGCAAGTTCATGCCCAGCGCGCAGACGCCGGCGCAGAAGCTGCTGATCGATGAGCTGGGCGAAGGTCCCGGTTCGCGCCTGCTGCTGATCGGGCTGCGCGGAACCGACCCCGAAACCCTGGCGGCGCAGTCGCAGGCGATGCGCGAACTACTGGCGGGCGACGATCGCTTCGCGCTGGTCAGCAACGGCAGCGACGTCTCGCTCCAGGACTTCCCGGAAGCGCTGCGCCCGTACCGCTACCTGCTGTCGCCCACATTGGACGCGCACCGCTTCGACGCCGAGTTCCTGGACCAGGCACTGCAGGAGCGGTTGCAGGATCTGGGCTCGCCGGCCGCGGCCATGGTCGAGCCGTTGCTGCCCTCCGACCCCACCCTGGAGACGCTGGTGCTGGCGCAGGCCTGGCAGCCGGTGGGCTCGCCGCAGCGGCTGCATGAGGTGTGGTTCGACGCCGACGGCAAGGAAGCGCTGATGGTCGCGCAGACCCGCAGTGCGGGCTTCGATCCCAGCGCCCAGCAGGCGGCGGTCGACGCCGTCCAAGCCGCGTTCGACGCCACGAAAGGCGAGGCCGCGACACAGCTCACGCTGACGGGACCGGGCGCATTCTCGGTGGAGATCGGCAGCCGCACCGCCGCCGAAGCGCAGCTCATCGCGGGGATCGGCAGCGCCGGCCTGGTGCTGCTGATGCTGCTCGCCTACCGCAGCCTGCGCACGTTGCTGCTCGGCGCCCTGCCGCTGGGTACGGCCGCGCTGGCCGGACTCGGCGCGGTGGTCATGCTGTTCGACAGCGTGCACGGCATCACCCTGGCATTCGGCTTCACCCTGATCGGCGTGGCCCAGGATTACCCGGTGCACCTGTTCAGCCACCAGCGCATCGGAATCGCCCCGCCCGACAGTGCGCGCCGATTGTGGCCGACCCTGGCGACCGGGGTGGCGTCGACCTGCATCGCCTACCTGACATTTTTTGCGTCCGGCGTCGACGGCCTGCGCCAGCTTGCGGTCTTCACGATTGTCGGCCTGGCGGTGGCCGCGCTGTGCACGCGATTCCTGGTGCCGCCGCTGATGGCGCCGGTGACCCGCGACGTTGCCGATTCGGTGCTGCTGGGGCGGCTGCAGGACTGGACGGCGCGACTGCCGCGGCCGCGCTGGTCATTGGCGCTGTTGGCCGGCCTGGCAGTGCTGGTCCTGGTGCTGGCGCCGGGGCGATTCTGGCAGAACGACCTGTCCAGGCTGACGCCGGTGCCCGCGGGGGGGATGGCCGACGACATGCGCCTGCGCACCGAGTTGGGCGCGCCGGACGTGCGCTATGTGATCGCGGTGCGCGCCCCCGACAGCGAAGCGGCGCTGCAGGCCTCCGAGCGGCTGGTCCCGGCGCTGGAGCGCCTCGTGGCGGCGCACAAGATCAGCGGCTACGAGCTGGCCGCGCGTACCGTACCCAGCGCCGCGACCCAGCGTGCGCGCCAGGCGCGGTTGCCGAGCGATGCCCAGCTGCGTGCGACGCTGGATGCGGTGTTGGCCGAATCCGCGTTCCGCGCCGACGTATTCGAGCCCTTCATCAATGACGTCGCCACCGCGCGCGCCGCTGCGCCGCTGCGACCGCAGGACCTCGCGGGCACAGCGCTGGAATCGCGCGTGGGCGGTCTGCTGCTGAGCGGAGCCGAACAGGTCACCGCACTGGTGGCGGTGACCGGACTGACCGATCCTGACGCGGTTGCCGCGGCCGCTGGCGCACAGGGTGCCGAGCTGATGGACCTGAAACAGGCATCCGAATCGCTGGTCGCCGAGTACCGCAGCCGGGTGCTCGGCGCGCTCGCCGCCGCCGCCTTGCTGCTGCTCGCCACCGTGGCGCTGGCGCTGCGCTCGGGCCGGCGCGTGTGGCGTGTGGCCCTGCCGATGGCACTGACCACCCTGTTCATCCTCGCAGTGCTGCGTGGCTTCGGGGTGGAGCTCAACCTGTTCCATCTGGTCGCGCTGATCCTGGCTGCTGGACTGGGGCTGGACTACGCCCTGTTCTTCGAGCACGCCGGCGACGAGCGCGCGCAGCAGCGGCGCACCCTGCACGCGCTGCTGGTGTGCAGCGCCAGCACCCTGCTGGTGTTCTGCCTGCTGTCGTTCTCCAGCATCCCGGTGCTGCAGGCCATCGGCACGACCGTGGCGCTGGGCGTGTTCGGCAACTTCGTGCTGGCCCTGCTGGTGGCGCGCCAGCCAATGTCGGCATTGACGACGAAGCCATGATTGGCCGGTCCGCAATAGAGGCGCTGATCCCGCACAAGGGCAGCATGTGCCTGTGGGACGAGGTGCTGCAGTGGGACGCCGCCGGCATCCACCTGCGCGCCTTCAATCATCTCGATGCCACGCATCCCCTGCGCTCGCACGACAGCCTGCGTGCGGTGCACCTGTGCGAGTACGGTGCCCAGGCCATGGCCGTGCATGGTGGCTTGCGCGCAAGCATAAGTGGGGGCGCCGCGCAGCCGGGGATGCTGGTGGCGCTGCGCGGTGTCGAGCTGCATGTCGCACGCATCGACGACCTGGCCGGCGCAATCGAGTGCCAGGCGCAGGTGCTGGTGGAAGGCGAAGGCAGCCAGCAGTACGCATTCCGCATCATCCACGGGCAGACGCTGTTGGCCGAAGGCCGCGCAGCGGTCATGCTGCAGGCGCCGGTACCCGCGCCCTCCAGCGACTAGAATCGACGCATGAATCCATCAAGCAAACGCGCGCTGGTCACCGGCGGCAGCGGCGACCTGGGCGGTGCGATCTGTCGCAAGCTCGCCGCTGACGGCCTGCACATCATCGTGCACGCCAATTCCAATACGGCACGCGCCGAGACGGTGGTTGCCGACATCCTTGGCAACGGCGGCAGCGCCGAATCCGTGGCGTTCGACGTGGCCGACGCCGAGGCCAGCGCCAGCGGCATCGCCGCGTTGCTCCAGGCCGGGCCAATCCAGGTGCTGGTCAACAACGCCGGCATCCATGACGACGCGCCGATGGCCGGCATGACCCAGGCGCAGTGGAAGCGGGTCATCGACGTGTCGCTGCACGGCTTCTTCCACGTGACCCAGCCGCTGCTGCTGCCAATGGCGCGCACGCGCTGGGGACGGATCGTCAGCGTCTCGTCGGTGGCGGCGGTGCTGGGCAACCGCGGCCAGACCAACTACGCCGCAGCCAAGGCCGCGCTGCACGGCGCGTCGATGTCGCTGGCCCGCGAGATGGCTACGCGTAACATCACCGTGAATGTCGTCGCGCCGGGCGTGATCGAAGGCAGCATGGCGAAGGACGCGTTCCCGCCGGAAATGATCAAGCAGACGGTGCCCGCCGGACGCGCCGGCAAGCCCGAGGAAGTCGCCGCGCTGGTGGCGTTCCTGTGCGGCGATTCGGCCGGTTATATCAACGGCCAGGTGATCGGCATCAATGGCGGGATGGGCTAGGCGAGGACCCGGCCGCCAGCGTCACCGCTGACTGCCGCAGCGGCTTCATCCAGAGCATCCGGGTGAGCTCGGATCGACAGGGCGACGGCAAAGGCTGCCGCAGCTCTCGAGTGGGTCGAAGCGTAGATCCGAGCTTGCTCGGATGCCTTTCTGCCCTGACCAAGAGCACAGGTTCCTCGCGCCTGGAGCACCCCTCCTCAATCCTCCCCTTGCTGCGCAAAGGGAGGAGGCAGAGCAGCCAACGCTGGCATCATTCATCACGCGGAGGACAGGTCTCCCAGGGCGGATGTGCGGACGGGTAGGCGCCAGTTACAGGGAGATCAGTCACGTAAGCGCGAGCCCGCCAGCGTTGAAGACTAACCATCAAGCCTGCGCGGCGACGACTCGGCAGCGCTCTTCCGTTGGGACGGAAGGTGCAGTGCCCGCATACCAGGTTGCCGCCAGTGAGGGCGGTACTTCCGCCTGACCCAGCAAGCCTGCCAAGCCGTGGTCGTCGATCTCCGCATGCACCGAGCGCGCGCGACCAAGAATCTCCGTCGCAAGCCATTCCATGCGCGCCACGTTTGCGCCGATGCGCTGTTCGAAGGCGGCATCGTCCAGCACGTCGTTGAGCGCGCGATTCATTTCGTGGAACCAGTCGATGTCGTACTGGTCGAGCATCCGGCCGTCGGGCACCAGCGGCCCCAGGTTGCGATCGCCCCATTCGCGCAGCAGCGGCTGCATCGCCAGGTTCAGTTCGCGGGCGCGTTCAAACCGCGGTCGCAGCCGTCCCAGCAGCGCGATATGGGTCAGGCGATCACCGAAGAACAGCGGCGCCAGCAGCGCCCAGTAGTAGGTGTAATCCCAGATCACCTTCACCGGCATGACCTGCGAATCGCCAAACAACCGGTACTGGTCCTGGTACAGCGTCAGGGTGTTTTCGTAGAACGACAGGTACAACTGCTGGTAGATATCGGCATACGGTGCGAACGGTTTTCCGGCCCGGTCGCGCGCGACCAGATCGCAGATGAAGGTGTTGGAGATGGCGATGAAATCGCTGCCCGGAGAATAGAACGGATCCAGGAACACGCCGGCCTCGCCGGTCAGCGCCCAGCGGTCGCCGCTGAACACCTGTTTGCAGCCGTAGGACACGTTGCGCAGGAACGCGAAATCCAGCAGCGCGTGCTCAGGCTTGTGCAGCGACGCAGCCACCTGCGGCTGGTACTGGCGCAGCCATGCGCTGGCCTTTTCATGGGTATTCATGGTCTCCAGCGGATGCATTGCCGCATCGCAGACGATGCCCAGTGAATGCGCCCCCGACGACAGCGGTATCAGCCAGAACCAGTAGCCGGGGCCGCACATGTGGTTGGTCGAGCGCCAGCGGTCCGGCGGCGTACAGCGCGCCAGCCACTGCGGGTCCCGTGACCACTGGTCCGGATCGAACTTCCCCTCCACCCGCCACCAGACCGCGTTGATGTTGTGGTCGTTGGCTTGGGCCAGGTCGAGCTTGCGCTTGAGCAGTCCGGCGCGACCTGCCGCGTCCACCACCCAGAGTGCCTGGAGCTGCGCGCGCTGCGCGCCGTGCTCGAAGGTCACCACGTGTGGCGCATTCTGCGCGTCCAGTTCGACCCCGCGCACGGTGGCGTCATCGCGGAAGTCGATGCCCAACGCGCGTGCGTGTTCGCCCAGGAAATTCTCGAAGCGTCCGCGGTCCAGCTGCCACGATGGCGTGGGCAGGATCGCGCTGACTCCCAGTTCGGTGCACCGGTCGATGTCGTCGCGGCCGTGCGAGAAGAAGAAGCGGAAACCGAACTTGCGCAGTTGCTCGCTGTCCAGGTGCTCGCCCAGGCCAAGCACCTTGTCGAAGTAATGCGCGCCAATCTCGACGGTGGACTCGCCGACCTTGAAGGCCGCCTCGGCCACCGGGTGCGCGCGGCGCTCGAGCACGGTCACTTGGATCTGCGGATCGCGCTGCTTGAGCTGGATCGCCAGGCTCAGGCCGGACAGGCCGCCGCCGAGAATGGCCACATCGGTCGCGTGGATGCTCATGCGGCCCGGCGCGCGTGCTGCGGCGGATCGGCGGCGCCGAATTCGCCACTGGGGTCGTCGATCAGCGGCGGGTTGTCGCGGATGCTGCGGCGGACCTTGCCCACGCTGCCGTGGCCCAGCACCTGGATCAGGATATGTCGGACGATGCGGAACAGATCGGTCAGCGGCCGGAAATGGCTAGGACGGAACACCTCGTCACGGTCGGCGCAGCGGTAACGGGACTCGATCGGCACCGAGATGCAGCGCGTGCCCAGGGTCCGCGCCGCCGAGATCAGGATCTGCGCCTCGAACACGAAGTCATCACCGGGCACGTCCTGCAGCGCCATCACCTGGGCCGGATAGAAGCGCTGCCCGCTCTGGCTGTCGCACAGCTGGTAGCCCGTGCCCCAGGCGATGCCCCAGTCGCCGAACTCGTTGGCCAGGCGGCGATAGGTGGGCTGCTGGGTGCGCTTGCGCAGGCGCGCACCGATCACGATCGCGCCGGGATGGCGAATGGCCGATTCAAGCAGTCGCGGTAGATCGTCGGCACTGTGCTGGCCGTCGCCGTCCATGGTCAGCACGCCCTCGAAGCCGCGCTCCAAGGCCTCACGAAAACCGTGGCGCAGGGATTCGCCCTTGCCCCGGCGCTGGGCGTGGCGCAGCAGGGTGACCGGAAGGTCGGCAATGCATTCGGCGGTGCCGTCGGTGGAGCCGTCGTCCACCACGATCACGTTGGGGCAGAAAGCCAGCGCGCCCTGCACCACTTCGCGGATGCGCAGCGATTCGTCCAGTGCAGGGATCAGCACCGCCACGTTGGCGCGCTGCAGCCGTTGCGAATCAACCATGGTCGAACTCCAGGTCCATGACGCGTCCCGCGCCGGCGGCAAGCGAGGCCGTGCCCTCGCGCCGCGCCAGGGCCTCGAAGAACGGCAGCATCGGGGCCATCGCATTGCCGGCAGCCAGCTGTGCGAGCGGACCCGCTTCGGGCCTGCTGCCCGCTTCGGACGAGTGCGCGTTGCCCAGCCGTAACGACAGGCGCGTTGCGCCCGGCACCGCGTCGCGGACCAGGAGCAGCGCACCGCCCAGCAGTCCGCTGCTGGGCGAGGTGCGCCCCAAGGGCCCTGTCGCCGTGCTGTCATAGGCGACCAGCAGCACCGCCTCGGTGCCGGTGGCAATCTGCACCAGCGCCTCCAGCAACCCGGTGGCGAAGCTGAACTCGAAGCCGCTGACCGCGGTGCTGCCCAGCCTGCAGCCGGTGGCCATGGTCCAGTAGCCCGACGCGGCGTTGTGTACCGAGTTGTGGAATTTGGTCGGAGAGATGGTCCGCGGCGCATCCACCAGCGTGGCGCACATGTAGTCGGTGATCGCCAGGTCGCCGTGGGTCGAGGCGAATACCGAGGGCAGCAGTGCGGGGTCGCGGCCGGCGGCGGCGCAGGCGGCCAGCGCGACGTCCAGGGCCACGGCCACGGTTTCCGGCGCGCGACGCCGCTCGTTTGGCGCCAGCAGCTGCGGCGACGGTCGCGCCGGAGCATCGGTGGGCAGAGTGCCTGCGGTGACGAATGCGCGCGCGGCGTTCCAGTCAGGCAGGCCGCGGGTCCAGAAGCCGATGCCCACGATGCTGGCCTCGAGGCTGGGAGCATCCTGGCCACTCATGCGCATCCGAACACCAGCGAGGCGTTGTTGCCGCCGAAGCCGAACGAGTTGTTCATTGCATAGCGGATTGGCCGGCGCTCGGAGGCAAAGCGGATCTGCGGGCCGCACGCCGGGTCGGGCACGCGGCTGTTGAGCGTGCCGGGCAGCTCGCCTTCGGCCAGCGCCAGCAGGGCGATCACCGACTCCACGATGCCGGCCGCACCCAGGGTGTGGCCAGTCCAGCCCTTGGTCGAACTGGCGTGCAGCCCGGCCGGAAACATGCTGGCCACCGCGCCCGCCTCGACCGTGTCGTTGGCCGGCGTGGCCGTGCCGTGCAGGTTGAGGTAGCCGACCTCGCTGGCCTCGATGCCAGCGCGCGCCAACGCATCGCGCATCGCGAGTTTGGCGCCCACGCCCTCGGGGTGCGGCGCAGACATGTGGTGGGCGTCGCTGGATTCGCCATACCCGCGCAGCTGCAGGTCGGTATCGCGCTCGACCGGACGTTCCAGCAGGGCAAAGCCACCGGCTTCACCCAGCGACAGGCCAACGCGGTGTGCGTCGAACGGCTGGCACGGGTCCGGCGATACCAGCTGCAGCGCGTTGAAGCCGAACAGCACGCTGCCGCACAG
>JBBSVH010000005.1:0-43932 GCA_038233685.1 Lysobacterales bacterium | reverse complement strand
CCGCGGCGACAACGGTGCCGCACGGGCACATGCAGAAGCTGTACACCGAACGCCCGTTGCGGCAGTGGTGCACCAGCTTGTAGTCGGCCGCGCCCAGCAGCGGATGCCCGGCCTGCGGGCCGAAGCGCGCGCGGTCGATCAGCGATTGCGGGTGCTCGATGCGGAAGCCCACCGAAAAGGGCTTGGCCTCCAGGAACACCCCGCGTGCGTGCAGCATCTCGAAACTGTCGCGCGCGCTGTGGCCCAAGGCGAGCACCACGTGGTCGGCGCGGATCTGGCTGCCGTCGGCCAGCATCACGCCGCGCATCTGGCGCTGGCCGTCCGCGCCGGTTTCTACATGCAGGTCGTCCACGCGGCTTGAGAAACGGATCTCCCCACCCAGCGATTCGATGGTCGCGCGCATGTGCTCGACCATGGTGACCAGGCGGAAGGTGCCGATGTGCGGCTTGCTGACGTAGAGGATTTCCTCCGGCGCGCCGGCCTTTACGAACTCGGTCAGCACCTTGCGTCCGAGGTGGCGCTTGTCACCGATCTGGCTGTACAGCTTGCCGTCGGAGAAGGTGCCGGCGCCGCCTTCGCCGTACTGGACGTTGGACTCGGGATTGAGGATCTTCTTGCGCCACAGGCCGAAGGTGTCGACGGTGCGTTCGCGCACGTTCTTGCCGCGCTCCAGGATGATGGGGCGTAGGCCCATCTGCGCCAGCACCAGCCCGGCGAACAGACCGCATGGGCCGGTGCCGACCACGATCGGTCGCAGTTCGCTTGGCACGTCAGGCGCGTGTGCGACCGGGCGGTAGGTGGTGTCCGGCGTCGGCAGCACCTTGCCGTCCACCGCCTCGGCGTCCAGCTGCAGGCGCTGCAGGATGTCGGCTTCGCGCGGGGTATCCACGTCCACCGCGTAGATCAGGGTGATCGCGCCGCGCTTGCGCGCGTCGTAGCTGCGCTTGGCGACACGGAACGCGGTGAGCTCGTCCGCGGCGATGCCAAGGCGCGCAACGATCGCCGCGGGCAGCGCCGCATCGTCGTGATCCAGGGGCAGCTTGAGGTCGTTGAGTCGGAGCATGCGCAGGGCCGTTGGGGTGCAACAGTCTAGTGGGTGGCTGCCGCCGGTACCGGTGGCGTTGCGGCCTGCGGTTGCTGGAGCCTGTATTCAGCACCTGTGGCAAACGTCATTTGACGCGGCTGGATGCGGGGTCAAGAATCACTGCAACGTCGCCAGCTGCGGGCGAGCGACGCCACCCACCGGAGAACCACCTTGCACCGACGCGACTTCCTGGCCCTCAGCGGTCTCGGCCTTGGCAGCCTGATCCTGCCCTCGTACCTCGGCACTGCCATCGCCGCCGAACAGCTGGTCTCCGCCGTTGATGTGGCGGTGAAGAAAGCGCTCGCCGATGCCGCCATGGGCGCGGCCACCGCTGCCGGCGCCAGCTACTGCGACGTGCGCATCGGCCGCTATCTGCGCCAGTTCGTCATCACCCGCGAGGACAAGGTGCAGAACGTTGTCAACGCCGAATCCAGCGGCGTGGGCGTGCGCGTGATCGTCGACGGCGCCTGGGGGTTTTCCGCCACCAACGACATGAGCGCCGACAGCGTGGCCGCTGCGGCCCGGCGCGCTACGGCGATTGCCAAGGCCAACGCGCAGAGCATCGTCACCCGCGTGCAGCTGGCCCCGACCCCGGGCGTGGGCGAGGTGTCGTGGCAGACGCCGATCAGGAAAAACGCGATGGCAGTGCCGCTGAAGGAAAAGGTCGACCTCCTGCTCGGGGTCAACGCCGATGCGATCAAGGCCGGTGCCGACTTCGTCAATTCCACCCTGTTCATGGTCAACGAGCAGAAGTACTTCGCCAGTACCGACGGCTCCTACATCGACCAGGACGTGCATCGCATCTGGCTGCCCTTCACCGTCACCGCCATCGACAAGGCCAGCGGCAAGTTCCGCACCCGCGACGGACTGTCGGCGCCGATGGGCACGGGTTACGAATACCTCGATGCCGATCCGGCGCAGCGTTTCGAACTGCCGGGCGGCATGGTGGGCTACGGCCGCTCCTATGACGTGCACGCCGACGCCATTGCCGCGGCCAAACAGGCGCGGGCCAAACTCACCGCGCCATCGGTGAAGCCGGGCAAATTCGACCTGGTGCTGGACCCGTCCAACCTGTTCCTGACCATCCACGAGAGCGTAGGCCACCCGCTCGAACTTGACCGGGTGCTGGGCTACGAGGCCAACTACGCTGGCACCAGCTTCGCCACCCTGGACAAGCGGGAGGCCGGCTTCGAGTACGGCAGCGAACAGGTCACCTTCTTCGCCGACAAGACCCAGCCCGGCAGTCTTGGCGCCGTGGCCTACGACGATGAAGGCGTGAAGACGCGGCGCTGGGACCTGGTCAAGGACGGCGTGCTGGTCGACTACCAGGCCACCCGCGACCAGGCCCACATCCTCGGGCATGACGCATCGCATGGCTGCAGCTATGCCGATTCGTGGTCCAGCGTGCAGTTCCAGCGCATGGCCAACGTGTCGCTGGCGCCGGGCAAGACGCCGCTGAGCGTGGCGCAGATGGTGTCCGGCGTGGAGAACGGCATCTACATCCACGGCCGCGGCTCGTACTCGATCGACCAGCAGCGCTACAACGCCCAGTTCGGCGGGCAGCTGTATTTCGAGATCAAGGACGGCAAGGTCACCCGCCAGATCGAGGACGTGGCCTACCAGATCCGCACCCCGGAGTTCTGGAACGCCTGCGTGTCGGTGTGCGATGCAAGCGACTTCCGTCTGGGCGGTTCGTTCTTCGACGGCAAAGGCCAGCCCTCGCAGGTGTCGGCGGTGTCGCACGGTTCGTCGACCACGCGCTTCAACGGCATCAACGTGATCAACACCGCCCGCTCCCTGGGCTGAGTCTCTGCTTTTAGCCTGGCCTCCTCCCTTGCGGAGCCCCACGGGGACTTCCCTCGGTCGCAGGGGAGGCTTGAGGAGGTGAAGCCAGAGCACCCCTCCTCGGTCCTCCCCTCGCTGCGCAAAGGGAGGAGGCAGAACAACAGCCTGCTGTGGATCATCCGTTCCGCAGCGGCCACCGCCGCGCCTTTGCCTGGTCACCTGCTCTTGCTTGGTCTTCCCGCTCTTGCCTGGCCTCGCTCTTGCTTGCCCTCCTCCCTTGCGCAGCCCCACGGGGACTTCCTTCGGTCGCAGGGGAGGATTGAGGAGGGGTGCTCTGCTCTGGCCTCTTGCTCCAGCCGTGCAAAGCGACAATGCAGAACACCACCCCGCTTCGCACGGTCCGTTCCGCAAACGGCGCCGCTGCCGTCTACCCGCTTCGTTTCCCCTGCCGCGCTTGCAGAGTCAGCAGAACCCATCGGGCAATCACGCATCCTGACGGCCTGAACCACCGCACCCGTGCCAAAAGTCATTTGACGGCCTCCCGCGACCCGGCAAGAATCGGAGCGTGCATGCGTGCGCGCCTGCATCCGCGGAACATTCCCGTTTCCCGACCCGTCCTGCGCCCGGCGCAGGCCTCAACGGTGGAGAGCAACCTTGCACAGACGTGACTTCCTGGCCCTCAGCGGCCTCAGCGTGGGCGGGTTCATCCTGCCGGCCTACCTCGGCAAGGCGATCGCCGCCGAACAGCTGGTCAGTACCCTGGATGTCGGCTTCAAGAAGGGCCTGGCCGACGCCGCCCTGGGCGCCGCCACCGGTTCGGGCGCCAGCTACTGCGACGTGCGCATCGGCCGCTACCTGCGCCAGTTCGTCATCACCCGCGAGGACAAGGTGCAGAACGTGGTCAACACCGAGTCCACCGGGGCCGGCGTGCGCGTGATCGCCGATGGTGCGTGGGGATTCGCCGCCACCAACGATCTGACGCCGGACGGCATCGCCAACGCCGCGCGCCAGGCCACCGCCGTGGCCAAGGCCAATGCCAAGGTGCAGTCCTCGCTCGTCCAGTTTGCCAAGGCGCCGGGCTTCGGCGAGGTGTCGTGGAAGACGCCGCTGCGCAGGAACTCGATGGAAGTGCCGATCAAGGACAAGGTCGAGCTGCTGCTGGG
Source organism: Lysobacterales bacterium (assembly GCA_038233685.1). Taxonomy (GTDB): domain Bacteria; phylum Pseudomonadota; class Gammaproteobacteria; order Xanthomonadales; family Xanthomonadaceae; genus Pseudoxanthomonas_A. The sequence continues at coordinate 39,900 of JBBSVH010000005.1, read as the reverse complement.
AGTCAACGCCGCGGCCACCAACGCCGGCGCCAGCTTCGTCAATTCCACCCTGTTCCTGGTCAACGAGCAGAAGTACTTCGCCAGCACCGACGGCTCGTACATCGACCAGGACGTGCACCGGATCTGGGCGCCGATGACGGTCACTGCGATCGACAAGGCCAGCGGCAAATTCCGCACCCGGGAAGGCCTCTCCGCGCCGATGGGCATGGGTTTCGAATACCTGGACGGCGCGCCTTCCGGCAAGTTCGTGTCGCCCAACGGGGTGGTCAACTACGGCCAGTCCTACGACATGGTCGGCGACGCGATCGCCGCCGCGAAACAGGCACAGGAAAAACTCAAGGCGCCGTCGGTGAAGCCGGGCAAGTACGACCTGGTACTGGATCCCTCGCACACCTGGCTGACCATCCACGAGTCGGTGGGTCATCCGCTCGAACTGGACCGCGTGCTCGGCTACGAAGCCAATTACGCCGGCACCAGCTTCGCCACGATGGACAAGCTCAAGGACAAGTTCCAGTACGGCAGCGACCAGGTCACCCTGTTCGCGGACAAAGTGCAGCCGGGCAGCCTGGGCGCAGTGGGCTATGACGACGAAGGCGTCAAGACCAAGCGCTGGGACCTGGTGAAGGACGGCACCCTGGTCGACTACCAGACCATCCGCGACCAGGCCCATATTCTCGGCAAGACCGCATCGGACGGCTGCTGCTATGCCGACTCGTGGTCGAACGTGCAGTTCCAGCGCATGGCCAACGTGTCGCTGGCCCCGGGCAAGCAGAAGCTCAGCGTCGCGGACATGATCAAGGACGTCGAGAAAGGCATCTACATCATTGGCGACGGCTCGTTCTCCATCGACCAGCAGCGCTACAACGCGCAGTTCGGCGGCCAGCTGTATTACGAGATCAAGGACGGCGCGATCGCCGGCATGGTCGAGGACGTCGCCTACCAGATCCGCACCCCGGAATTCTGGAACGCCTGCAGCGCGGTCTGCGACGCAAGCGACTACCGCATGGGCGGTTCGTTTTTCGACGGCAAGGGACAGCCCAGCCAGGTCTCGGCCGTGTCGCACGGGTCATCGACCGCGCGCTTCGACGGCATCAACGTCATCAACACCGCCCGCAACCTGGGCTGATCGCCTTCTTCTGGAGAATTGAACAATGAGCATCCTCACCGAGGCGCAGTCCAAGGCCATCCTCGACAAGGTCATCGCGCTGTGCAAAGCCGATGAGTGCACCGCATCGCTGGACGGGTCGACCCGCGGCAACATCCGCTTCGCCCTCAACGACGTGTCCACCAGCGGCATCATCGACGACACCCAGCTCGGCGTACAGGTCGCTTTCGGCAAGCGCGTGGGCATCGCCACCATCAACGAGTTCGATGACGCCGCGCTGGAGCGCGTAGTGCGCCGTGCCGAAGACCTGGCCAAGCTGGCGCCGGAAAACCCGGAGTTCATGCCGGCCATCGGCAAGCAGACCTACCGCCCCACCGACACGTTCAGCCAAGCCACCGCCGACATCAGCCCGCAGTACCGCGCACAGGTCGCGGCCGCCTCCATTGCCCCGTGCAAGGCCAGCGGGCTGATTGCCGCAGGATTCCTCGAGGACAACCAGAGCTTCACCGCGTTCGCCAACAGCAATGGCAACTTCGGCTACCAGACCTCCACCGGCGCCGACTACACCTGCACCGTACGCACCGAAGATGGAAGCGGCTCGGGCTGGGTGGGTCGCAACGTCGGCGACATCTCCGCCTTCGACACCGCCAGCACCGTGCAGACCGCCATCCGCAAGGCGCGCGACTCGGCCAACGCCAAGGCGCTGGAGCCGGGCAAGTACACGGTCATCCTCGAGCCGCATGCGGCCGCAGGCCTGATCAGCTTCATGATGAATTTCTTCGATGCACGCCAGGCCGACGAAGGCCGCAGCTTCCTGTCCAAAAAGGGCGGCGGCAACAAGATGGGCGAGCAGGTGTTCGACCCGCGCGTCAATTTGACCGCCGATCCGTGGGACGCCGACGCGCCGGTGTTGCCGTGGGACGGCGAGGGCCTGCCGCGGCAAAAGCTCAAGGTCATCGACAACGGCAAGATCGCGGCAATGAACTACTCGCGCTACTGGTCCAAGCAGAAGGGCATGCCGGAACAGGCCACGCCGGGCAACCTGATCATGGCCGGTGGCACCAAGTCGACCGCCGACCTGGTGCGCGGCACCGAGAAGGGGGTCCTGGTCACCCGTACCTGGTATATCCGCCTGGTCGATCCGCAGACCGTGCTGCTCACCGGCCTGACCCGTGACGGCACCTTCTACATCGAGAACGGCGAGATCAAGTACCCGCTGAAGAACTTCCGCTTCAACGAATCGCCGGTGATCATGCTCAACAACATCGAGGAACTGGGCAAACCAATCCGCGTCAGCGGCGACGAGTCCAACTTCGCGATGATGATCCCGCCGATGAAGCTGCGCGACTTCACCTTCACCTCGCTGTCGGATGCGGTTTAAAGGGTCAAACAGGCCGCCGGGCGTGGGGCCCGTTCACCTCGACGACCTCGTGACCGCCCCCTCCCCCGCCTGCGGGGGAGGGGCGCTTGGCGCGCTGTCGTTGTTTCCGGCTGGACGGGTAAGAGCTCGTCCCCATGGGCGCTCCTACGGGGAAGTGAGGCGTTGGAAGGCCCCATGAACCGCGCCGATTTCCTGCGTCTGATGCTGGGCGGTGCCGCAGGCGCAGTGCTTGCCTCGCCCATGCGCAGTGCACGGGCGGCATCGGCCGAATACGATTTCTGGTTCACCCGCCTGCGCTACGACAGCGGCGACTGGGACGTGGATGCGCGCATGCCCTCCAACGTCATCACCTCGCTGGTCGACTACACCAGCCTGCGCGTGGACCCGAAGGAACGCGTGGTGGCGCTCGGCGATCCAAAGATGCTCGCTGCCCCGTTCTGCTACCTGGCCGGGCACAAGCTGGTGGAGTTCAACCCATACGAGCGCCGCAACTTCGAACGCTATGTGCGCAACGGCGGCTTCGTGTTCGTCGACGACTGCAACCATGACATCGACGGCCTGTTCGCCAAGTCGTTCGAGGCGCAGATGGCCTCGATGTTCGGCCCCAAGGCGATGAAGAAGCTGCCCAACAGCCACGCGATCTACCGCAGCTTCTTCAAGTTCGACGGCCCGCCCACCACCGGCTTCGAACTCAACGGCTGGGGTGACGATCTGGTCCACGACTACCTCAAGGGGATCGAGATCGAAGGCCGACTGGGGCTTCTCTACAGCAACAAGGATTACGGTTGCGAGTGGGACTATGACTGGCGCAACAAACGCTTCCTGGCCGAAGACAACACCAAGTTCGCGATGAACATCGTCATGTATGCGTTGACGGCGTGATGGGTATCTCTTTCTCCACCGGACCGCGAGTCCGTGCAAACGCATGGGCAAGCAACAGTCATACGCGCTGCGCGCCGGGAGCACGTGCAAGGCTCTCGCGCCGCGGGCGCGAGTCAAAGAGCACGACAACAGCAACAGCGAAAGCACCCCTCCTCAATCCTCCCCTGCGCTTTGCGCAAGGGAGGAGGCTCAATGCAACAGCAACAGCAACAGCAACATCAACAGCAACAGCAACAGCAACAGCAACAGCAACAGCAACAGCAACATATTCCGATTGCGCCGAAGATTACGCGCGCACTTCTGGTCCTGCGCGCGCCTTTGCTCCTGCCTTTGCTCCTGCCTTTGCTCCTGCCTTTGCTCCTGCCTTTGCTCCTGCGATTGCTACTGCCCTTGCTCTTGCTTCCGATTCCTTGAGCCGTAAAGCGAGCCGAGCACCGCAGTGGGAGGCGGCCGAAGAGGCGCCCTTGTTTGAGCGCAGCGAGTTTGGGCGCCGTGCCGCCTCACGCGAGGAGCGGAGGGCACCGGCAGCTTCATCGCCGGCTCGCGTCCGGCTTAAACGGTTTTACTGCGCGCTACGCGCTTGCCCTTCGGGCCGGCTTCGCCGTTCGCTACGCTGCGCTTCGCAGTGGTTACTTTTGCCAAGACAAAAGTCACTCGCGCACAGCGCGAAAGCTTTGCACTTGCACTTGCCTTCATGCGAAGGCGCACTTGCATTTGGTAAATACCAGTAGCCAACCCTGCCCATCGCACAACACCACCAACTCCCATCGAAATTACCAGCAAACATGGATCCCGGCCTACGCCGGAATGACGACCTGAAAGGTATCCATCACCGATGACCACACCCACTACCGAATCCGAAATCCAGTCCGAACTAGCCAGACTGGGCGATCTCAAAACCGCTATCGCCAAGGCCATAGTCGGCCAGGACGAGGTGGTCGAGCAGCTACTGATCGGCCTGCTCGCCGGCGGCCACTGCCTCCTCGAAGGCGTCCCGGGCCTGGGCAAAACCCTCTTGGTCAGATCCCTCGGCCAGGCACTGGAACTCAAGTTCCGGCGCATCCAGTTCACCCCCGACCTGATGCCCTCCGACATCCTCGGCACCGAACTGCTGGAGGAAGACCACGGCACCGGCCACCGCAGCTTCCGCTTCCAGCCCGGGCCGGTGTTCACCAACCTGCTGCTGGCCGACGAGCTCAACCGCACCCCCCCCAAGACCCAGGCCGCGCTGCTCGAAGCGATGCAGGAGCGCACCGTCAGCTACGCCGGCGTCACCCACCAGCTGCCGGCGCCGTTCTTCGTGCTGGCCACGCAGAATCCGCTTGAGCAGGCCGGCACCTATCCGCTGCCGGAAGCGCAGCTGGACCGTTTCCTGCTGCACATCCGCGTCGACTATCCGACCGAGCAGGAAGAGCGCGACATCCTCGCCCAGACCACCGGCAGCCACGTCGGCCAAGTGCCGCAGGTGATGGACGGCGAGGCTGTGCTGGCGCTGCAGGCGCGGGTGCGCGAGGTGCACCTGGGCGACGATTTGCTGGCGTGGATCACGCGGCTGGTGCGCGCCAGCCGCCCGGGCGACGGCGCGCACGAGGACGTGCGCAAGTACGTGAAGTGGGGCGCCGGTCCACGCGCGGGCCAGTCACTGGTCCTGGCATCCAAGGCACGTGCACTGCTGCACGGACGGCTCGCCGCGACACGCGACGACGTCGTCGCGCTGGCCGCGCCGGTGATGCGCCACCGCCTGCTGCTGTCGTTCGCCGCAGAGGCCGAGCAGAAGAGGGCCGACGATGTGATCGCCGCACTGCTGCGCGCCGTGCCGCCGCCGACTGCCTGAGTTCGAAGCGTGCAGGACCTGATTCCCGCACAGGTGCGCAGCCGGCTCAAGGAGCTGCGGCTGGTGTCGCGGCGCGCGACCGGGCAGCAGGGCATCGGCCTGCACCACAGCCGCAGCCGCGGCGCCGGCCTGGAATTCTCGCAGTACCGCGCCTACGAGCCGGGCGACGAACTGCGCCAGATCGACTGGAAACTGTACGCACGCTCGGACCGCTTCTTCGTGCGCGAGGCCGAACGCGAAAGTCCGCTGGCGGCGTGGATCCTGATCGACGCCAGCGCCTCGATGGCGCAGCAGGATGCTTCACGTCCCGGATGGTCACGCCTGGACGCGGCCAAGGCGCTGGCCGCGTGCATTGCCGAACTCGCGCTGCGGCAAGGGGATCGCTTTGGACTGGTGCTGCTGCGCGAGGATGGCCTGCGCCTGATACCCGCCAGTGACGGCGCACGCCAGCGCGATCGGATGCTGCTGGAGCTGCATGCGATGCAGGCGGGCGGCGGCTTTCCCGACGTGTCGAAGCTGGCGCCGCTGTGGGACCGCATCGGCGCCAGTGACCTGGTAGTGATGGTCAGCGACTGCTTCGATGCCGACGCGGTGGACCTGATGCAGCAGCTGTCCGCGGCGCGGCGTGAAGTGCTGGCGATCCCGATGCTGACGGTGGAGGAGCGCGACTTCCCGTTCCACGGCGGCTACCGCTTCCGCGATCCGGAGACCGGCGAGGAACTGCTGGGCGATGGCGATGCGCTGCGGACCGAGTTCGTGCGTCGGTTCGGCGAGGCGCGGCAGGCGCTGCACGCGCAGCTGGACGCCAGCGGCATCCGCAATGCGCAGTACGTGCTGGACGAGCCGCTGGACCTGCCGCTGCGCAAGCTGTTCGGGTCACGCGATTCGGCGGAGTACACATAGATGCCGCGCATCCGATGTCGCTCATGAGCGTGACCCTCTTCGCTCCCATGGCGCTGGCGGCCCTGGCTGCGCTGCTGATCCCGCTGCTGATCCATCTGGCGCGACGCAGCGAGCAGCGACCGACCGATTTCGCCGCGCTGCGCTGGCTGCGGGAGAAACCGAAACCGCGTCATCGGCTGCGTTTCGACGAGTGGCCGCTGTTGCTGCTGCGCATCTTCCTGCTGATCCTGCTGGCCGTGTGGCTGGCGCGCCCGATGCTGGAGGGCGGCGCGAGCGATGCGCCGTGGGTGGCGGTGGTGCCGGGCGTCGACCCCGCAGTCGCGCGCACCTCTACCAGCGACCCCGATGCGCGCCTGCACTGGCTCGCACCCGACTCACCGGAGCTCGATCAACCAGCGCCCACCGGCAGCTTCCCCATCGCCAGCCTGCTGCGCCAGCTCGATGCCGAACTTCCATCCGACGTTCTGCTCACCGTGCTGGTGCCCGAAGTGCTGCAGGGCGTCGATGCGCAGCGCCCGCGGCTGTCGCGCGCGGTGCAGTGGCGCGTGCTGCCGGGCACGATGCCCTCCCCCGAATTGGCGTCCGCAGCAACCGTACCCACGCTGGCGGCGCGCCATGCGCCGGAGCGTCAGGATGCAGTGCGCTATCTGCGAGCGGCGGCGAGCGCGTGGCAGCCCACGCCGAAGGATGCGGCACCAAGCAGCGACTCCAATTTTTCCGCCGGCACGGTGAGCGAGGCGCTCGACGCCGAAGCCCGCTGGCTGGCGTGGCTCTCGCCTGGCCCCCTGCCGGCCGCAATCCAGACCTGGATCAGCGACGGTGGCGTCGCCCTGCTCGATAGCGAAGCCACGTTCGAACCGAGGGGGTCGCGCGTGGTTGCGTGGCGCGATGCGCTGGGCCAGCCGCTGGTCGAAAGCGCCGCGCACGGCAAAGGCCGCGTGCTCCGGCTCACCCGGGCGCTCACGCCCGCCAGCATGCCGCAGCTGCTGGAGCCGGATTTTCCGCGCCGGCTGCGCGCCCTGTTCGACACGGTGCCGCCGGAACCAACGCGCGTGGCCGCTAACGACTACACCCCGACGCTCGGCGGAGAAAGCTATCCGCAATCGCCTCGCGACCTGCGGCCCTGGCTGGCGCTGCTGATCGCGCTGACCCTGCTGTTCGAACGCGGGCTGGCCACGCGCCGCCGCCGCGGAGTCGCGCCATGAGCGTGCAGGCGAACCTGCTGCAGCGACTGCAGCACGCGCGCATTCGCCATGGTTCGAGCATCGCGCTGATCTGGTTGCCGGCAGTACTGGTGCTCGCTGCGCTGGCGTGGCGCTTGGCCGGCGTCGGGCCTGCCCTGGCGCTGTTGATCGTCGGCGCTGCTGGCGTCGCCGCCTTCGCGTGGCGCAGCACCAGGCGCTTGAATCGCCAGTGGCTGGTGCGCCAGCTCGATGCCCGGCGCAAGGATCTGGATGACAGCACCGCCCTGCTGTTCGCCGACACCGCGACCCTCAAGCCGCTGCAACAGCTGCAGCGCACGCGCCTGCGCGAACGCCTGCAGACCAGACCGGCGCCGGACCTGCGCGAGCCGTGGCCGGCGCCGCGCATCGCCATCGCCTGGCTGCTCGTTGCCGTCGCCATCACCGCGCTGCTGCTGTGGCCAGGGTCCGCCACCCGGTCCGCCGGTCTTGCACCGGTCGCGCAGCAAGGCCCGGTCATGCCCGGCGTGCCGCGTCTCATCGCCCAGCGCCTGCGCATCACGCCGCCCGCCTACACCGGGCTGCCGGCACGCAACGAAGCCGTGCTCGACGCCAAGGCGCCGCAGGGTTCCCGCCTGCAGTGGACGCTGCGCTACGCACCGCAGCCGGAATCGGTAGCGCTGGTGTTCCTCGACGGCGAGCGCGTGGCGCTCGAACGCGACGGCGACGATTGGACGACTACCCACCGTCTCGATGCCTCCGTGCTGTACCGCGTGATCGCCACCGGCGCACCTACGCAGCCAGCGCCGCCGCTGCACAGGCTCGACGCCATCGTCGACACGCCGCCGCGGATCAAGGTGTTGGCGCCGGCGCAGAACCTGACCCTCGCCACGCGCGGTCAGCGCCGCTGGCCGCTGCAGTTCGAAGTCGAAGACGACTACGGCGTGGCCAGTACCGCGCAGCTGCGCATCACCCTGGCCGTGGGCGAAGGCGAGAGCATGGTCTTCAGCAGCCAGGCCGTGAGCCTGCGGGGCCGCGGCGGCGCGCGTGGACGGCGCTTCGACACCACGCTGGATTTGACGTCTCTCGGATTTGTCGAATCCAGCGACGTCATTGCCCAGCTCATGGTCACCGACAACCGCAGCCCTGCTCCGCAGGTGGTGCGCAGCCCTGGCGTGATCCTGCGCTGGCCGCCCGACCTGGGCCGCGAGAGCACCGGGCTGGAGGGCATGGTCAAGAAGGTGCTGCCGGCCTACTTCCGCAGCCAGCGCCAGATCATCATCGATGCCGAAGCCCTGCTGAAAGAAAAGCCGAAGCTGGACGCCGATACTTTCATCAGCCGTTCCGACAGCATTGGCGTGGACCAGCGCCTGCTGCGCCTGCGCTACGGACAGTTCCTCGGCGAGGAGGCCGAAGGCCCGAAACCGCTGCCGACCAACGATGCCGAGGCGCCATCAGCCGCGCCGGCTGCCGAGGAAGTGCATGCAGTCGATGACGGCCACGACCACGCCGAAGACGAGTTCGCCGCGCCAGCCCGCTTCGGCAGCATGGACGGCGTGGTCGCGGAGTTCGGCCACATGCACGACATCGCCGAGGCTGCGACCCTGCTCGATCCGGAGACGCGGGCCACGCTGAAGCAGGCGCTGGACCAGATGTGGCAGTCCGAGCTGCACCTGCGCCAGGGCGATCCCAAGCAGGCGCTGCCGTTCGCGTACAGGGCGCTGGAATTGATCAAGCAGGTGCAGCAGGCCGAGCGCATCTACCTGGCCAAGGTGGGCAGCCAACTGCCGCCAATCGACATGTCGCGCAGGCTCACAGGCAAACGCGAAGGACTGGCGCGTCGTGCGTTGCCGCCCGTTCCGCCGGCCGATCAAGAGGATGCACCCGCAGTGCTGTGGCGGGCGCTCGGCACCGAAACCGGCAGCGCGATGGACGACCTCGACGCACCGATGCAGTCCCTGCAGCGCTGGCTGCGCGAAAACCAGTCGCGCGTGTCCGACCCGCTGGCGATCAGCACTGCCATCGATGCGCTGCAGCGCGACCCGTCGTGCGAACCGTGCCGCCAGTCGCTGCGCGCGCAATTGTGGTCGGCGATGGCGCGTCCGCCCGCCGCTGTGCAGCGGCGCTCGCAGGCCGATGCCGGCGGACAGCGCTATCTGGAAACACTGGGGCGGGAGTCGGACCAATGAGCCTCGCCGACCTGCCACTGATTCTGGCCGTGGTGCTCACGCTGGCGGTGCTGCTGGCATGGGTGCGCCTGCTGCTGTGGCAGCGCGCCGCACCCCCGGCGCAACGCTCGCGTCTGTGGCGCATCGCTACGCTCCTCACGCTGCAGCCGCTGTGCGCCGCGCTGCTGTACTTCACCGTGCTGCCGCCGATGCTGCCCGGTGAGGCGGGGACCATGGTTGTTGCCACTGCCGGTGCCAGCGAGGCGCAGGCGCGCGACATTGACGCCGCCGATCGCATGGTCGTGCTGCCCGAAGCCGGCGAGATCGTCGATTCCGAACGCGTGCCCGACCTGGCCACTGCGCTGCGTCGGCATCCGGGCACCCGGCGCCTGCGGGTGATCGGTGCCGGTCTCGAAGCGCGCGACCGGGATGCCGCGCGTGGACTGTCGATCGTGTTCGCGCCTCCCCAACTTCCCGCGGGCGTGGTGCGCCTGGATCCACCGGCGCGCGTGGCGCCGGGCAGCGCGTTCCAGGTCGGCGGTCGCGTGCACGCAGTCGAGGGTGGAACGGTAGAGCTGCTGGATCCGGCCGGCCAGCGCGTCGATAAGCTTAAGCTCGGCAAGGACGGCGAGTTCGTCCTGCGCGGCAGCGCGCGCGATGCCGGACTGGCGACGCTTACTTTGCGCGTGCGCGATGCGAAACAGAACGGGATCGAGGACGTCCAGGTACCGCTGTGGACGGCCGCAGATCCCGCGCCGCGCGTGCTGATCCTCGCCGGTGCCCCAGGCGCCGAACTCAAGTTCCTGCGCCGCTGGGCCACCGATGCGGGGCTGTAGTTGCACGTGCAGGTCAGCGTTGGCGGAATGCAGCTGGGCGATGCACCGCTGCAGTTGAGCTCAGGAGCATTGAACGCATTCGATCTGGCGATCGTCGACGACCGCAGCTGGGCCTCGCTAGGTGCGGGCCAGCGCGCTGCTTTCAGCCAGGCAGTACGCGGCGGACTCGGACTGCTGCTGCGCGTGACCGGACCCCTGACGCAGTCCACTCGCAACCAATGGCAGGCGCTGGGCATGGAGCTCTCCGGCGGCAGCGACAGCGCTGCGGTGAAGCTCGATGCAGGTCCGGCGGATGACGACGCGCTGCGCGCACTGCGCGGCCCCGGCACCCGCGAGGTGCCGATCGCCACCGACGCCGACCAGGCACAGCCACCGGAACTCTCGCGCCGCGTGCTACGCGTGGACCCCACCCGGTCCACCCCGCTGCTGCGCGCCGCCGACGGCACGCCGCTGGCCCACTGGCGCGCCACCGGCCGCGGCCGCGTTGGCGTGTGGGCGCTCACCGACACCTACTTGCTGGCATTGGCCGGACGCCACGACCTGCACGCGCAGTTGTGGAGCGACGCCTTGAGCACACTCGCCCGACCTGGCGCTACTGCTGTGGTGCCCGACTTGCGCTCATCCTTGCGCATCGACCAACGCATCACCGTCTGCGGCCTGGGCACAGCTTCCCTGGTACAGGCCCCCAACGGATCCCGCACCACCCTGCTGATCGACCCCGCCACCGGCAGCGACGCCTGCGCCGGCTATTGGCCTGACCAGGCTGGCTGGCACCAGCTGCAGCAGGGCGACGACCGCTGGCCGTTTTATGTCAGCAGCCGCGCAGCCACCCTTCTGCCTGCCATTCCCCCTTGCGAAGCAAGCGGAGATCCAGAAACGCTGGCTTCCGGCCGCGACGAATCACCGGCGGATCGAGCAGCCGCGCTTCCTGGCCGGAACGAAGCATGGCCGGACCGGGGAGCAGCGTCCCTCCCTGGCCTGCTCCCTTGCGCAGCCCCACGGGGACTTCCTTCGTTCGCAGGGGAGGACCGAGGAGGGGTGCTCTCGGGCAGCCGCGATGCCACCGGAATCCACGCCGCGGAACTGCAGAACGCCACCCTGCGGCTTGCCCAGCAGTTCACACCGTCGACCGCCGCGTCCAGCACTTCCGCAGCCCCCGCACGCCGGAGTTCTCCGTGGCCATGGTGCTTTGCCTGGCTGCTCACGGTCGCGGCCCTCTGGTGGCTGGAACGCTCCCGTTCTGGTCGTCAGGCGCACTCCGGGACCACCATCTAGCGGCCAGGTCCGTGCCCTTCCTTTCACCAAAAGGCAATTTTGGGTATATTGGCCCTATTCCATCAGCTGAAGCCCGTCATGTCCCTGCCCCTCCAGCTCGACCCGATCGGTGACCTGCCGCGCACGCCTGCCTCGGACGTGAAGAAGCTGGGTTGGCGCGGGGTCATGAAGTCTGTTGGCCGGATCGGCAAGGTCGTGGTGACCAACCACAACCAGCCCGAGGCGGTGATCCTGTCGGCCGCGGAATACGATCTCATCCTGCAGGCCCTGCAGGCGGCTGCGGCCAAAGATGGCGATGCCCTCGAACGCCTGCGCCAGCGCTTCGACCAGCGCCTGGTCTCGCTACGGGCCGACGACGCCGGCGACCGCCTGCGCGCGCTGGTGGGCGCACCTGCCCACCTCGACGGCAAGGCCAGGGCCGGCACCGGCCATTGAATCGGCGCCCGGTCCTCTTCGTCCTTGCCGGGGTCAATGGCGCGGGCAAGAGCTCCATTGGTGGACACCTGCTGCAACGTGCCGGGCTGGCCTGGTTCAACCCGGATACCTTCGCCCGCGAGCTGGTGGCCGACACCGGTTGCGGACAGCTCGAGGCCAACGCACAGGCCTGGCAGGAAGGCATGCGCCGGCTCGACGCGGCCCTGGACGCGGGCCAGTCCCACGCCTTCGAAACCACCCTTGGCGGCCGCACCGTTCCCGCGCGCATCCTCGACGCCACCCGCACCCACGACGTGATCATGTGGTTCTGCGGCCTGGCCTCGCCCGAGCAGCACCTGGCCCGCGTCCACGCCCGCGTCGCCAGCGGCGGCCACGACATCCCCGAAGCCAAGATCCGCGAACGCTGGTCCGCCGCCCAGCTCAACCTCATCGCACTGATGCCACACCTCAGCCACCTGCAGGTCTACGACAACAGCCGCGATGTCGGCGCGGGCGATCCCATTCCCGACCCGACACTGGTGCTGGAGATGATCGACGGGCAGTGCGTATGGCCGAACGATGCGCAGTCGATGGGGAAGACTCCGGAGTGGGCCAAGGCGTTGGTGGGGGCGGCACTGGGCCAAGCGGATTGACCGATCACGCTGACCGAGGGCAACTGCGGCCTGGATGGGGGCTGCGTGTTTTCGGATGCCGTAGTGCCTGACCCACTCGGACTCGCCGTCGACCAGAGTCAGCCGGGCCGGCTTCGCCTGTGCCCCGATGCCAGCGGCACTTCCTGCGCTCGGCCGCGCTGCCGGGCACCTGATTCCGCGGGGGACAAAGAGACCGGGTGCTGATCCGGTCTGCCAGCTGCCGCTACTCCCACTGGAAAATGTCCGTACCTGGTTTTCTTTCTGGCTTTCTCAAGGTGCGCGCTTCGAAAAAACTCCTCGACCACCCTGCCGAAAACCACGGCCCCAATCTCACCAGGTGAGAAGCCGACGGCGTTCAATCCTTGGCCCTTCGTTAACAAGCACACGCCATGGCCTTCGCCCTTGCCCAACGCACCGAGGACCAGGAGCGTGCGCTGTCCACGCGCGCCGATGGCCAATTGACCCGCGACGGTGGCCTGCTCGGCGCGGCGCTGTCGCGGCGGTATGCCGACCGGATCACCGGCAACTTCACCATTCCCGGGCGCCAAGGCGAGTACGCGGCGATACCCGACGACGTACCGGAATCCTTGAAGCGGGCGCTCAAGGCGCGCGGCATCGAGCAGCTCTACAGCCACCAGGCCGAAGCCTGGCACGCGGCGCAGCGCGGTGAAAATATCGCCATCGTCACGCCCACCGCCTCGGGCAAGTCGCTGTGCTACACGCTGCCGGTGGTGGCCGCGGCGATGACCGGACAGGCCAAGGCCCTGTACCTGTTCCCGACCAAGGCGCTGTCGCAGGACCAGGTGGCCGAACTGCTGGAGTTGAACCGCGCCGGCGACCTCGGCGTCAAGGCGTTCACGTTCGACGGCGACACGCCAGGCGATGCGCGACAGGCGATCCGCCTGCACGGTGACATCGTGGTCAGCAACCCGGACATGCTGCACCAGGCCATCCTGCCGCATCACACGAAATGGGCGCAGTTCTTCGAGAACCTGCGCTACGTGGTGATCGACGAGGTCCACACCTACCGCGGCGTGTTCGGCAGCCACGTAGCCAACGTACTGCGCCGGCTCAAGCGCATCTGCGCCTTCTACGGGGTGCGCCCGCAGTTCATCCTGTGCTCGGCCACCATCGGCAATCCGCAGGCGCACTGCGAGGCCCTGATCGAAGAGCGCGTCCACGCGATCACCGAGTCTGGCGCGCCGACCGGCGACAAGCACGTGCTGCTGTGGAACCCGCCGGTGGTCAATGCCGACCTGGGCCTGCGCGCCTCGGCGCGTTCGCAGAGCAACCGCATCGCGCGCATCGCGATCAAGTCGGGGCTGAAGACGCTGGTGTTCGCGCAAAGCCGGCTCATGGTCGAGGTGTTGACCAAATACCTGAAGGACGTGTTCGACAGCGACCCGCGCAAGCCGCCGCGCATCCGCGCCTACCGCGGCGGCTACCTGCCCACCGAACGCCGCGAGGCCGAGCGCGCGATGCGCGCGGGCACCATCGACGGCATCATCAGCACCTCCGCGCTGGAGCTGGGCGTGGATATCGGTTCGCTCGACGTCGTCGTGCTCAACGGCTACCCGGGCAGCGTGGCGGCGACGTGGCAGCGCTTCGGCCGCGCCGGTCGCCGGCAGCAGGCCTCGCTGGGCGTGCTGGTGGCCAGTTCGCAGCCGCTGGACCAGTACGTTGTGCGGCATCCGGATTTCTTCGCCGATGCGCCGCCGGAACATGCACGCATTGCGCCGGACCAGCCGTTGATCCTGTTCGATCACATCCGCTGCAGTTCTTTCGAGCTGCCATTTCTGGTGGGCGAGGGGTTCGGGCCGATCGATCCGTCGGTCTATCTGGAGGCGCTGGCCGAGACCGAGGTGGTGCACAGGGAAGGCGAACGCTGGGAGTGGATCGCCGACAGCTACCCGGCGCAGGCGGTGAGTCTGCGTTCGGTGGCCGACGGCAATTTCGTGGTGGTCGACAGGTCCGACGGGCGCCAGGTGATCCTGTGCGAGGTGGATTATTCGGCCGCGGCGCTCACCCTGTACGAAGGCGCGATCCACATGGTCCAGTCCACGCCCTACCAGGTGGAGCGACTGGACTGGGAGGGCCGCAAGGCCTACGTGACGCGCACTTTCGTCGACTACTACACCGACAGCATCGACTTCACGAAATTGAAGGTGCTGGATCGGTTCGAAGGTGGCGAAGCGGGCCAAGGCGACAGCAGCCACGGTGAAGTGCACGTGGTGCGGCGCGTGGCCGGCTACAAGAAGATCCGCTACTACACGCACGAAAACATTGGCTACGGGCCGGTCAACCTCCCGGATCAGGAATTGCATACGACCGCGGTCTGGTGGCAGCTGCCGCAGGCGGTGCTGCTGCGCGCGTTCGCCTCAAAGCAGGACGCGCTGGACGGGTTCCTCGGCGCGGCTTACGCGCTACACGTGGTGGCGACGGTCGCGGTGATGGCGGACGCACGCGATCTGCAGAAGTCGGTGGGCAACGGTGATGGTGCGTGGTTCGTGGTGGGCGACCAGAAGGGGCGCGGGCAGATCAAGGATGTTGACGGTGGCGACATGGCGCTGATGGATAGCGCGTTTGTTGAAGGCGGGCAGTTCGTGCCGACGGTATTCCTGTACGACAACTTTCCCGGCGGCGTGGGGCTCAGCGAACCGCTGTGGCAGCGCCAGGACGAACTGGTGACCCGCGCCATGGAACTGGTGCAGCGCTGCGACTGCATTGCCGGCTGCCCCGCCTGCGTAGGACCGGTGCTGGCGGCGCACGAAGGGTCGGGAATGGCAACGCCGAGGTCGCTGGCGATGGAGGTGCTGGGGTTGCTGGGAGCGGGATCGCGAGGGCAAGGGGAGGCAATCGAGTGACGGGTGCAATCGCTTCTGGAGGAGCGGTCGCTGCTGGCGGAGCAGCCGCTTCTGGCGGAGCAGCCGCTTCTGTACGAGCGAGCGCTGCCCGCGAGCTTTTCCTTTCTGAAGTCACAATTGCCCCACGAGAATCGCACGTCCATGGCGCGCGCGTGCAGGGACAATGGGTGTGAGCGTATCGCTGGAAAAGTTGCGCGCATTGAGCCGCCAGGCAGGTGTGTCGGCTGTTGTTCCCTCCCTCGGCGAAGCCAGGGAAGGGTTGGGGAGGGGTGCTTTTGGCGCTGCAGGTTCTGAGGCTGGCTTTGGTGCGGGCCGAAGCGGTAGCGAGTTCCGAACTGGAAGCGGCAACGGCAACGGCAACGACAACAGCAGGATCAAGTGCACCCCTCCTCGATCCTCCCCTGCGCTGTGCGCAAGGGAGGAGGCAGAAGCAGAAGCAGAAGCAGAAGCAGAAGCAGAGGCAGAAGCAGAGGCAGAAGGAAAGTCGGCCGGTCTCTTGGTGAAGGTCACGGACCTCGTCGCCACCGCAGCAAATACTGCGGCGAAAGTCACCGTGGCAGTGGCACCGAGGACACCATCGATGCGGCTGGCGCAGTCGGCATCGCGAAACCTGATGGCGGAAGCCGCGCCGACAGAAACGAACACAACCGGCGCCGCCCAGTCGATCGACGGCTTGCGGCGATTGCTGGGCTTGCGTGCGAAAGCCGTGGTGCCGGCGGTGGCTCGACATTCCTTTGACCGGGAGGTGCCCGGCGACGAGATTTCACCGGGTCTGCGCTACATCGAAGCCTTTACGCCGATACCGGCCCCGGCTTGCGATCTGCCACTGGCCTTCGCCAAGCGAGCCCATGAATCTATCGCGCCGCGCGACCTGCTGTTCTTCGATACCGAAACCACCGGCCTGGCCGGTGGCACCGGCACCCGCGCCTTCATGATCGGGGCGGCGGACTGGCAATTGCATCCGGTGCATGGTGATTGCCTGCGCGTGCGCCAGTTGCTGATGACCACCATGGCAGCCGAGGGCGCGATGCTCGATGCGTTTACCGGCTGGCTGACGCCGCACACCGTGCTGTCCAGCTACAACGGGCGCTGCTACGACGCGCCGCTGCTCAAGACCCGCTACCGGCTGGCACGCAAGGTCGAGCCCCTTAGCGCGCTGGACCACGTGGACCTGCTGTTTCCCACCCGCCGGCGCTACCGCGGCGCCTGGGAGAACTGCCGGCTGGCGACGATAGAACGCGAGCTGCTGCGCATCGTGCGAGAGGACGACCTGCCGGGTTCCGAGGCGCCTGCGGCGTGGCTCAAGTACCTGCGCGGCGGATCCGCGCTCAACCTGCGCCGGGTAGCCGCGCACAACCACCAGGACGTGGTGACGCTGGCCCTGCTGATGACGCGCCTGGTGGCCGAAGAGCAGCGCGATCGTGAGCTGGCGATCGAAATCGAGATCGATTCCGCGTGCTGACACGTGTGTCGACCTTGAGCGCGCGCCGCGTACGCCAGGTGCGTAGTTCCACCAGGGCAAAAGAAGCGCTTCAGGAGCGCCGTCGTCGATACATTGAAACGAACTCCACGTGCTGATGTTGTTGCCGGTGAACGGTGCAGGCGAGACCGAGCGCGTAACGCTGACCATTTACATCGACAACGGCTGCCGCTGGATATGCTGCAGCTGCTCTTCCTGCGCAACATGCGACTGCGACGGCGGCATCTGGCGATCCGCGACCTGTTCAAGCTGACGGAACGACTCCTGTACCGGCGTGGCAAGCGCGGTGTTGATGTCCTCGTGCGTGCGCAGGTGCGCCGGATCGCCGAGCGCCCCCTGCACCGCGAACATGTTGTGCGCGCCAGTGGCATCGCCAGTGCGGGCGCTCATGAGCACGTGGTCCACGCGCGAGAGTCCGTTTTCGCGTGCCTTGAGCAACAAGCTGGCGGCAAGGCGTTCACTCGATTCGTCCGGCGCCCGTCCCAGCCCCACGTCGACCGCATGCACGCCGCTGCGAATCTGCTGCAGCAGGGCATGGTCGGGGTGGCCGGAGATGCCTGGGTCCATCGGGCGCGGCGGCAATGCACACTGTTCGGCAACGAAAGCAGGCACAGGTTGCAGCGGTTCGCTTCGCCCGCGCACGATGTCGCGTGCGGTGTCGATCACGCCGTCGACAGCGTTGCGCGGCAGGGCCAGGGTGCCATGGATCAGACCGATGTCGCGACGATACTTGTCGACCATCGGCTGATGCTGCAGGTAGCGGGCGAGGTTGTCGTCATTGATGATCGATACAGCGCCTGGCACGTGCGGCGGTGGCACGAAGTTCTGGCCGTGGTGCGCTTTCATGCCAATGCCGAAGGCGACGCCCAGCGGATTGCGCAGGTCAGTCATCACCCGCGGATCGTTGGCATAGCCGCGCCGGTGCAGCGCGTCGACGTCCTGCGCCGGTGCGTACACGCGGACCTCGCCGAAATGTGGGCTCGCCGCACTGACGAAGTCGGTGGAGCGCACGTGGTTGGTCATCTGGGTGCCACCGGCTGGAATGTCCGCGATCAGCCCCGCGGCCCCGTAGGCGTTGAAGGTCTCGCCCGTCAGCCCGAGTCGGTAGGCGGTGATCTGCGCCAGAGTGCCGCCAAGCGAGTGGCCGGTGACGGTGATGTCGGGAACTTGGCACTTCGAAAAGTTAAGGCGGTTGGCCAGCGCTAAAGCATGCTCCGTGAAATCCACGGCGTCTTGCGCTTGTGAATTGACGCCTAGAAGAACCATGCCGGTGTCGGCTATCAAACCATCCTGCACCAACTCGCGATCGAACTCGCTTCCTCGATGCGCGACCACCAACTCGCCAGTTTCTTTCTTCTGATAGAGGGTGCCTTGGTAGCCGCTCGGTTCGTTAGCTTGGTCGAGGATCCGATACTCAGCGCCATTGACTGCGACACCCTTCTCCCAGTCATCTCGGTGGTAAGTCCTGTAAGCGTCGATTGCCAGCGCCGCACGTCCGAGTGCGTCGATGCTCACGGCACTGATGCTTCGACTTTAAACAAAATCGTGAAGAGCTCATCTCGAAATTCGTTCTTGAATTTGCCGATGTCTTCTTCACCAGGTACCGGCATCTTGGCTATCTCCTCGTCCCTGGGATAGTGGCCTCTCCAGTAATGCGCTCGAATCGTACCCTCCTCCACGATCTGCTTGTGAAACAGGTGATGCGAGAACCGCGCATCATCTTCACTCTTGCCGGCCGACAATTTGAACTGCGTGCTCACCAGCGACCAGTCGCAAACACCGAGGCCGAAGTAGTCCTCGTCCGCTAGGAGGTTGTCGTAGATCTCACCGCGGTACGTAGTACCCGAGACCTGCTGCAACTCGACCGGCACCCACTCGAGCAGGCTGGCGCGGGTGCCGGCCATGCCGCCGAGATCTGGCATGCAGCGTTCGTCGAGCACTTCGTACTGCATCGCTGCTTTGACGCTGGCAAAAGGACCCGGCGCGTTCTCGATCGTCATGGTGACTTCGTAGGCGGTCGGCTGCGGATTGCGCCGGATCTGCGGGCGCGGCGGCTGGTTGTCCCTGACGTCCATGGGCTGGACGGGACGGCTCGGGGTCTGCATGGCGGAGAGTCCACAGGAGGTGGTGAGCGCGGCGACGAGGAGGCCAAGCGCGGTGACCGAAGCATGTTTCATGGTGGCGTCCTTGTCGTCCGGCGGGTGGCCCGATTCCATCGGGACTTCGATCAGAACCGAAATGGCCGCCGGAATCAATCGGAAAACCGGCCGGGCGCGGTCGTACCGGCCTTTCGCAGGCGTTCGGGGCCGTCGCGTGAGGCAGCCCGGGCGCCGCATGCTGCCCTCAGGCCCAGGGCGGCCAGCCCGATCCGCGCAGCAACAGGGTCGTGCGCATGCCGGGGCGACAGCTGCCCGCGGTGCACCCTCCCTACTGGCGTCATTGCTTCAGCTGCTCACGGCGTAGACGCACCGGGCGCAGGACGGCAAACCGTCAGATCCTGTCGTCCAGCCCGATGACACCGGACTTCCGGGCGCAGTGTGCGCAACAGAAAAAGTGGCCGTTGTTTTCGGCGCCATGGCCGATGATCGTGCACTCGCAGTGCGCGCAGCGCGGGGCGAAGGCATGGATGGCGCATTCGAACGAATCGAAGGTGCCGGTGCGATCACCCTGGGTCAGGGTGAAGGCCTTGTCGTAGTTGTTGCCGCAGACATCGCAAGTCGCCATGGCGTTTCTCCGTTTCGGGTAGCCAGTCTGGTGTGCAGACGCTTCAGGTGCGGTGAAACAGTGGTGACGCGAGGCCCGGCGGGGTCAGGCCGAAGGATTTACAGGCGCGTGCGTACTCGGGTTTGCCCACCCGCATCGGGGTCTCGGCCATAACCGATACAACGATCGCCAGCACCTTCTCGCGCGGATAGCCGCGCAGTTTCAGATCGCGGCGCAGGATTCGCCGCAGCCGCGGCAGCGTGCTGCCGAAGGCAACGATGCGCTCGAACTTGCCGTCGCCGCGCACCGAGCTCCACTGGGCGTGGTAGCGGTACTGTTTATGCCCACGCGCATCACGGCCGGTGGCCTGCAGGTGCCCACGTGGGTTGCGGCAGATCCACACGTCGCTGTAGGCCGGCGGCACGGCCAGGCGGCGAACACGCTGCAGCACCGTCTCGTCGGTGATCGCACTTCCGTCGGCAGCGAAGTAGTTGAAGCTCTCGCCGCGGCGCTTGCGGGTGATGCCGGCGACGCTGTCGCTGACGTAGACAAGTCCTGCCTCGGCGGCCTGCCCCGCGGCAGCGGCGCTGGATTCAGAGGGGAGTTCGGCGGCAGGAGTGCTGGCGTGCAGGTTCATGGCGCAATAGCGGCACGATTAACGTTAGACGAATGTCTGTTGCGCGATGCTGCAGGTTGTCTTGTTGACCTGCCGGAGTTTCCGATGCTGCGATTCGCCCTGCCATGTAGCGCGTTGATGACCCTGGCAATGGCCGCATGCGCACCTGCGCCTGACGAGCAACAGCAAGCGGTGGATGAAGCCGAGCAGCGTGCCGAAGCCGACGCGCAGCCGGCCGCCGAGCCCGTGCCCGTGGATGCGACGGCCTGCGATGCGGTGCAGGCGAAGTGGCTGGAGGGCAAGGTGCCGACCGAAGCTGAAGTGGAACAGGCCCGCGCCGATTCAGGCGCGGAGCTCGTGCGCGTGCTCAAGCCCGATCAGATGGTGACCATGGAGTTCAACGCCTCGCGCCTCAACATCGACGTGGACGACGCGGGTGCCGTGATCAGCGTCCGCTGCGGCTGATCGATGCGGTGCGGCACGCGCAACGTCTGTCGATGGCTGCTGCCGATGACGGTGGCGGCAGTGGCGTTGTTGGCCGGATGCTCGGACCGCAGCCGGCTGAGTCCCCCGGACGTGCTGGCAGATTCAGCGAAGCAGGCGCGGGGCACCCACTGCGATGCGAACCGCGTGGCCAACGCGGTCGGCCAGATACCGACGCCCGAGCTGCTCGAAGCGGCGCGCGATGGCGCTGGTGCTTCGCACGTGCGCACGCTGGCGCATGACCAGCCGGTGTCTTCAAGCTTCCGCGCCGAACAGCTCAACCTGGTTCTGGATACCGAAGGCAGGATCGGCAGCGTCAATTGCGGTTAAGGCCAGATGGGCATGCGAGCGAGCTCGAACTCAGCGGTCTAGAGCATCCGGGCAAGCTCGGATCTACGAGAAGCTCATGCTGTTGCTGTGTAGATCCGAGCTTGCTCGGATGCTCTCCATTCCCCAGAAACTTCCATGCGAAACAGTTACTTGTGTAACAAATAGCTGACGCTGCGCTGTTGTTGCGGCACTGCAACATCTATGTTCTAGTCGGGTCATCCGGAGACTTTCCAGACGCGCCAGTTGGACCTGCGGCGCGGCGTCTCCGGCACCGGGCTACGGGGCATTTCCCTGCGGCCACCGCCGAGACGTCGATGATCCGCAACGCATTCCCCGGCCTGCACGACCCCAACAGCGAGCGCGACGCCTGTGGCTTCGGCATGGTCGCGCAGCTGGACGACCAGCCGTCGCGTGGACTGGTCGATACCGCCATTGCGGCGCTGTCGCGCATGACCCATCGCGGCGGCGTGGCAGCCGACGGCCTCACGGGTGACGGCTGCGGATTGCTGATCCGCCGGCCGCAGGCGTTCCTGCGCGCGCTGGCGGGCGAGGCCGGGATCAACGTGGGCGCGCGCTTCGCGGCCGGGCTGGTGTTCCTGCCGCACGGCGCGGATGAGACAGCGCGCTGCCGCCAGGTGCTCGAGTCCGAACTGGCTCGCGCCGGCGTGGCGTTCAAGGGCTGGCGCGTGCCGGCTACCGACGACTCGGTGTGCGGGCAGTTGGCCAAGGACACGCTGCCGCGCATCGAGCAGGCGTTCGTCGATGCCGGCGAGGGCCAGGACGACGACGCGTTCTCGCTGGCCCTGTTCCTGGCCAGGCGCCGCGCCGAAAAGCAGCTCGAGGACGTGCCTGACTTCTACGTGGTGACCCTGACCCCCGATGCCATCGGCTACAAGGGAATGGTCCTTCCGGACAAACTGTCCACGTTCTATCCGGACCTGCAGCGCAGCGATCTCACCTCCAGCGCGGTGGTGTTCCACCAGCGCTTCTCCACCAACACCCTGCCGCGCTGGCCGCTGGCGCATCCGTTCCGGCTGCTCGCTCACACCGGCGAGATCAACACCATCGAGGGCAACCGCCGCTGGGCGCAGGCGCGCAGCAAGGTGTGGAAGACGCCGCGCTTCGAAATCGCCGAACTGGACCCGGTGATCTCCATGCACGGTTCGGATTCACAGAGCCTGGACAACATGCTGGAGCTGCTGGTCGCCGGCGGCATGGACCTGCTGCAGGCGCTGCGCATCCTGGTGCCGCCGGCGACGCAGTCGCTGGAGTTCAAGGACGCCGACCTCGCCGCGTTCTACGAGTTCTACGGCCTCAACAGCGAACCGTGGGACGGCCCCGCCGGGATCGTTGCCTGCGATGGCCGCTATGCCGCCTGCATGCTCGACCGCAACGGCCTGCGCCCCGCACGTTGGCTGCTGACTTCGGACCGGCATTTCCTGGTCGCCTCCGAAGCCGGCGTGTGGGAACTGCCGGCCGAACGCATCACCCGCAAGGGCAAGCTGGGCCCGGGCGAAATGATGGCGATCGACCTCAAGCGCGGCGACCTGCTCGACAGCGAGGCCATCGACCGCATCAACCGCGGCCGGGCGCCGTACAAGCAGTGGCTGCAGAAGGGCGTGACCTACCTGCAGACCGAGCTGATCGATCCCAGCCTGGTGGAAGAGCCCTTCGACGACCGGACCCTGCGCAGTTATCACAAGCTGTTCCAGCTCACCAGCGAGGAAGTGGAGCACGTGCTGCGCCCGCTGGCCGAGACCGAGCAGGAAGCCACCGGCTCGATGGGCGACGACACGCCGATGGCGGTGCTGAGCCGGCAGACGCGTCCGCTGTACGACTACTTCCGCCAGGCGTTCGCCCAGGTCACCAATCCGCCGATCGACCCGCTGCGCGAGGACTGCGTGATGTCGCTGTCCACCCAACTGGGGCGCGAAACCAATATTTTCGACGCCGCGCCGGAGACGGTGAACCACGTCATCCTGAACTCACCGGTGCTCTCGCAACGCAAGCTGCGCCAGCTGCTGAAGATGGCGCCCTACGATGCGAAGAACCGCCTGATCGACCTGTCGTATTCGCACGAGGAAGGACTGAAAGCCGGCATCGAGCGCATCTGCGCGCAGGCGGAAAGCGCCGCGCGCGAAGGCATGGTCATGCTGCTGTTGACCGATCGCTATCCGGTGCCCGAGCGGCCGATGGTGCACGCGCTGCTTGCCACCGGCGCTGTGCACCACCATCTCTCGCGCGCCGGCCTGCGCTGCGAGGTCAACCTGATCGTCGAGACCGGCACCGCGCGCGATGCACACCACATGGCCTGCCTCCTCGGCTTCGGCGCCACCGCGGTGTATCCGTACCTGGCCTACCAGACCCTGGCCGACCTGGGCCGGCGCGGCATCCTGCTGCTGAAGAAGGGCGGCGAGCAGGCCCAGATCGGGCGCAGCTACCGCAAGGGCGTGCGCAAGGGGCTGTCCAAGATCATTTCCAAGATGGGCATCTGCACCATCAGCAGCTACCGCGCCGCGCAGCTGTTCGAGATAGTCGGCCTGGACCAGGACGTGATCGCTCTGTGCTTTCCCGACACGCCTTCGCGCGTAGCCGGCGTGGGCCTGGCGCGGCTGGACGTGGAGGCGCGCGAACTGACCCGCCGCGCCTGGAACGAGCTGCACAAGACCGAGGTGGGCGGGCTGATCAAGTACGTGCATGGCGGCGAATACCACATGTTCAATCCGGACGTGGTGATGTCGCTGCAGCACGCCAGCCGCACCGGCGACGCCGGCGACTGGAAGACGTACACCGACTTCGTGCATGCGCGACCGCCCTCGGCGCTGCGCGACCTGCTGCAGCTCAAACCCGCAGCGACCCCGACGCCGCTGAGCGACGTGGCCGACGCCTCCGACCTGTTGCGCCGTTTCGACACCGCCGCCATCAGCCTGGGCGCACTGTCGCCCGAGGCGCACGAAGCGCTGGCCATCGCGATGAACCGGCTGGGTGGACGCAGCAACTCGGGTGAAGGCGGCGAAGACCCGGTGCGCCATGGCACCGTGAAGCGCAGCAAGATCAAGCAGGTCGCCTCGGGACGTTTTGGCGTCACCCCCGAATACCTGGTCAATGCCGAAGTGCTGCAGATCAAGGTCGCGCAGGGCGCCAAGCCCGGCGAAGGCGGACAGCTGCCCGGCCACAAGGTCAACGAGATGATTGCGCGGCTGCGCTACGCCAAGCCGGGCATCGGCCTGATCTCGCCGCCGCCGCACCACGACATCTATTCGATCGAGGATCTCGCCCAGCTGATCTTCGACCTGCGCCAGGTCAACCGCAGCGCGCTGATCTCGGTGAAGCTGGTGTCGCACGCCGGTGTGGGCACGATCGCCGCCGGCGTGGTCAAGGCCGGCGCTGACCTGATCACCATTTCCGGACACGACGGCGGCACCGGTGCCAGCCCCCTGAGTTCGATCCGCTATGCGGGCGTGCCGTGGGAACTGGGCCTGGCCGAATCGCACCAGGCGCTGGTCGCCAACAACCTGCGCGACCGCACCGTGCTGCAGACCGACGGCGGCTTCAAGACCGGGCTGGACGTGGTCAAGGCCGCTCTGCTGGGCGCGGACAGCTTCGGTTTCGGCACCGCGCCGATGATCGTGCTCGGCTGCAAGTACCTGCGCATCTGCCACCTCAACAACTGCGCGACCGGCGTGGCCACGCAGGATGAAAACCTGCGCGCGAAACACTTCACCGGACAGCCCGAGCGGGTGGAGAATTTCTTCCGCCTGCTGGCCGAAGAAGTGCGCCAGTGGCTGTCGGTGCTTGGCGTGCGCTCGCTGGATGAAATCGTCGGCCGCACCGACCTGCTGCAGCAGCTGGAGGTGGCGCCGCGTCCGGGCGTTCGCGTGGACCTGTCGCGACTGTTGCATCCGGTGCACCAGGACCGCAGCGCGTGCGCGGCCGAACGCCTGTACGAATCGCCCGACAGCCTGGCCACGCAGCTCGACGGGATGATGGCCGCGCCCATCGCCAACAAGTCCGGCGGCGAGCAGCGGTTCCTGATCCACAACACCGACCGCTCGATCGGTGCGCGCCTGTCCGGCGTGATCGCACGCGCCCACGGCAACCACGGCATGAGCGACGCCCCGATCAACCTGCGCTTCCGCGGCACCGCCGGGCAGAGCTTCGGCGCGTTCAACGCCGGCGGCCTGTGCATGGAGCTGGAAGGCGAAGCCAACGACTACGTCGGCAAGGGCATGGCCGGCGGCCGTCTGGTGGTGCGACCGCCGCGCGGCGCGCGATTCGAAGCGCGCAACACCGCGATCATCGGCAACACCTGCCTGTACGGCGCCACCGGCGGCGAGCTGTTCGCGGCGGGCCGCGCGGGCGAACGCTTCGCAGTCCGCAACTCCGGCGCACTGGCGGTGATCGAAGGCGCGGGCGACCACTGCTGCGAGTACATGACCGACGGCATCGTCATGGTCCTGGGTCGCACCGGTTTGAATTTCGGCGCCGGCTTCACCGGCGGGCTGGCCTACGTGCTGGACGTGGACCGTGATTTCGTCGACCGCTACAACCATGAACTGATCGACATCCACCGCATTTCGCCGGAAGGTTTCGAAAGCCACCGCCAGCACCTGCACACGCTGGTGACGCGTCACCGCGAACTGACCGGGAGCATCTGGGCACAGCAGATCCTCGACGAGTTCCGCGACTACGTCGGCAAGTTCTGGCTGGTGAAGCCGAAGGCAGCCAGTTTGGAGTCGTTGACGGAATCCTTGAGGCGGGCGGCGTGACGGGGTTTGCTTGCCTTCCCACCCCGGGAGAAGGAAACACAGGAGCTCTCCCATGAGTCGCAAGCAGGTCTTCCAGTTCGTCGAACTCCCTCGGCAGATGCCGCAGCGGATCCCGCTGGAGCTGCGCACGGCCGGCGACTGGGGCGAGATGTACGGCAAGTTCGAGCTGCCCGAGGCGCAGCACCAGGCGGGACGCTGCCTGGACTGCGGCAACCCGTACTGCAGCTGGAAGTGCCCGGTGCACAACGCGATCCCGCAGTGGCTGCAGCTTGTGCAGGAGAACCGCATCGACGAAGCCGCCGCGCTGTGCCACACCACCAATCCGCTCCCCGAGATGTGCGGGCGCGTGTGTCCGCAGGACCGCCTGTGCGAGGGCAGCTGCACGCTGGAGGATGGCTTCGGCGCGGTGACTATTGGCGCGGTGGAAAAGTACATCGTCGATGCCGCGCTGGAAAAGGGCTGGCGCCCCGACCTGAGCCATGTGGTGGCCACCGGCAGGCGCGTGGCCGTGATCGGCGCAGGGCCCGCGGGCCTGGCCTGCGCTGACGTTTTGGCGCGCAACGGGATACAGGCGGTGGTGTTCGACCGCTACGAGCAGATCGGCGGACTGATGCAGTTCGGCATCCCCAGCTTCAAGCTGGAGAAAAGCATCATTGCGCGCCGACGCGAGGTGCTGGAGGGCATGGGCGTGGAGTTCCGGCTTGGCGTGGAGATCGGTCGCGATGTCGACATGGAGGCGCTGCTGGACGAATACGACGCGGTGTTCCTGGGCACCGGCGCCTACCGCTACACCGACGGTGGACTGCCGGGACAGGATCTCAAGGGCGTGCTTCCGGCGCTGCCGTTCCTGGTCAATAACGGGCGCATCGTCACCGGCGGCGATCCATGGGGAAGGCCGATCGCCGGATGGGAAGACACCATCGAGATTCCCGACATGCGCGGCAAGCGCGTGGTGGTGCTCGGCGGCGGCGACACCGGCATGGACTGCGTGCGCCGCGCAGTCCGCCTGGGCGCCGGCAGCGTGACCTGCGCCTATCGTCGCGACGAAGCGAACATGCCCGGCTCGGCGCGCGAGGTGGCCAACGCGCGCGAGGAGGGCGTGCGCTTCCTGTTCAATCGCGCGCCAATGTCAGTGGAAGGCAGCGGGGACCAGGTCACCGGTGTGCGGGTGGTGGAAACGATATTGGGGGACGCCGATGCGCGCGGCCGCCGGGCGGCGTTGGCGATCGAGGGCAGCGAATCGCTGCTCGAAGCCGACATCGTGATCATCGCGTTCGGGTTCTCGCCCGAGGTGCCCAAATGGCTGTCCGCGCACGGCGTGCAGGGCAGCCCCAACGGCCGCATCCTCGCCGGTGGTGCCGACAACGATGGCGTTGCCCGGCTCCCGTTCCAGACCGGCAATCCGAAACTCTTCGCCGGCGGCGACGCCGTCCGCGGCGCCGACCTCGTGGTCACCGCCGTGGCCGAAGGCCGCGACGCGGCCAACAGCATCGCGCTGATGCTGCTGGGGTGACCGACCCCGTCGCAGCGGGCGCGGCGCGGTCCGCGACCACCCCCAAAGCTCTGTAGATCCGAGCTCGCTCGGATGCTGTTACCCCGGTGCGAGGAGCATCCGAGCAAGCTCGGATCTACACACTGCAGGAGCGGCCTCGCCCGCGACCGCGCCACGTACCGACCCGTACGCCTGGTAGCAGGCCAGCCAGCTCATGCAGGAAGCCTCCGGTAGAATCGCCGGCCCCGCGCAGGCTTCATCCGTCCATGAGAATCGGCATCGACTTCGGCACCAGCTACTCGGCCGCGGCCGCGCGCGTGGGCGATCACCTGCAACACATCCAGTTTGGCGGGCTGCCGCAATTCCGCACGGCGGTGTACTTCCCCACCAGCCTGCCCGACCCGGCCGAGTTCCGCCTGACGCGCGCGCTGGAAGGCGAAGTCGCCGTGCTGGTACGCGCGGCCAAGGCCGAGCAGACCCGCAGCGGCGTGCGTCCACGCAGCGAGGCGGCGCTGTTTCGTGACGCCGTGCAGGTAGTGCGGCGCCAATGGCTGGAAGCACAGCGCGACGAGGCGGAAGAAGCCGCCGCCGACCTGGACGATGCGGTGTTTGGCGAGGATGCCATCGACAGCTACCTGCTTGAAGGCGAAGGCCACCTGGTGCAGTCGCCCAAGTCGATGCTGGGCTTTGATCTGCTGCCGCGCGCGCGCCAGACCATTACCGGCATCGTCACCCACATCCTCGAGCACATCCGCATCAGCGCCAGCGAGCAGCTCGATCGCGAGGTCTTCACCGCAACGATCGGCCGGCCGGTGCGCTTTCGCAGCTCGATGGGCGAGGCCGGCGGCGAACAGGCGCTGGACATCCTGGCCGAGGCCGCGCAGGTGGCCGGCTTCGAATCGGTGGATTTTCTCGAGGAACCGGCCGCTGCGGCGCTCCACTACCACGCCACCAGCCCCACCCGTCATTCAACCCTGGTGGTCGACATCGGCGGCGGCACCACCGACATCGCCCATGCCGACGTCGGGGGCAGCGAAGCGCCGCTGATCCATCGCGCCTGGGGCCTGCCCAACGGCGGCACCGACGTCGACCTGGCGCTGAGCATGGCCCACTTCATGCCGCTGTTCGGCAAGGGAGACACGCGCGTGCCGATGCACCATTTCGTCGACGCGGCCGTGGTCCAGGACATGCCGCGCCAGCGCGCCTTCCACAAGCGCGACTTCAGCGAAGTCCCCGCGCCCTACGCCGCGCGCCTGCAGGCCCTGCAGCAGGACGGCGGCACCACGCGCATGTACCGCGGCGTGGAGTCGATGAAGATGCAGCTGAGCGAACTCCAGCGCAGTGAGCACGACCTGGATTACATCGACGACGCGCTGTCGGTGGCCGCCACCCGCGACGATCTACGGATTGCCAGCGTCGATTTCCTGGATCGCCTGGCGCGGCTTCTGGCCGAGGTCGGCGAAGAACTTGCGGCTCCGCCCGACAGCGTGTTTCTTACCGGCGGCATGTCGCGCGCGCCCTACGTGCAGGCGCTGGTGCGCGCCGCGTTTCCGCAGGCGAAGATGGTGCATGGCGATCCTTCGCTGGGGGTAGTGTCCGGGCTTGCCCACCACGACCCGCGCAAATCTGCATAGGAGCCCGGTTGACGTTGGGCGCCTGCGATCGAGATAGGAAACGTTCGGCAGCGTGCCTGCACCGTTGGCTCATTTGCACCCGGGTATCGAACCGGCCGCATGCAAGCACACGTTCGTCCCGATTCAGATCGCCTGTATGGGCACCGGCTGCGACTGCGGCCGCGCGTAGCGCCAGCCCACTAGCCACGCGGCGCACAGCAGCATCGAGGCCACCAGCCACGGAGCACCGGGCAGGTGCGCCGGTGCCCGTTCGCCGATGAACAGCGCGAAAGACGTGGTGAACAGCATCGGGCCGAAGATGCCCGCCAGGCTGACCAGGCTCATGATCGCGCCCTGGATGCGACCCTGCACTTCGGGTCCCACCTGCTGGGTGATCAGGGACTGCGTGGCCGGCCCCGCCATGCCCCACAGCGCGCTGATCGGCAGTCCGATCAGGAACACCCAGCCGACGTCGGCAAACGCGTAGATCATGAATCCGACCACGCCGCACGCCAGCCCGAACAGCAGCGTACGGCGCTCGCCCACGCGCTTGACGACCACGCCGATCAGGCCTGCCTGCACGATGACGCTGAACACGCCAACGCCTGCCAGCACCCAGCTCACCTCGCGCGGCCCCCAGCCGAAGCGGTAATCGGCGAACAGCACGAACACGCTGGGGTACACGTAGTGCGCCAGATTGGCCAGCAGCACCACCGCCGCGAGTCCGAAGACCTGGGGATAGCGACGCAGCAGGCCTAGCGAGCCGACGGGGTTGGCATGCGACCAGTCGAACTTCCTGGAGCGCTTCTCAGGCGGAAGCGACTCGGGCAGCACCAGCCAGCCGTACAGGAAATTGACCAGCGCCAGTCCGGCCGCGAACCAGAACGGCAGGCGCAACCCGATCGAGCCAAGCCAGCCCCCGATCAATGGTCCGACGATGAAGCCCACGCCGAACGCCGCGCCGATCATGCCGAAGGCCTTGGCCCGGTTTTCGGCGGGCGTGATGTCGGCGATGTAGGCGTTGGCGGTGGTGAAGCTGGCCGAGGCGATGCCGGAGATGATCCGCCCCACCATCAGCCACGGCAGCGAGTTGGCCAGCGCCATGAAGATGAAATCCAGGCCCAGCCCCAGGCACGACAGCAGGATCACCGGCCGCCTGCCATAGCGGTCCGACAGCGCCCCCTGGATCGGCGCGCTGATGAACTGCACGGCCGCAAACGCAGTGCCGAAGATGCCGACCCAAAGCGCGGCGCTGGCGAAACTGCCGCCGACGAAATCCTGCACCAGGTGCGGCAGCACCGGAATGATCAGGCCGAACGCCAGCACGTCGATCAGCACGGTGATGAAGATGAAAACCAGGGCGGCGCGCCGGCGCGGTGTCACGATGTCCAAGGTGCGGCCAAGTGGGTGGGGTGGCGCAGTTTAGCGGGCAGGTGCATGGAGTGCTGGGTGGCTGGGTGGTGTTTCAGCCGACCTGGGACCCCTAGGAGCGGGCCAAGCCCGCGAGCTTTTTCTACCCGGTCAGAGTCCGCCAAGAGCGCCCTCAACCGCGCTGCCGGGCACCTCTTCCCGCGCGCGGGAGAAGGGTTTTTCGTCATGCAGCGCAGATGGCGGAAACAGGTGGGAGTGGGCCATGCCCGCAAGCTCTCCGGAGGCCTCGCCGCATCGAAACCTTCCTGCCCCGGGTGGCAAACACTCAGCGCTTGTTCGGATTGACCTCGATGAAGCGCAGGAACTCCGCCCGCGTGCGCGCATCTTCGCGAAAGGTGCCGAGCATCTTCGAGGTGACCATGCTCACGCCGCGCTTGTGGATGCCGCGGGTGGTCATGCACTCGTGCGCGCCTTCGATCACCACGCCCACGCCAAGCGGCTGCAGCACGTCCTGGATGCAGCCGGCGATCTGCGCGGTGAGTTTCTCCTGCACCTGGAAGCGGCGTGCGTACGCTTCGACCACGCGCGCCAGCTTGCTGATGCCGACCACCTTGCCGTCGGGCAGGTAGCCGACATGGGCGCGGCCAATGATCGGCGCCATGTGGTGCTCGCAGTGGCTTTCGAATTCGATGTCGCGCAGCACGATCATTTCGTCGTAGCCGCCGACTTCCTTGAAGGTGCGCTCCATGTACTCGCGCGGGTCTTCGTTGTAGCCGCTGTACCAGTCGCCGTAGGCATCGACCACGCGACGCGGCGTGTCGAGCAGGCCTTCGCGCGAAGGGTCTTCGCCGGCCCAGGCCAGCAGCGTGCGCACCGCCGATTCGGCCTCGGTGCGCGAGGGCTTGGTGGGCTTGCTTGGGGTGTCGCTCATGGACGAAAACCGCTGCTAGGGGGATTCCGATGTTAGCGCATCAACGCAGCCGTTCCCGCAGGCCGCTGACCCGCTGCGCCTTGCGCGCCAGAGTCGCGCGCAGGATGTCCTCGCTGGCGAAAAGGTGCACTTGGCGGCGTGCCCGGGTCAATGCGGTGTACAGCAGTTCCCGGGTCAGGCTGCGCGCATCGTGGGCCGGAAGCACCACCCAGGCCTGGTCGAACTCTGAGCCTTGCGCCTTGTGCACGGTGAGCGCGAAAGCGCTGCTGTGCGCCGGCAGCGCGGCCGGGTGGAAGCCACGCACGCCCTCGCTGCCGCCATTGAAATACACCGTTGCAGCGTTGCCCTCGCGCAGGCAGATGCCGACGTCGCCGTTGAACAGGCCGTGGCGATAGCTGTTCTCGATCACCAGCAGCAGCCGCCCGTGGAAATAGCTGTCGCGATTGACCCCGGCCAGCGCCTCCTCGATCTGCGCGTTGAAGGTGCTGGCGCCCTGCGGCCCGTCGCGCAGCGCGGTCAGCAGTCGGATGCGATCGGCCATCTCCAGCGCGGCGCGCGGATCGTCCATCGCGGCCATCGCGCGCCAGTGTTCCAGCAACAGCGCGCGCATCGGAGACGCCAGCGGCCCTGCGCCACTCTCGTGGAAATGCACGCCGCCGAGTCGGCCATCGCGCAGCAGCGAAATCACCCGGTCGGCATCGCCCTCGCGGATCGCCTCCGACAGCGCGCCCAGCTCCAGCTCGGCGGACTGTCGGTAGCCGCGCAGCAGATGCACGCGATGGCCGGCCAGTGGCCCCTGTGTAGCGGTCGTTGCAGGTGCCGTATCAGCGGGAGCGTCGAACAATCTCGGCTGCATCGGTGCAACGGATTCGATAGGCGCCTGGTTCGCAACGGCGCTGCCCAGCAACGGCGCGAGCACGCAGGTCAATTCCCGCGGCAGCACCTCCCCCGCGCCGGCGGCGTCTCCGATCGCCGCCAGCACGTCGCCCGCCTCCACCGAAGGCAGCTGATCGCGGTCGCCCAGCAGGATCAGTCGCGCGCCTTGCGCCACCGCATCGACAAGCTTGCACATCAGCGGCAGGTCGACCATCGACGCCTCGTCCACCACGACCACGTCGTACGGAAGCGGCTGTCCCGCGTTGTGCCGGAACTGCGGACTGTCGGGGCGGCTGCCGAGCAGCCGATGCAGGGTGCGCGCCTGCTGCGGCAGCGCCTCGATCCAGTGCGGCTGCAGGCAGGCCAGCGGACCGAGTTTGGAAACCGCGGCATGCAGGCTTTCTGTCATACGGTCGGCCGCGCGTCCGGTTGGCGCAGCCAATGCGATGCGCAGGGTTCCACCGCGCGCATCGGCCTGCGCGATCAGCAGCAGCAGCAGGCGCGCGATGGTGGTGGTCTTGCCGGTGCCGGGCCCGCCAGTGACCAGCAGCAGCGATTGCCGCAGCGCCATCGCGGCGGCCCGCGCCTGGCGGTCGCCCTCACTGGCGTTTGGGAACAGCTCGGCGAACAGCGGCTGCACCGCGTCCATCTCCAGTGCGCGCGGCGTCTGCGCCGCCAGTCGGAGCAGGCCGGCGGCCAGCCCGCGCTCGTACTCGCGGTAGCGACGCAGGTACAGCAGCCCGTGCTCGAGCACCAGCGGCGCCGCGGTGTCGGCGACCTGCAACGCCGTCGGCGTGCTGACCCACGGCGATCGCTGCAGCGAGTCGGTCCACTGCTCCGCCGTGGGAAGCTCGGGGTCACCGCTCAGCAGCAGCTGCGGTCGTTCGGGATCGAGGGCCGCGTGCCCGTTGGCCACCGCCTGCGAGGCCAGCGCTGCGGCCAGCAGCACGCGCTCGTCGGTGCTCGGATCGAGCCGCTGCAGGGTCTGCGCGAACGCGATGTCCACCGCGCGCGGACCTTCGCCGTGTTGCGCCAGGCGCGTTAGGAGGTTCATGCCGCTTGCTCCTGCGGACACACCAGCAAGTCTTCCAGTGACAGCACCAGCGCCAGCGGGAACTGCGGCGTGCAGATGCCGCGGCCCGGCTCATCGAGGGCTAGCCCGCGACAGAACACGTAGCGCACGCCGCCGAAGTCCCGTTCGTAGTCGTAGCCGGCGCCGACGCGCAGGCGCATCCAGCGATGCACCGCCAGCGTGTACAGCAGTGCCTGCAGGTCGTACTCGCTGGCGGCCATGGTCTGGGCCAGGGTCTGCGCGTCGAATGCCGGCAGCTGGTTGGACTTGTAGTCCAACACGTACACGCGGCCCTCGTGCCGATAGGTCAAATCGATCTTGCCGTTCATCAGGCCCGACAGCCTGGTCCAGCTGCCGAAGTCATCGCGATCGCGCGCAATGTCGTGGGCGTGCAAGAGGGTCATCAGTTCCTGCACGCTGGCACCGCGCAGGGCGACGTTGAATTCGAGTTCATTGATGCGCGCCTCTGGCGGCAGGTCACACAGCCTGAGGCCTTCGGGAAGAGGTGCGTTGAGGGTGGCAGCCATCAGCGGGGTGAGTTCGCGCACGCCCGACTCGTGCAGGCGCGGCGCGTAACCCTGGCTGGCGAGCGCCTGTTCCAGCAGGTGTGCCTGCCCCGGCGGTGGCAGTTCGTGCGTGTGGTCGCGCCAGGCGCCAAAGTCGACGTGCTCCAGCGCGTGGTGCAGGACGTTGCCGAAACGCGCGCCGGTGAACACCCGCGAGCGTGGCGGCAGCGCCTGCGCCGCCAGCGGCACCTCATCGTCGGCCGGGCGGATTTCCACCAGCACGCCGCTGCCCTGGACCTGCTGCCGATGCAGCTGGCTGAAGCTGTGGATCCACCAGTCGCGGTGCAGGCGTCGGGTGGCCATGCGTGCAGCGGGCAGCGCCGCCGGCGCTGGCAGGAGCAGGCGCTGGGGGGCCGATGTCGAGGGCAGGCCGGTGCTGGTGGTGAGCGCATCGCCCAGCGATTCGAGCAGCGCGTCGCCCGGTGCGTCAGCGCCCAGCAGACACGTCAGGGAGGCATTGCCGTGGCTCGACAGCGTACCGCTGCAGAGCCACAGCGCATCGATGGCGCGGGTCAGTCCGACGTAGAGCAGGCGCATGTCCTCGGCCTTCTCCTCCTTCAGCTGCAGGCGCTTCGCCTCGTCCCACGCCGGCGTGTCGCCGTAGGCCTGCGCGGTCTTCCACTGCAGTACGCGCTGTCCCGATGCGTCGGTGTACATCGCCGGACTCTTGACCTTGTCCTGGCGACCGATCCCTGCGAACGGCAGGTACACCAGTGGAAACTCCAGGCCCTTGCTCTTGTGCAGAGTGAGGATCTGCACGCGTCCGGCATCGGACTCCAGCCGCGGCTGCTGCGCCTCGTTGTCGCCGTCGGCATTGGCCATGTCGTGGCGCAGCCGGTCGAGCTGACCCTGGGTGCCGAGGTTGCGCCCGGCCGCTTCCTGCATCAGCTCACCCAGCTGCAGCAGGTTGGTCAGGCGCCGCTCGCCGCCCGGCTGGCGCAGCAGGCGCTCGGCGTTGTGCGCCAGCACTTCGGCAAGCATGGCCTGCGGGCCGTGCCGCTCCCAGCGCGTGCGCCACGACACCAGCCGCTGCTGCCATTCGCGCAGCGTGTCGCCTTCACTGTCCAGCGCTTGGATCTGCACGGCGTTCCAGCCGAGCAGCAAGGTCGCCAATGCGGCGCGCAGGCGCCGGTCGTCGCCCGGCGCCCGCAGCGCCAGCAGCAGGGTCAGCAACTCCTGCGCCTCGTCACCCTCGTACAGACTCTCCCGGCCAGCAGCCACGGCGGGGACGCCGTGCCGCGACAGCGCCTGATGGACCGCTGATGCCTGGCGGTGGTCGCGCACCAGCACCGCGAAATCCCGTGGCTCCAGTGCGCGCATGTCGCTGGTGTGCGAGTCCCTGCGCAACGCCCTGCCCTCCATGGCGTCGCGCAGCCTCTGCGCGATGGATTCGGCGCACAGCTGGGCGGCGACACTCACGGACGCCGGCTTGGTCCAGTCCCTGCCGGTGTCGCACGCCGGCAGGCTGTGAAGATGCACGGCCGCTGCAGGCACCCCGTCGAACAGGAGGTCGGCATCGTCGACCCCGCCGCCGGGAGTGGTCGCCAGGAACGTGATGCCTTCGCCCAGAGCCTCGGTCGGCGCCCGCTGGAACAGGATGTTCACCGCGTCGATCACGCTGGGCCGCGAACGGAAATTGCGCTCCAACGGCGCGGCGCGCACCGCGCTGTTGGCGGCGGCCACATAGGTGTTTACATCGCCGCCGCGGAAGCGGTAGATCGCCTGCTTGGGGTCGCCCACCAGGACCAGGCCGCCGCTACCGAACAGGCGCGAGAATATCTGCCACTGGCGCGCGTCGGTGTCCTGGAACTCGTCGACCAGCACGCACGGAAACTGCGCGCGCAGCGATGCGGCCAAGGTGCCGTCGTCACGCTCCACTGCCGCGTACACATCGCCGATCAGGTCGTCGTAGCCGCGCACGTTGAAATCCCGCTTGCGCTTGCCATCTCGTCGCCGCGCGTCCTCGCGCAGGGCATGCAGCAGCTGCAGGTCGCGCGCTTCCTGCCACAGCGCCAGCGCCTCCATCGCGTCGAGGCATGGCTGCACGGTGTCGAACAGCGGCGACTGCGGGGTACGCCCGGCCATCGCTTTCAAGGTGCCTTTCTCGAGCACGCCGGGAACGTATTTGTGCAGCTTGGCGTGTGGCTGGCCCGGAGCGCTGTCGGCGCGCACGGCGTTATGCAGCCACTGCCACAAGGACTCGACGTGCTCGCGCTTGTACTGCCCGGCATTCAAGACCTTGGCATCGATCGCCTGCTCCAGCGCCGCGCGCGCACCGTCGCCATGTTCACGGTAGGCGGCGATGAGGCAAGTCCACGCCCGCGCCAGCTCGGGTCGCGGATCGTGCAGCGATGCCGGGGCAAGCGGCAGCAGCGGTTCTGGTGCCAGCAGATCGCGAAGCGCGCGCTGCAGGTCTTCGAGCCGACCGAACTGGCGACGCAGCAAGCCCGCGCCTTCTGCCTCACGCGAGTGCGCACGCCACAGGTCGGCAGCGAGCCGCGCACGGCTGGCGGCAGTGGAGGTCTCCAGCGTCGCCGCCAACAGCGGCTGCCCGGTCTCCAGCGGATGCTCGCGCAGCACCCGCTGGCAGAAGCCGTGGATGGTGGTGATCGCGGCCAGGTCCATCTCGCCCAGTGCGCGCACCAGGCGCTGGCGCAGCGCCGCAAGCGACTCGCGCGGTTCTTCGTGAATCGCCTGGTGCAGCAGGCGGCGCAGCATCGCCACGTCGGCGGCGTCGTCTTCTACGGTTTCCGGATCACCGTCGCGCCACGCACTGGCCAGGGTCACGGCCTGCTGCAGGCGCAGGCGCACGCGCTCGTGAAGTTCCTGGGTTGCAGCCACGGTGTAGGTTACGGCCAGCACCTGCGGTACGCGCAGGCGCTGCACGATCACCGCGCGGGCGAACATGCCGGCCAGCGCGTAGGTCTTGCCGGTGCCGGCGCTGGCCTCGACCACGCTGCGCACGTGCAGGTCGGTATCGAATACCGCATCGCTCACGGCAGCTGCTCCACGTCGAAGGCAATGCCTTTTTCAACCGCATCGAACACGCGCTGGGACAGCATCCGAAACGAATCGAGCGATTCGGCGTCGCCATCGATGAACGGGTCGCGGCCGCGCAGGGCGATGCCGGTTGCCGCCTGCGCTTCACCCGGACCACCAAAATCGCTGTCGCCACCGCTCCACAGTTTCTCCGCTTCTTCGAACGCGCGATCCGGGGCGTCATCGCCCTCGGCGGCGGCCAGCCGCCACCAGGCGTGGCTGCTCTTGGGCAGGAAGCACAGCGGCGTACGCAGCGCATAGCCGCGCAGCGCCAGCAGCGAAGTCAGTGCCTCCTTCGCCTGCGCCGGCGGCAGCGGCGGGCGCGGCTTAAGCACCGGCGGGGCGCCCTTCGTCTCGATGCACATCTCGTACAGCTCCAGGCCCAGCGCACTGGCCACCAGCCAGTCCAGCCCGTGTCGCAGCGCGTGCCCGCCGTGGCGTCCGTTGGCGTTCAATGCCACGCGCAGCACGCCACGCTCCTGCACGTCGGTGAGCGTGCCCGCCAAAGTAATGCCGCCGATGTCCAGCTCGAACGGCAGGTCTTCGCCGGTGCCACCGAACCCATGTGCGATCGCCTGTTCGGCAAACGGCGCCACGTCCTCCAGCACGGACAGCAGCACCGCCACGCCGTCGGCTCCAGGTGCCAGCAGCGCCTGGCTCAGCAACCGCGCCTGCAGCGCGCGCAGGTCCGGGGGCGCACTCGCGCGACGCCAGGTGTCGAACACGACCTGCCGCAGCGAATAGGCCGAAAGCGCATGCGGTGCGCCAAATGGCTCGTGGTCTTCCAGCGGCGCCTCTTCGTCGGTCAGGCGCAGGCCGAGGCCATCCTGCAGGTAGAACGCGTGCGGCCGTGCCAGCGCTGATCGCAGGCCGGACAGGGTGACACTTCCATCCGACGCACTCTCCCCAG
Source organism: Lysobacterales bacterium (assembly GCA_038233685.1). Lineage (GTDB taxonomy): Bacteria > Pseudomonadota > Gammaproteobacteria > Xanthomonadales > Xanthomonadaceae > Pseudoxanthomonas_A. Next base: position 2,153 of record JBBSVH010000005.1, on the reverse strand, counting down.
GCGGCAGAGGACTCGCGAACACCGCGCCGGGCACGTGGGCTCCATCGGTTGCTGCGGCGCCGTGCCAGCGCGCGTCGTAGCTGAGGCGCCGCGGTTCGGCGTCGGCTTCATCGGGAAGCGAAGCCCCAAACGCCGCCGGTGAGAACGGCTGCAGCGCATGGCGCACCTGCAGCTGTTCGCGCACGCCCTGAGCGCTTGCGGAGTGGTAGCCGCTGGCCACGTCCAGCAGCTCGGAAACCACCGTCGAGGGCTCGCGTCGGCTGCCGTCGCGGGCGTCCATGCCCACCCAGCTGGTGTAGAACACGCGGCTGGCCGAGGCGAACAGCTGCAGGAACAGGTAGCGGTCGGCGTCGCGGCGTGACGGATCACCGACCCGTCGCTGCGGCGTGTCCAGCGCCTGGTTGATGCGGTTGATCGGGTCGCGCCCGTCGCGTGCGGGAAACGCCGCTTCTTCCATGCCCAGCACGCACACCACGCGGAACGGGATCAGCCGCATCGGCACCATGCGCCCGAAGCACACGCCGCCGGACAGGAACGGCGCGCGCGCATCGCTGCTGCCGAGTTCGGCACTGAAGTGGTCCAGCACCACGCCGTGCTCGACCGGTTCGTCGAAGCCGGCTTCGGCCGCGCTGGACGCAAACGCTGCCACCGCCTGGTGCAGGCGTTCGAGCACGGCACGCTCGGCGCTGTCGCGGGGCTCGGCATCGAACATCGAGGCCAGCAGTTCGGACAGGCGCGCCGCCCATTCGCCCGGCGCCAGCGCGCCCTGCAGCCGGCCCGCGTGCTGGCGCAGCACCGACACCAGCCGCACCAGCGCGTCCAGCGACTGCGTGGCCTGCCCCTCCAGGCTTGGCCACGGCGCTACTCCGGCGATGGGCTCGTCGTCGCCGCTGGCCATGCCCAGCAGCAGCCGGTCCAGCGCGAACTCGAAGGTGTAGCTGGAGTCGCTGCCGGCGTCGTGGCGTGCACGGTCGGCGCCGTCCAGGCCCCAGCGCGCGCCGGCGTCCTGCAGCCAGTCCTGCAGGCGGCCACGGTCGGCGTCGTCGATCTCGAAACGCTGGGCCAGTGCCGGCACCGCCAGCAGGTCGACCAGGTGCGGCAACGTCAGTGGCTCGATCGGCAGGCGCAGCTGGCGCAGGAATGCCTCGGCAATCGCCGCGCTGGCCAGCGGACTGGTGTCGGCGATGGTGTAGGGGATCTCGCGCGACGTGCCCAGGGCACCGCCAAACACCGCTTCGACCAGCGGCGCATACGCGTCCACGTCGGGCATCAAGACCGCGATGTCGCGCGGCTCGATGGGCTCGCGCCCGCCAGCGGCCGGCTGTTCGAGCAGCGCGCGCAGCTGGTCGTGTAGCACCTGCACTTCACGCAGGCGCGTGTGGCAGGCGTGGAACTGCAGGCTGGTATCGGCGCGATCGACACCAGGCCGCGGCCAACCGGCCGCCGCGACCGACAGCGGCGCACGGTTGTCGAGCACATCGGCCTGCAGGCGGCCGAGCAGCTCGTCGCCCTGCGGCTCGGTGAACGCGGGAGTTTCGTAGCGGGCGCGGACGGTGTCGCCGCCGCCCAGGGTGGCGATGAAGTCGCGCCCGGCCTGGCCCCACGCGGCCAGCAGCGAGTTCTCACCGCTAAAGTCGCCGTCGCGATCCGGACGGTAGTCGGCGGCCCAGCGTCCCAGGTCGCCCCAGTAGACCCGCGCCGGGGTATGCAGGAAGAAGTGCTGCGGACCAGCGCGCGCCTGGCTGGCGATCACCTGCAGCACGTCCGGCGAGACGTTCTGGCAGGCGAACACGAACAGCCGCGGGGGCATGCCCGCCGGTGCCTCCACGCCGGCGGGCCCGAACCGGTCCAGATAGTCGCCGAGGCGCCGCGCACGATGCTGGCGGCCGCTGCCGATCGCTTTCCACAGCCGCGCCTGGCCGTCTTCGCGCGGCGCACGACGCTCCCATCCCAGCAGCAGGTCGCGACGCCAGGCCTGGTATTTTTCGAAGCTGTCGGCCAGCGCCGTGGCCAGCGACCACTGCCGACGCGCGTCGGCCTGCTCCAGGAATCCGGCGAACTCCACCGGCGGGCTGGCGCGCAACTCACGCAGCAGGTGCCAGCGCAGGGATTCGGGCAGCAGCCGGTCGCCGCGTGGCGCCGCTCCCAGGTTG
>JBBSVH010000004.1:0-44182 GCA_038233685.1 Lysobacterales bacterium | reverse complement strand
GGGCCGTGGGGGGCGCGCGGCCGGTGACACGCGTGCGTACACCCGCGCCGCGCGCAGTCCCAGCGGTGCGTGGATCGGGTCGTCGTAGGCGTGGATCAGGTAGTGCAGCGCACCGGGGTGGCGCGGATCGACGGCATGGACCTCCTCGGCGACGGCAGCGGCGCGCATGTAGTTGGCGGTGTCGCGCCGCGCGCCGGTGAGCGCCAGGATCGACAGCGCATGCAGCGCGCGTGCGTCCAGGTCCTGCGGATACTGGGTGGCAAGCCGTCCCATCGCCGCGCTGTACGCGGCGTCGCGCGCCACCTTGTCGCCCGCTTCGAAATACAGCTGCTCGACCGCGGCTAGGTAGGCCTGCTCGCGCGCAGTCGGCGCCCTGGCCCGTCGCTGCGACGCATCGGCACCGAGCATATCCAGCACGCTGCGCGCCGCGGCCGTGTCCTGCTCTCCCCAGATCGGATGATTGTGGGCCATGGCCTCGCCCCACTAGGCCATGGCGAAGTCCGGGTCGATTTTCCGCGCCTGCGAGAACGCCTGCAGCGCCGATTCGAACTCGAAGCTGTGCAGCAACAGCAGTCCGCGCAGGAAGTCTGGCTGTGCCTGCGTCGAGCCGGAGTTGGGAAAGCTGATGCTGCCCAGCTCCACTGGCGCGTCAGTCGCTGCTGCTGGCGACCCGTGCTGGTGCTGGGCCCAAGCCGGCGGCGAAGCAATCGACAGCCACACGACGAGAATGATGAAGGGGGTGCGCATCGAAGGCTCCTTGCAAGGGCCGACGCTATCGCGCCGGCAGCCAACAGTGGTGGCCGCCGCCACTTTAAGCGCTTCGGTGCAGCAGCGCCCCTCGCAGTCTGGAGCGAGTCAGGAGCATGGCAAGCCTTGCATGCAGTCTCCCTGCCAGGCAGATCGCACTGCCAGGCAGCTCGCAGCGCGCTGCACCGTCAGCGCGGTGTCACGCGCCAGATCGTGTTCGACAGATCGTCAGCCACGATCAGCGCGCCGCGCGGGTCCACGGTCACGCCGACCGGCCGGCCGCGGGTCTTGCCGTCGTCCCCCATGAAGCCGGTGACGAAGTCGATGGGGGCGCCGGAAGGTCGCCCGCCACTGAAGGGTACGAACACCACCTTGTAGCCGCTGGGGACTTCCCTGTTCCAGCTGCCGTGCTCGCCTACGAACGCACCATCCGCAAACCGGGCCCCCATCGCAGGCTCTGAGAAATCGACGCCCAGCGCAGCGACGTGCGCTCCCAGTGCGTAATCCGGGGCCACCGCCGAAGCGACTTTCTGCGGGTCCTGCGGGCGTACTCGGGTGTCCACGTTCTGTCCCCAGTAGCTGTAGGGCCAGCCGTAGAAGGCACCATCGCGAACCGAGGTCAGGTAGTCGGGCACCAGGTTGGGGCCCAGCTCGTCACGCTCGTTCACCACCACCCACAGCTGGTTGGTCCCGGGCTGGAAGGTCAGCGCGGTCGGATTGCGCAGGCCCGACGCATAGGTCCTGTGCGCCCCGGTTTCGGCGTCCACCTCCCACACCACCGCGCGGTCCTGCTCGGCCATCATCCCGCGCTCGGTGATGTTGCTGTTGGAGCCGATGCCCACGTAGAGGAAGCGTCCGTCCGGACTGGCGGTCAGCGCCTTGGTCCAGTGGTGGTTGATCTGCGAAGGCAGCTTGGTCACTTCGACCGGCGGTCCGCTGGCGCGGGTCTGGCCGGGCATGTAATCGAACCGCACCAGCGCATCCTGGTTGGCCACGTAGATCCGGTTGCCGATCTGCGCCAGGCCATAGGGCGCGTTGAGGTTTTCGGCAAAGACCGTTCGCCCCTCGTAGGTGCCGTCGCCATTGGCGTCCCGCAACAGGGTCAGGCGGTCGCCGCTCTCCACCGATGTGGTCCCCTTCGATATCAACAGGCCGGCGATGAAGTCCTTCGGGTTGAGCTTCGCCTTGCCACCGCCGCCCTTGCCCTCGGCCACCAGGATGTCGCCATTGGGCAGCAGCAGCGTGTGCCGCGGCACCTTGAGATCAGTGGCGATAGGCGTGATCGAGTAGCCCTCCGGCACCACAGGCCGCTGCCCATCCCAGGCAACCGGATCGGCAATATTCATGGCCGGCAGCAGGCCGCGCTGCGGTTTGGGGAGCGTTGGCTCGGCGCCGTGCTGCACTGGCTCCGGATCACCGCCGCAGGCGGCCAGCAGCGTGCTCATCGCCAGCAGGGTCCATGCGGTGGAAGTTTTCATGGCGTGCCTCCGGTACGCAGCGTGGAGAAGCCGATCCAGGTCGCAGCGCATGCAAGCAAGGCCACGATCACCGAAAGCACCAGCCCGGCGGGCATTGCCGCGAACGCGTCCTTGACGTGCACCAGCATGTTGAAAAAGGCCAGCACCCACATCGCCAGGATCAGCACGGCATAGACCAGATAAAGCCCACTGCGCCGCGCGGGATGGCGCAGGCCGAACAGCGCCAACAGCAGCGTCAACCCGCCGAACACCAGCCCCCCGAGGTTCAACCAGGAGGCGAAATTCGTCCACTGGACGTCGTACGTCGACCCGTACGCCATGTCGGCAAGCAGTGTCCCAAGGAGCAGGGGCACCGTCGCCGCAAGGAAGAATGCATGCAGGGGGTGCAGCGTGCGATGGTGGATTCGCTCGACGGCTACGGCCAAGGTGATTCTCCAGTCATGTGAAATAACCGGTGAATTAATAGCCGACCCCCGGTAATCGCGGGTGAAGAGCGACGCCCGACTTTTCTCGTTCCGGTGCTCGCTGCGCCTCGGCCTTGCGGCTTTCGCGAGGCAGCGCACCGGCCCACTTTCCGATTCCCACAGCACCCGGAAGCGGGCGCGCCGGCGCCCCCGTCAAAAAAAACATCCTTCCCCTCGTTGGCCACGTCGACGATCGGGAGCGGTGCTAGCATCACGCCAAATCCACTGGACACTTGCACATGGGCATTCGCATCCCCGACGAAGCCAGGCTTGATCGCATCGTGGCCGACGCGCGGCGCAATGCCGAGCAGCGCGACAAGGGCTATCGCGAGCGCGCCCTGAAGATGTACCCGTGGATCTGCGGACGCTGCGCGCGCGACTTCACCCGCGTCAACCTGCAGGAGTTGACGGTGCACCACCGCAACCACAACCACGACGACAATCCCGCCGATGGCAGCAACTGGGAGCTGCTGTGCGTGTACTGCCACGACAACGAACACTCCCGCTACATCGACCACACCGGCGTCAGCGCGAGCGCGGCCGAAGACGCGCCTGTGGCGGCGACGTCCAATCCGTTCGCCAACCTCAAGTCTCTGCTCAAGCGCGAGGGTTGAACGTGGCGCATGGCCTACCCTCCACCCTGAGCCACCGCAACGCATGAGCAGCAGCCACAGCATCCACACCGAGATCGCCGAGTCCATCCTGGAACACGCGCACTCCATTGCCCGCCTCGATTCCCACATGGGCGCGGCGGCCTACGACTCGGCCTATGCGAACCACGTCCGCGCAATGCGCCTGCTGGCCGTCCCGCACATGGACCCGCAGCCGGACCGCGAACTGGTGCGCAGCCTCAGGAACCTGTCGGGCGGCGTTCCGGGCGTCTACGTGCACATGCTCGACGGGTCGATCCAGCTGATCGTCGACACCGCCAGCAGGCAGCACAAGGTCACGCTGTGGAACCGCCGACAGATGCTGGAGAACGAAGAGGAAGACGATTCCGACATCCGTTGAGGCATGGCGTTTGCCGCTTGCGGCTGTTGAATGCAATGACGTGAAAACGCCATGGCCGACGTGTCTTCCGGGCCACTGGTCGAACACCTGCTGGCGATCGCACTGACCATGAACACCGCCATCAGCGCAGGGCCGGCCTCGACCATCAGGAAACGGAAGTTCCCCAGGCTGGGGAGCGCGATGCCCGCGTTGAGCCTGATGCCGAGCACCAGCAGCGGGCTCAGGCGTGCGACATCGGCGGCAGGCGGGTCTTGCCTTCGTGGCTGCGCTGCGGACCGGTTCGCAAGGCGACGGCGACCGAGTCCCGTATGCTCGGCGCGTGTCGCTTCGAGGCCCTTGTTCCTGCCGACACGGGTATTCCTCGCGGCCGCGCTTCGCACAGGACTCATCGATGGCTGGATCCCCGAACACACCGACTGCTCCATCCGGGTTCCTGCGCTCGGTAGGGCGCTGGCAGATCCTCGGGCTGTCGATCAACAGCGTGGTCGGCAGCGGCGTGTACCTGCTGCCGGCCACCGCGTTCGCGCTGCTCGGGCCTTTCAGCGTGTGGGGCGTGCTGGCGGCCGGACTGACGGTGAGCCTTCTGGTGCTGTGCTACGCCAGGGCGGCGAGCTATTTCGAGCAGCAGGGCGGCAGCGCGCTGTACGCGCGTGAGGCGTTCGGACCCTACGCCGGCTTCCAGGTCGGCTGGACCACCTGGCTCACGCGCGTGGCCACTGCCGCGTCCCTGGCCAACGGACTGGCCGACGCCGTGGCGCGCTTCTGGCCGCCTGCCGGTACCGGAGCAGGACGCATCGCGATCATCGCCGGCTCGCTGCTGCTGCTCGGCGTCATCAACATCCTTGGCGTGCGCCAGGCCGCGCAGCTGTCGCTGGCCCTGGTGTTCGGCAAGCTGCTGCCGCTTCTGCTGTTCGTATGCATCGGCATCTTCCACGTCGACTGGGAGCTGGCCTTCGGTGGGCCGGCGTCGGCGACGCTGGATATCCGCGCCACCAGCGAAGCGGCCCTGCTGCTGCTGTTCGCCTACGCCGGCTTCGAGAACCTGTCGGTGGCCGCCGGCGAATACCAGAATCCGCGACGCAACGTGCCGTTCGCGCTCGTGGCGATGATCGTGCTGGTCACCGCCATGTACGCGGCGGTGCAGCTGGTCGCGCAGGGCACCCTGCCCGCGCTGGCTGCGTCATCCACGCCGCTGGCCGACGCGGCGGCCGGCTTTGGCGGCGAAGCGCTGGCGCTGCTGCTGACCGTGGGCGCGGCCCTGTCCATCCTGGGCACCAGCAATGCCACCCTGCTGCTGGGCCCGCGCTTCCTGCACACCCTAGCCGTGGATGGATACGGGCCGCGCGTGCTGGCCCGCGTGCACCCGCGTCTGCGCACCCCCGACCTGGCGATCGCGGTGCAGGTTGCCATGGCGCTGGCGCTCGCCCTGAGCGGCTCGTTCGTGCAGCTGGCGTTGCTGTCGATGGTCACGCGCCTGCTGGCCTACATCACCACATCGGCCAGCGTGCTGGTGCTGCACCGCCGTCGCGGCGAGCCACCGGGAACGCTGCAGCTGCCTGGCGGACCGCTGATTCCACTGGCCGCACTGGTGCTGTCGCTGGCGCTACTGCTGAGCGCCCGGCCTGCGCATCTGATCGCCGTCGGCATCGCGGTTGCGATCGGCAGCGTCATCTACTGGTTCCCGCGAAAGGTCGCGTGAGCGATGGCGGAAATCGCGGGAACGAGCAAAGGTGGAGATGGGCCGTAGTGGCTCAAGCGCTGACCACGACCTCCGTCCCTCTACCTCGCTTCAGCTGCGCTCGATGGCCAGCTCATGGCGGTTCCTGACCCGCCATGAGCGAAGCGGAAAACCCGACCCTACGTTCAACGCGCCCGATGCGCGTTGCCTACTTCGGCCGGTAGAGCGCGCACAGCTTGTTGCCGTCGGGATCACGCACATAAGACAGATACAGCTGGCCCATCTCGCCGCTGCGCAGGCCTGGCGGTTCCTCGATGGACGTTCCGCCCGCGGCGACCGCCGTGTCGTGGAACTCCTGCACCTGCTCGGCCGAGGTGCACTTGAAGCCGATGGTCGCCCCGTTGGCGCAGGTGGCCGGCCCGCCGTCGATCGGCTCGCTGACGCCGAAGGTGTTGCCGGCATGGCGATAGAACAGCCGCATGTGACCGCTGGGCGAGCGGTTTCTGATGGGCTCGCCGACGCCAAGGACGCCGAGTACCGCGCCGTAGAAACCGGCGGACCGCTCGATGTCGTTCGACCCGACCATGATGTGATTGAACATGCGTTCTGGCTCCCTTGTTTGACGAGTAGGTTCAGTGGATGGCTGGTGACGATAAGTCAGCCTGCCCCCTGCTGGCAAAATAATCGGTGTGAGCGAAACTTCGCTGTGCTCCAGCCTTCCGTATGGCTACATCGGCGGCGGAAGTCTGCACCCGCAAATTCTCGCCCTGCACCGGCGATTTCGCCGCATTGCCGCTGCCGTAAGCCACGACTGCCGGGGCGCTGTGCACGGAGCCTCCGCGTTCCCCGGGTGCGGCCTTCGGCCTTACCCGGTCTACCTCTGTCCAAGCCCGGCTAAGCGGTGCGGTGGTCCGGGCACTTCCACTCGATATCCATCAAGCGCCTTGCGTCGGCAGAGAATCGCTTCGCCGATGAAGCCGGACTCATGCTTCTCGCCGCGCGATCCATCTTCAACCATCACCGAGCAGCGCCGCATTGCGCAGCGCCGCCAGGTCGGCCGAGCCGGTGGCAAAGCAGGCCAGCCGCAGCCCTTGCTCCAGTGCGGCAAAGTGCGCCAGCAGTGGCTCGATGCCTTCGATGGCCGCTCTCAGCAGAGGCCCCGCCTGCCCGACCAGCTGGGCGCCGAGCCGAATGGCCTTGGCGGCGTCCAGGCCATGGCGAATGCCTCCCGAACCGATCAGCGGCAGGTCCGGGAGGGCCGCCCTGATCTGACGCAGCGACGTGGCGGTGGGAATGCCCCAGTCGCGGTATATCTCGGCCAGTTCAGCCCGCCTGGAGTCCTTCGCCATCCAGCCTTCCACGGCGCTCCAGCTGGTGCCGCCCGCACCGGCCACGTCCACCGCGGCCACGCCGCACCCCACCAGTCGCGTCGCCACGGCCGCCGAGATGCCGAAGCCCACTTCCTTGACGATCACCGGCACCGGCAGCTGCACGCAGACGCGTTCGAGACTGGACAGCAGCCCGCTCCAGCGGGTGTCCCCGTTGGCCTGCAGTGCCTCCTGCAGCGGGTTGAGATGGATGATGAGCGCGTCGGCACCGATCATGTCCACGGCCCGCTGCATGTGGTCCGGTCCGTACTCGCGCAGCTGCGCGGCACCGACGTTGCCATAGAGCGCCACGTCGGGCGCGATCGCGCGCAGGCTGCGGTCGGTGCCGTGCAAGCCGCCACCCGACAGTGCAACCCGCTGCGAACCCACGCCCAGTGCGATGCCCAGCGTCTGCGCCGCCTCGGCCAGCACCGCATTGATGCCCGCGGCGTTGGGATGGCCGCCAGTCATCGAACTGATCAGGAACGGCCGCTGCAGCCGCTTGCCGAGGAACTCGACCGACAGGTCGATGTCCTGCATGTCCAGTTCCGGCAGCGCGCAGTGTTCGAACCGCAGCCGGTCGAAGCCGGCATCCACGGATCTTGCATTGACCGTGCCCGATAGCACCGCGTCGATATGGTCCTGCTTGCGCGTGGACAGCTGGCTCATGGCGGCGTTCGAGCGCTTCGCTCGGAGAGCATCACCACGATCATGTGCGGCAAGGTCAGGGCCGCCAGACCAACGAACAGGATCCTGATGAGAGGCGCCTGCGGCGTAGCCGCCGAGGCGAAGTCCGCTGCGATCCAGGGCCAGGCGACCGCTGCCGCCGCCACGGTCAGCAGGGTGTAGGCAACCGCAACCCCGGTCATCTGACGGCGCCGGTTCGCGTCGGCCGACTGCGCGGCCATGCGCAGGTGCCGGGGACTGTGCAGCGCGCAGAAATACACCAGGAAGAACGCCAGCGGCGGCAGCAGCAGCGCGAATGCAGCGACCGCGATGATCTCGACCGCAGCGACTGTCGATCGCTGCAACGCCACCAGGGCGGACGCAGCCGCGGCGGCGGCGAGCCACGGCGCCGCCATACCCATCCAACCGGCAATCACACCACCCTCGGGCCCTGCAAGCAGGGTGAAAATTGCGCTGACTTCCGCAGGCGCCGCCAGCGCCGGTAGCGACAGCAGCGCCGCGCCGACCGGTGCCCTGGTCCAGACGTTCAACGACTGTCGCCAGTCACCGCCAAAGTGCCAGGCCGAGATGGCCAGGAACAGGGCCAGGCTGGGACCCGGCGCAAGCAGCCAGACCAGCAGCACGGCAGCGGCGATCGCCACGTAGGCCAGGTTGAATGCGGCAAAGCCGGATCGTGTGCGCCAAAGCCCGGCGCGCCATGCCACCCACGGATCCAGCGCTCCATGCGGCAGCCCGGTCAGCACCACCGCAACCACCAGTACAACCGCCAGCGCATGGCTTTGCAGACCGAGCGCGCCGTAATGCGCAAGCAGCAGGCACAGGGTTCCTGTTGCGAGGAACAGCCAGGTTTCCGGCGTCGAACCGATGCGCCCGGTCACGCCGCTGGCCTCGCGCGAAACGGCTGGCCGTGGATCGCCTGGAGAAAAGGTCCGGGCGGCAGTGCGGCGACGATGCGCGCATGGTCGCGCCAGCGGCCCTGGTCTGACATGAAGCGCACGAAGGCTTCTCCCGGCACGGACGCGGCAAGCCGCAGGAAGAACTCGGGTGAGCGCTCCGGATCCCGTGCCAGGGCGCGCAGGAACACCTGGTCCATCCAGCCGCGGACCTTGGGCTCGCTCGGGTGGCCGATGGGCGGCTGCCCCTGCAGCAACGCGCGGGCGCAGCTATCGGCCCATGCCTGGATCCGCAGGAAGCCAAACCCCGACGCCGCCCGCAGCGCGCCTGCGCCCTGGCCGGCGCGGACCACCCCGGCAATCGCCTCGGCAGGGTCCGGCGAGGGCAATCCCATCGGCAGGACTGCCCCTTCGCTGCGAAGCACCTCGCCCTGCGTCCAGCCCCGCCGGGAGAGCAGCTGGTCCAGGTCGGCGGAAAGTTGCGCCTGGCTCAAGGCGCGCGTCGAAAAACGCGTGGCCTCGACCAGGGCATGGGTCGGTGACAGCGGCAGGACATAGGAGAAGACAAAGCCGAGCGCGTCGGCCCTCATGTCGGTCATCAGCTCCACCCGGGTGTCATCGAACACGGGCTGATCGAACCTCAGTTCGCGTCCCGAAAAACACTGGAACATGATCGACCGGGAGAATCGTTCGACCGCCGGCGGCCGGGTATCGATGACCAACCGCGTTGAAATCTCTCCGGCATCGGTAGTCACTGAAAGTTGCCCGCCGCGACGGCTGACCGCACCGGCCCGCGTGCCCAAAGCAAGCGTGACAGTGGGACAGGAGGCAATGGACTTCAGCGCAGCGCGATACACGTCCAGCGCCCGCACGTACGCGTAGTTCCAGCCTTCGGCGCTGCACGTGATCAGCTCACCGTCCTGCCGGGAAAACTGCCAGCGGCTCCAGTGCCGCGATGTAGCGAACGGCGGAGCACTCCCGGCGCGCGTCCAGAACGCCCAGCTGCGATCATCCACGTACTCCACGCGCGGCTCGAGCACGGCAACGCGTCCCGCGTAACCACCGCGCGCAAGTCTCGCCGTCAGCGACAGACCGGCCAGGCCACCGCCAATGACCACCACGTCGACCCGGTCATCCATCTGCACGGGTCAACCGGTCCAGCGCATCATGCAGGCCAGCCTCGTGCAGCGCGTTGCGACGGTGCATTCGCGGCGAGAACGCGAACAGCAGCGCCGCCTGTGCCGTGCAGCGCGACTTGGCCACCGCACCCACCACCGCGCGCCGGTCCCAGGACTGGAAGTCGCCAGCGGCGATCTGTTCTCCGATGGCGCGGTACATCCGGGCAGCCGCCAGGATCGCCAGCCGCGCGCGCGGGGGAAGGAAGGCCAGGCCGGCCTCGCCACTGGCGTAATAGCGCTCGGCAAGGGCAAGCAGGTGCCTGGTGGCCGCCCTGAGCCGGGTCTGGAGCGCCGGGCCCGGCACCACGATGTCCGCCGGGGACACCTCCCCGACCCAGCTCGCGGGGAGGTAGCGGCGCCCCATGCGCGCGTCCTCGCCGATGTCCCTGGCGATGTTGGTCAGCTGCATGGCGATGCCAAGATCGATGGCGAACGGTCTGGCGCGTGGATCGCGCACATCGAGCACCGCGCACATCATGACGCCCACGGTGCCGGCGACCTGGTAGGCGTAGCGCAGCAGCGCCGCCTCGTCGGGCAGCCGGACCGTCGACAGATCGCTCTGCACGCCATCCAGCAAGGCGAGTGCCGGTTCGAGCGACATGCCGGTGCTGCCGCGCAGCGACAGCAGGCCCGCCGTCCACGCGTCGTCGGCTTGGCCCGTGCTCAGGGACCGGCGTACGCCATCCAGCGCCACCATCGCCGCGGCCGGTTCGGACGCCTCGTCAGCCAGGTTGTCCACGTGGCGGCAGAACCCGTACAGCACCGCCGCGCGCTCGGCGTGTCGGCGGCCGAGCAGCTGGCTGGCGAAGTGGAATGTCCGTCCCTGGCTGCGAAGCACCGCGCGCGCTGCGTCCACCGTGCGGTGCTGCGCAGGATCCAGCGCGCTGATGCTCATGCGACTGCAGCGTGGAAGGGGTGCCCGGCCATGCCTTCGGAGGCCGCGGGCAACAGCCGGTCGACGACCTTGGCCGAAGACAGCACGCCCGGCAGGCCCGCACCCGGATGGCTGCCGGCGCCGACGAGGTAAAGATTACGCGGGCCTTCACCGCGGTTATGGAATCGGAACCACGCCGACTGCCTGAAATGGGGCGCAATCGAGAACCCGGCGCCCGCCGGCGACAGGTACCGGGTTTCGAAATCCTCCGGAGTCATGAAGAAGTCGGCACGGATGGAATGCGCCAATCCCGGCAGGATGGTCGCGCCCAGGGCCGCCACTACGCGGTCGCGCAGCCGCGGAGCTTCCGTTGCCCAGTCGATGCCTGCGGTCAGGTTGGGCACGGGCACCAGCGCATAGAAGCTGTCGCACCCCGCCGGTGCAAAACTCGGATCGGTGGCGGTCGGCCGGTGCAGGTAGATCGAAAAATCCTCGGCCAGCACCTTCCTGTGGAAGATGTCGTCCAGCAGCTCGCGATAGCGCGGTCCCAGCCAGATCGTGTGGTGCGCGACGTCGGGATACTGCTGGTCGGTGCCGAAATACAGCACGAACAGGCCCATGGACTGATCGCTGTGCCTGGCCTTGATTCGCGCCGAGCGCTTGCTCGCCGATCTCGGCAGCAGCTTCCCGTAAAGATGCACCGGGTCCACGTTGGACACCAGGTGATCGGTCTCGATGCGCTCGCCCGATTCGGTGATCACCGCGCTGACGTCGCCGGCAGTGACCTCGATCGACTCAACGGTGGTGTCGAGCCTGACCACGATGCCCTGCTCCGCCATCAGCTGACCCAGCGCATCCACCAGCGCGCCGGTTCCGCCCATGGCGAAATGCACGCCATGCGCTCGCTCCAGGAAATGGATCAGGCCGTAGATGCTGGTGGTGTCGAACGGATTGCCTCCCACCAGCAGCGGCTGGATCGAGAAGGCCTGGCGGATCTTGTCGTGCTGCAGATGGCGCGACACCATCTGCCAGACGGACCGGTAGGCACCCAGCCTGATCAAGTGCGGAATCTGCTTGAGCATGAAGCCGAAACGATGGAACGGTGCGTCGGCCAGCGCAGTGAAGCCGACGTCGTAGATGCGCCGTGACTGCTCCAGCAGCGCCCGGTAGCCCGCGGCGTCGGGAGGATGGATCCGGGCAATCTCCGCCAGCGTCTGCTCCAGGTTGCCGCCGTAGTCGAACGTGTCCCCGTCCTGGAAGTGGAACCGGTACCAGAGCGGCAGCGGAACGATGTCCACGTAGTCGGAGATGCGCTTGCCGAACAGTTCGAACAGCTCCTCGAACAGGAACGGTGCGGTCAGGACAGTCGGCCCGGCGTCATGCCGGAACCCGTCCTTTTCGAACACCTGCGCGCGTCCACCGAGCCGGGGGCAGCGATCCACCAGCGTGACCTCGTGGCCCTTGGCCCGCGCCCTCAGCGCGGCGGCGATACCGCCGAAGCCGCCGCCGATGACGGCAACGTGGCTCATGCCGGTTCCAGTGCACGGGTCAGCCGCTCGGCGCGCTCGGACGCCTGGATCGCCAGCAGCCCGCCCGAACCCGAGGGCAGCCCGGCGGCGGCCGCATGGGCCTGCCTGAAGCGCAGGATTGCCAGGTCGCGTGCGCGATCATGCGGCGCGGCTTCGCCGGAGGCGGACAGGACCGAGACGATGTTCAACTCCTGACTTTCGGCATCCTGGTCGGCGTCCTGCAGATCGTCGGCCACCTGGTATCCAATGGCGAACAGCGAACCGGCAGCGGCAGCGGCAGCCACGGCCTCCTCCCGACCCGCAAGCATGAGGGCCAGCTCCAGCGGCAGCACCAGGAGCGGTGCAGATTTTCCACTCGCGATGCGCTCGTAATCTTCAAGTGAAATGTTGGCACCGCCCTGCAGCGCAAGGTCGGAGCATTGACCGCTGATGACCTCGGCAACGCGGCGATGCATCCGGATCGACAGCCGTGCGGCAGCCGCACCCGCACCGCCCAGCGCCGCGTACGCCGCAGACAGCAAAAGGTCGCCGACGCAGATGGCCACGGCGTCACCGTAGCGATGCCAGACCGCCGCTTGACCGCGGCGTCGTTGGTCCCGGTCCTGCAGGTCGTCGTGGACCAGCGAGGCGTTGTGCAGCAGTTCGCATGCGGCGGCGATGGCAATGCACTCGGACTCGGGGCGCTGCAGTGCCCGCCCGGCATGAAGTGCGAGCCTGGCCCTGACCCGCGCACCGCCTGCGGAAAGATGATGGGCGGCTGCCGTGCCGGCGTCGCCCGCACCCTGGGCCACGAGCTCGAGCATCAATCGCTCGACGTGGAGCAGGTTGGATCTTGCGTCATCGCTATTCATGGAAGCCTCGCACGAACACTCCTGTCAGGAGCAGGGCGGGACCGGCAAGTGCCGGCCCCGCCCGGCGTTTCAGACGCGTGCGCCCGTCAGACCCTCCACTTCAGACTTGCGAACCGCAATCGCGAAGATCACCAGGCCAAAGACGGCCTTTGCCGTGATGTCGGCGATGGTGTAGCCCATCTCGATCACGGCGGTGGAGGTTCCGCCGCTCATGCGCAGCACGAAGGGCAGGAAGTAGACCACCGGGTAGAAGAACCACGACACCACCGTGAGGTTCCGCGCGAGGCGGATCAGGCCGCGGACGGCTTCGGGCTGGCGGGCAATGGCGTCACTCAGGCTGCTGTAGAGCGTGTACACGATGTACAGGAACGGAATCATCGACAACACGCCGAACAGCATGCGGGTCGAGTCGATGCCGGCAGAGACCTCGCCCGGATAGCCCAGCAGGATCATCAGTGCCGCAGCGCCGCCCAGCTTGAGCGACTTGGACACCGTCTCGGACTGCGAAAGACGCATCACCAGGATGAGTTCGATCAGCAGCAGCGGCACCGTCAACAGCCAGTCGACGTAACGGTAGGCCCGATTGAACTCGATGCCCGTGGCGACGACCACGCCGTCGGCCACCTGGTATGCCTGCGTCCAGCTTTCGAAGATCCGCCAGTAGTGATAGAACGCGATGAAGGTGACCAGGCCGGTGATGGTGATTGCGGTCTTGTAGTGGTGCGAGACTTGCGAACGCCCGAACCAGAAGAACAGTGTTGCTGCTGCAAATGTGGCGATGCCGAACGAAAATGCGTTGTAGACCAGTGCGAACTGGCCCGCGGACAAAGCTTCCATGTCGTGACTCCCATTGCTATTGCGGCTGATGATGGTTTTTGTGCCCTGCCGGGCGTGCGATGAATGCAGGTATGACCGACGCGCCGGGCTGAAGGTGGCCCCGGGCGCTCTTCCCCTCGTCGAAACCGGCGCCACCGGACGCTCGGTCCACCTTGAATCCAAGGTCACCGCTGTGTGGCTGGGTATCGGCTCGCTTCCCTTGCGAGCATCGAATCTATGCCCAGGTACAGGTGTCCGCAATGGGTTTAGGGGTGCCTTGGAAAGAACACACTGATTGATTCCGTGCACGGTATTTGTCGCGTACGCAGCAGCGTTTTGAATAGTTGCAGCTCGATCGGCAGTCATGTTGCGATCGCCATAGAAACTTCAGATGCAGATGACTTTTTTCATTCCTGCATCCTCTCGAATCGCGAAATTCAGTGCATGACGCGACACCAGTCGATGCTTGCAGGAGCCTGCACCGGGCCTGGTTTCCCGATTGTTCTTTTCTATGAAACGGGCAGGCCAAGCCGTTTTGGAATGCGGCGCCTATGGAAAAGAATAATTTCCGTTACCGACCGGACTGCCCTGCGACTGAACCACCGCTTGTTGCGGCCATCGTTCGGCTGTCGACGGCTTCCCGCCGCTCGCTGACAGGGCGCTGGAAGTCGGCCGCATGGACAGGTTCGAGGACGCGCTTGGACAGGAGGATGCCTTTCGTTCCCGTCAGCTCGTCCCGTATGCTTTCCAAGGTCAGGCGCAGTGCATCTCATGGAAGCACTGCCATGGTGGCGCGACAGAGTCGCACGGAGGCAGGTGAATCGGTCAACCGCGTCATTCCACTTTATTGCGCTTCTCTACCGGCCTGCGCCTGCTCGAGCACCGGGATGATCCGGCTGTCGATGAAGCAGGACCAATTGGTGAAAGCTCCTCGGAAAATCGCTCGAGAAAACTCCACTCCTGGTGTCAGACATCCCGTGGGGGATTACCGCGGGTCGTGACGGGCACATCGGCTTCGTCGGCCGAACCCGCGGCTAAGCGCGCTACTGGCTGCCCAGCCATCGGCAGGGTCACCACGAAGCGGCTGCCCTGGTCCTTGCCTGCGCTGCTGGCGAACACGGTGCCACCGTGGGCGTCCACCAGTTCGCGCACCACCGCCAGGCCGATGCCCAGACCGCGGTTGTCCATCGTCATGGCATGGTCGTCCTGCGCGAAAAGTTCGAAGATGCGATGCAGCCCTTCGGCGCTGATGCCTGCGCCGTTGTCGGCCACCGACAGCTCGATGGACGACTCCAGCACTTGGGCGGCCAGCGTGATCTCTCCCGCCATCGGCGTGTACTTGGAAGCGTTGACCAGCAGGTTGCAGAACACCTGCGCCAGGCGGATTGGATCGCCATGGATTTCCAGCGGGCCGGGCGGCAGCTGCAGGGTCAGGGTCTGGTGACGTGTTTCCATCCCCGGACGGCAGGTCTGTGCCGCCATTTCCAGGATCCCGATGATATCGACGTTGCTGCGCTCCAGGCGCAGCTTGCCGGTGCTCAGGCGCGAGCCATCCAGCAGGTCTTCCACCAGCCGCGTCATGTGCTGTACCTGTCGCTCGATGATGCTCTGCAATCGCGGTATGGTCGGCGACTCGGCCGCTCCGCGGTTGCTGAGCAGGCTGGCGGCGATGCGGATAGGCGTCAGCGGATTGCGTAGCTCGTGCGCCACCATGGCCATGCGCTCGCTCTGCCGGCGATGGGCGTCTATCGCGTCGGTCTCGTGCGCCTGCGCCGCCAGTGCGCTGAGCAGCAGCTGGGCGTTGGCCTCGCGCAGGTCTTGCATGCGCAACGGCGGCAGCGCGGCGGTATGCGCCGCCGAATCGGAAGGCGGCTGCGCTTGCGCCGCTGCGTCGGCGTCCTGCTGGCTGTAGAACGCGAATGCGCCGTGACCCCTGCGCTTGGAGGCGTACATGGCGGCGTCGGCATGGCCGATCAGCGTAGCGGCATCGTCGCCATCGTCGGGAAACAGGCTGATGCCCAGGCTGGCGGAGGGATGGAATGCGTGGTCCCCCAGCAGGCACGGGGCGGTCACGGCAGAGAGAATATTGAAAGCCATCACTTCGGCGTCGCTGGCCTGCGAGATCTCCGGCAGCAGCACCAGGAACTCGTCTCCGCCGTGGCGGCTGACGGTGTCCACATCGCGTACCATCGCCTTCAGCCGCTTGGCCACCAGCTGCAGGACCTGGTCGCCGACCTCGTGCCCGAGCGTGTCGTTGACCTGCTTGAAATGGTCCAGGTCGATGAACAGCACTGCCAGGCGCGTGCCATGGCGCCTGGCCATGGCGAGCGCGTTGTTCATGCGGTCGAGCGTCAATGCCCGGTTGGGTGTGTCGGTCAACGGATCGCGCTGGCTGGAAAACGCCAGCGAATCCAGCCTCTCGATGGCGTCCTCGGCAATGGTTTCGGCGTGCAGTACCGCCTGCACCAGCTGACCGTTCGCCTCGTGTACCTGGGCGCAGAGGCTCCCGTCGATATCGCGCCGCGCCTCGGCCAGCGCCTGCCCGAGCTCGAGCAGATGCTCGCCCGTGGCTTTGGCTTCCCGGTTGAGGCGGGCCAGCAGTTCGGTCGTCTCCGCCAGCTTCACCTGCTGATCGTCCAGCGAGTCATCGCTGACGTCCAGGGTCCCCCGCGCTGTATCGCCTGGCCTAGCCATCTTGGGCGCGGTGCTTAGCGGGGTCGGCCGCACTTTTGCTCTCGGTGGGCGAGCCGCTGAGCAGGCCTTCGTGGTCTGCCAGGATGCCGTCCAGCTGGATGCCGTCGTCGTCGATGTGATACAGGCGCAGCTCGTTGGAGTGCTGGCTGGCCCGCACCTTCACCACCGCCATCATCCGCAGCAGACGGCTGTCGATCTCGATGTAGCGCTGCACGATGATGGCATCGGTCAGGAACGCGGTGCCGTAGCTGCTGAACCGCAGGTCCTCGTAGCGGTCCTCCAGTTCGGACGTCATCAGCACGGTGACTCCGGCGTTGGACAGGGCCGACACCATCCGCGCCATGGATTTACGGAAATCCTCGCGGAAGGTGGGCGCCAGCTTCAGCTCGAACCCCGACAGCGAGTCGATGACCACGCGGGTCGCCTTGAGCCGCTCCACTTCGTTCAGCAGCAGGATGGCGATTTCGTCCACCGAAATGTCCAGCGCAACGGTATCGATCACGCCAACGTGCCCGCTTTCGATCAGCGCAGAAAGCGCTTTTCCGCGCGCATGGTTGGGGCGTTGCTCGAACGCGGCGATCACGCCGGTTTCCCCGCGCTGCGCGCCCTCTACCAGGAATGAGGACGCCAGGATGGTCTTGCCCGATCCCGAGGGGCCCGCCACCAGCAGCGAGTGACCCGTCGGCAGGCCTCCGCCCAGCATCTCGTCCAGCCCCGGCACGCCAAGGCTCACGCGCGCATCGTCGGGCTCGTCGGCGCGAGGTTCCAGAGGTTTGGTCAGCTTCGGCGGCGCGAAGATCTCGATACCGCCGTGGCCGATGCGGAAGGTGTGCAGGCCGGGGACCGTGGGCTGGCCGCGCATCTTCGTGATCTCGATTTTTCGCACCATTGAATTGCGCTGCACGCTCTGGCGCAGCCAGATCAGTCCATCAGCCACGGTGAAGACTGGGTTCGGGTCGGTCTCACTGAAATATTCGCCAAGCAGGAAGGTGGTGGCCTGCCAGCTGGTCATCAGCATGCCCAGGCGCTGCACGAACTGCTGCAGGTTCATGAACGGGGTGTCCTGCTCCTGGCTGGCCAACACCACCGAGCGGAACGAATCGACGAACACCAGCGAAGGGCCGTGCTGCTCCACCTCAGCAACCAGGCGCGCCAGCACTTTGTCGAGACGTCCGCTTGCCGTGTCGTCGGCAAGATTGATGAAACGGATGGAGTCGCCGACCTTTTCGCTTTCGAAGAAGTCGAACTGCTGCTGGTAGCGCAGCATCTTCAGCGGCGGCTCGCCGAGCACGATGAAATAAAGCGCCGGCCGCTCGGGCGTGGCCAGGGCAAACATCAGCTGATGGGCCAGTGTGGTCTTACCGCAGCCGGGCGCTCCGGCGACTACGTTGAAGGAAAACTCCGGCAGCCCTCCGCCCAGCACATCGTCCAGTCCCGGCACCCCCGTCTTCAGAAGGGTGATCTTTGCCTTAGCGTGGTTCATTGCGGCTCGTCCTGCACATAAGTGGGTGCCCAGGCTGACCGCAGCAGGCGCTCGCACAGCGATGCTCCGATCAGGCTGGAAAGTAGATCGTGGAAAACCTGCAGCAGTGCGCCGTTGGCCTGCGCCGAATCGGCAGCGGCCTGTGCGCAGAGTGAAGACTTCAGCGCGTCGAACGCGGGCGCACCCGGCGCGTCGGCAGGGCAGGCGCCCAGCCAGGGATAGGTCTCGCGCACCAGGTACTGGCTGCGGCGCAACAGCGCGGCTACGCCCTGCCGGCCAATGATGGGGGCCAGCGCAGCGTCGATGTTGCGCCAGATCAGGACTGCGGCCTCGGCCACCTCATCAGCACTCGCGCCTTCGGCGAGGGAACGGACGAATCCTGTCTGAATACCCTGCGCCCCGCTTTGCATCGGTATTCCATAGTCTCCGCCTCGAGACGGACTCACTAAGGTACGCCAAAAGGGCGAAGGTGTGGATGAAGTGAAGGGCCGAAACTGGGGGGGGAACCGACGGACGGCCGCGAGGCCTACGCTGCACCGGCGGGCCTCACGCACTCTTCACGCCAGAAACGGGGCGATCGGCGGTTCCTCTACCCACCCGCCCCGTGCGTGGCCAGCATCCGCACCGCCAAACAAAAGTAGCCCGGGTAAGGCCGAAGGCCGCTCCCCTCGACATACGTAGCCCGGGTAAGGCCAAAGGCCGCACCCAGGGATCGTGGAGCTTCCGGGGATCGCGGCGCTCCCGTGCACAGCGCCCCGGGTGCGCTGCGCTTGCCCGGGCTACGCGGGCTGTGCGCCACTACGGCGGGCGCGATCGTCAGAACTGCGGCTGCCAGGCGTAGCTCAGCTTCAGGAACACGCTGCGGTTGCTGTCGAACAGCGTGTCGATGCGGTCGTCGGCGAAGGCACCGTGCGAATAGCCGGCGTACAGCGCGCTGCGCGGATTGAGCTTGTACGAGTACAACAGCTGTCCGCCGACGTTACGCGCGCGCTGGTTTACCGGGCGCGTGTACAGGGCCTGGTCGCGTTCGACTTCGCTACCCTGCACCGACAGGCGCAGGCGCTGGCGCGGGTCGAACTGCCAGCTGGCACGCGCGTCCAGCAGTCGCGCATCGAACGCGGTGCCGCCGTCGCGCTCCAGCCGCTGATGGGAGTAGTTGAGGTTGACGTTGACGCCGCGGCCAATGTCCATCGTCACGAACGGATCCCACTGACGCAGGCGGCCGACGCGCGAGGCGGTCAGGTCGAGCTGGTCGCCGACGCGGATGAACGCACCCACCTGCAGGCCAGGACGCGCGGTCATCTGCGCATAGGCCGTCATGAACGTTTCGTCGAACATCTGCCCGTTCCAGAAGCGTACCCGGGTCAGGCCGCCGAGGTTGCCTTGGAGCTCGCGCGCGGCGTTGATGCTGAGGTAACCCTCCAGCTCGCGCTCCAGCAGCTGGCCGTCGTGGCGGTGGGTGATGTCCCAGTCGCCGCTGAGCGATACGCGGCTGATCTTCGCGCCCTCCTTGCCGAACCAGGTGCGACCGCCGCCGACCAACGATCGCCGGAAGCCGACCTGGCTGATGAAACCCAGGTCGGCGCGGAACCCCGGGTCGATCCGGGTATGCTGCAGGTTGGCGTTCCAGTTGCGCTTGCCGACGTTGTAGTGGGTGAAGAACGCAGAGCCCTGTGGCGCGATATCCAGGCCCGGGCGTTCTGGATACCGGGAGTCGCTGCGCAGCCACTGCCCGCGCAGGGTGTGGATGCCCTGCTGCCAGCGGCCGTCGACGCCGGCAAGTGCGTTGCTGTAGTCATCTCCGCCACGGTAGGTGGTGATCGCGCCGAGCGTGGTGCTCTTGTTGAGGTCATAACGGTAGCGTCCGACCAGCACGTCGGCTTCCTGGTCCAGAAAACGGAAGCTGGAGCCCAGCACGCCCGGCACCAGCAGTTGGGTGACCGCGTCGCGGGCGACGATCGCCCCGTAGGCCTGTTTGCCGTTGCGCCCGGTGATGCGCAGGCCGGCGTCGGGATCGGCGATCTGGCGCGTGTAGAGCACGCTCAACGGCGTGTTGAAGTAATCCGCGCCCTCCAGGAAGAACGGCCGTTTCTCCGGGAAGAACAGGGCGAAGCTGGTGTTGAGGTCCAGTTGGGCCTGGTCGGATTCGACCTGCGAGAAGTCTGGGTTGAGCGTGCCATTCAAGGTGAAGTTCGGACTGGGCGCCCACGACACGTCCAGGCCCGGCTCGATCTCGGTGCCGCTGCCCTGCCACGGCGCTCCCGGGGCATCGCGCTGCTCGGCATGGATCACGGTCAGCGTCGGGGTGACCTCCAGGTTGCGGCCCTGCCTGACGCCAACGAATCCCTCCAGTTTGTCGAAGGTGCACAGATAGCAGCGGTTGCCGCGTTCCACCCGCTGGTTGGCATAGGTGAAACGGTGTTCGCGTGGACGCACGCGCAGCAAGCTCGCGCCCCAGCGGCGGGCGTCGTCGGTGTCCTTGAAGCGCAGCGCGGCAAACGGACTCCGCATCTCGACCTCGTACCCGCTGTCGGTGATGCGCGCAGCGCTGGTCCACAAGCCGTCCCACGAATCGTCCTCGCGGCCCGTGGCCTCCTCCCTGATCAGGTCGGCCTGCACGCCCAGTGGATTGACGAAGAACTCATAAGCACGGCGCTGGTCGTCGAAGGTGTCCAGGATGACGCCAAGGAAGTCGTCGCTGTACAGCGCATCGCGATCGCGCAGGAACGCGCGAATCTTCGTCGGATCCGGGTCCTCCGCCCGGAACGCCAGCAGCAGCGCATCCTGGGTGTAGGCAATCCACGCGGTGGTCTTCACCGCCGCCGGCAGGTTGTCTCCGGGCTGGGTCTCGTAGGCCAGATCGACCGTGGCCGCGCCAACCCAGGCGGGCTCGTCGAGGCGGCCGTCGATGACGAAGTCGGCCTCGAGCCGCGGGATCTGCAGGGGTTCGGCTGCGGGCGCGGCCGCGGCGGCCAGCGCGAGCAGCAGCCCGCCGGCAAGGGACAGGGTTCGCATGGGTGCGGAGCATGAATGCTCACAGGCTCGAGCGTACGTGCCAAAAGGGGGGCCTGCAGCAGCGGCGGTGGCCGGGGTAACCAGGGTTCCTGTTCCAGGGAAGCCCTGCCGGTGCGACTTTCGAACCTGATGCCAAGCCTGGCGGCCGCGTCACGCGTCGGTGCTGCCGTAGCGACTGCGTGGGATAGGCGATCGAGTGGGACGGAGGCGGTGGAACCGGTTCGGAGCCTTCATCCCATCAGTCGCATCCGAATGTGATGGAGGCAGCTCCCCGCTTTAACCGCCTCCGTACCCCTTTGTTTTTCCGGCGGCGGCCGTGGGCGCGTCGGAAGCCGCCGTGCAGGCTTGGCCGGGAAGATGCAACGATTGCACGATCGTGCCGTTGCGCTGTTGTGCGAAGGCCACCAGGCCCCACGGATCCGCCGCAGGCGCAACAGGCAATCTGCGCGCTACTGCCGTGGGAAAAGTGAAATCCGAACCCGTTCTTCTTTGTGAAGTCCGAAAAAACCACGGGTAGTCCAAGCTGGTGTCTCAGCTCCCTTCCCTGCAGCCTGCAACCAATGACCCGCACTGCATCACATAATCTTCCAGCGGCTCCCGACGCGGGACTCGATACCGAAGGCGAGGTTGCGCGCCTCCAGGCCGAGCTTGCCCAGGTGCAGCGCAATCTGCTGGATTGCCAGGAGTCGCATGAACGCAACCATGCCGCCTTGTGTGCGATCGCCGACGGCATCGCCATCGTCGATACGGAGGGATGCGTGACCTGTCTCAACCCAGTGGCGTCGCATCTCATAGGCTGCAAGGAAGACGCCTGCCTGGGCCGCCATCTCGGCAGGGTCGTGCAGTTCATCGACCACCAGGGCTGCTCCGTCGACGTGCTATCCGACGGTTTCTGCAGTGACCCGAATGCAATCGTGTCCCTGGTCCGCCGCGACGGGCACGTCATCCTGGTCGATGGAGCGGTGTCGCCCGTCCACGCCCGAGACAGACGCCTGCTCGGCACGGTGGTCACTTTTCGCAATGTGACCGCTTCAACCAAGCTGGCTCGCGAGCTGACCTACCACGCCAACCACGACCCGTTGACCGGCCTGCACAACCGGCGCGCCTTCCACGCGCAGCTGCAGCGCGCGATCATCAATGCCAGCGAGTTCGGCAACGGCAATGCACTGCTGTACCTCGACCTGGACCAGTTCAAGGCCGTCAACGACAGTGGCGGACACCTGGCCGGTGATGAACTGCTGCGCCAGCTCGCAGTGCTGTTGAGCAAGCAGCTGCGCGAACACGACACCGTGGCGCGCCTGGGCGGAGACGAATTCGCGGTCCTGCTGGAGAACTGCACACCAGCGGACGCGTCCCTGGTGGCCGAGAAGATCCGCAACGCGGTGGTCGACTTCGCCTTTGCGTGGGACGGAGGCGAGTTCCGGATCGGCACCAGCATCGGCCTGGTCGAATTCAACGACGGCGACCTTTCGGTGGAAAATCTGATCGAGCTGGCCGACAGCATGTGCTACGTCGCCAAAGACGGGGGCCGCA
Organism: Lysobacterales bacterium; assembly: GCA_038233685.1. Taxonomy (GTDB): domain Bacteria; phylum Pseudomonadota; class Gammaproteobacteria; order Xanthomonadales; family Xanthomonadaceae; genus Pseudoxanthomonas_A. The sequence continues at coordinate 21,884 of JBBSVH010000004.1, read as the reverse complement.
ACCGCGTGTCGATTTACGGCTCGGAAGGCCAATGCCGCGTGCCAGCCGGCCAGGATGTTTCGCATCGGCCGGGCGCTCGGCGCGATGAAGACTAGGTCCTCGCGCCATGGGGAAGCTCGGCCGGCGGCGAGCGATTCGGGTCAACCGGCGAACCGCCTCGCGGCGCGGTAGCGAACCGCTTCGGCCACACCCGAGCGCTTGATCGCGACGATGCGGCCAATGCAGTGGATTGCTGGCCCAATGCCGGGCTCACCCCGATAGGGTATAAACAGGGTCCGGAAACGGACGACCCTGATGCCCTCAGTGTTCACATCCCGTCTTGGCGCACGGGTCGCCACGGACGCCCAGTCAAGCGAGGCGCGCTTCACCCGCGCGCTGGTGGGGCTTACGCGGTCGATCTGGCACCCGGACTGCACCTTCGATACCGCGATTGGCCTGATCTGCGAGACCGCGGCCGAGGCCCTGCAAGTGGATCGGGTCAACGTCTGGCACTACGAAAAGGACGGTCACCAGCTGCGCTGCATCCACGCCTATTTCGCCCCGCGTGGCGACCACGTCAACGTGGACGACTGGGAGACGATTTCGCTGGAGGGCGACGACTACATGGCAGGGTTCGAACACGTCCGGGCGGTTGACGCGACCAACTCCGAATCCCGTCCAAGCGCCGCCGAATCGCACAGCGAACTTGAAGCGTACCTGGAGCGCCATGGCATCCATGCCCTGCTGGATGCGCCCGTACGCGTGGAAGGCGAGATGCTTGGGGTGATCTGCCACGAATTCACCGGCCGTGCGCGACAGTGGTCGCAGGAAGAAATCACCTTTGCCGGCAGCATGGGCGACTACGTGGCCATGGCCTACGAGACGGTACGCCGGCGCCGAGCGGAACAGGAAATCCAGCGCCTGTTGCTGCACGACGCGAGCACCGGTCTGCCCAATCGCGACTACATGGTGGAGCGGGTCGCGCAACGTTTGGCCACCTCAGGCGTTTCCGGCGCCGTGCTCGCGGTCGTCCATGTCCGTATCGATCCCACCGATGGCGTGGCCTTGCCCGCAGCGGCGCCTACCGTGGACGAGATGATGGCGGAGATCGCGAACGCGCTGCGCCAGAATGCCGGGACCGATGTCGAGCTGGCGCGGGTTCGTGCCGACGGATTCGCCTTCCTGCTAGCGCGTCATACCGGCAAGGCCTCGACGGTGCGCTTCGCCGAACGCTGCCTGGCCACCGTGCAGGCGATGGAATGGTCACTGGCCGAGATCAGCCTTGGCGTGGCCGTGGGCATCGCGTTTTCCGAGCCTGCGGCCGATACCGACGCGCGCGTGCTGATGCGGCAATCCGAGGCTGCCGCCGACCAGGCTGCCGATCGCGGTAAATTCGCCTACGAAGTGTTTGATCTGGACCGTCACGACGCACTGGTGGCGCGTTTGAAGTTCGAACGGGCGTTGCGCGATGCGTTCGAGAATGGCGAGTTCGAGGTCCATTACCAGCCCGAATTCGACGCCGCCGCGCGTCAATGGCTTGCCGCCGAGGCGCTGCTGCGCTGGCGCGACGGGAATCGCCTGGTTGCGGCCGGCGAATTCATCGAGATCGCCGAATCCTGCGGGCTGATACTGCAGTTGGGCAGCTGGGTGTTGCACCGCGCCTGCCTTGATGCGGCGCAGTGGCCTGCAACGGCAGGCGGGGCCTACCCGACCCTGAGGGTCAACGTATCGGCGCGGCAGTTCGATGACGACAACCTGGTCGCCGAAGTCGCTGCTGCCCTGTCAGGCGCCGGACTCCCGCCGCAGCGCCTGTGCCTGGAGATCACCGAATCCACGCTGATGCGCGACATGGATCACGCGATCAGCGTGCTGCGGCAGCTCAAGGCCACGGGCGTACAGGTGGCGATCGACGACTTCGGCACCGGCTATGGCTCGCTGGTCTACTTCAAGCGATTCCCGGTGGATGTGCTGAAGATCGACCGCAGTTTCGTCGAGGGCATGCCCGGCTCCGCCGCCGAAAGCGCGATCGTGGCGGCGGTGTTCGGACTGGCCGAAGCGCTCGGGATCGAAGTGGTGGCTGAAGGGGTCGAGCGGATCGAGCAGCAGCATGCGCTGCAGGCAATCGGCGTGCGGCGGATGCAGGGCTGGCTTTTCGCCAAGGCCATGGACCAGGCCAGCACCTGCAGCCTCATGGGCGCCGCCTGCGAATAAGAAGTGCGGCACCGGCAACGGCATCCGGCACAGCGTCGGAAAACAGATCTGCTTCGAACACGTCGGTTCGACGCCTTGCCCGCTGGTGGGCCACTTGAAGGCCTTATCGAGCTCGACCGGCGCTCGGCGAAGTTGCTGACACCAAGGCGCACGCCACGTTGTGTTAGCTGCGCGTCGCTGGTTCTCAGACTGCCCTTCACAGCAATGTGTCCCTGGCGCGCCTACGCTGCTTACCGTCGAATCAAAAGCGTTTCGCACGTACAGCACGTCGTCCCACATCCCACGGAAACCACGATGTCCATGCCCAGCAACCTGCAAGAGCTCTACACCGACGAACTGAAAGACCTGTGGTCGGCCAATGACCAGATGCAGCGGGTGGTGCAGAAGATTGCCGACAAAGCCGCCAGTCCGAAGCTCAAGGCTCTGTTGGCCAAGTCCGAAAAGGGCATTGGCGATCACACCAGCGTAATCAAGGCGCTGCTCAGCTCCAGCGACGCCACGGTGGCCAAGGAACACTGCAAGGGCATGGCCGGATTGGTGGATGAGGCGAAGAAACACATTCTCGACGAAGCGCCGGAGAAAGGTCCGCTCCTGGATGCGGTCATCATTGCCCAGTACCAGCGCATGACCCACTACGGGATCGCAGGCTTCGGCACCGCCGCTGCCTACGCAGGTGCCCTGGGCCTGACGGACGATGCCGAAAAGCTGCACCGCGCGACCCAGGAAATCTACCGCGGCGACGAGTTTGCCTCCACGCTCGCCGAGACGTCGATCAACCTGAAGGCGGAAAACGCCTGACCAGCGGGCCTGCACTCACCCGTTCGAGTAGCTTCACGCACAGGCAACTTGCCCAGGCCCAGCCTGTCTGACACCAGTGCTGGACGACCTCCGTCGCCAGCCCCAGACTCCAGGAGTTCCAGATGAAGCGTTTCTATTCGTGCGTAGTGGTCATCGCCGGCGGCTTGATGATGTCCGCCGCAGCCCATGAGGGCGGCGACAATGGCAACATGATGGATAGCGATGGCGACGGCGTGGTCTCGGCCAGCGAGTACGAAGCCGGTTCGAAGATGATGTTCGGCAACATGGACGCCGATGAGGATGGCATGGTGTCGGCGGCCGAAATGGACGCCGGCCACGCGTCGATGGCCATGGACGGCAGGATGGACGGCAACGTGTCTTCCATCGATGTCATCAAGCAGTTCGACACCGACGGCGACGGAATGATGTCGGCCGAAGAGCAAGGCATGGGATCGAAGATGATGTTCGAGAAAATGGACGCAGACGGCGACGGTTCGGTCAGCAGCGCCGAAATGGACGCGGCTCACGGCATGATGATGAAGAAGTAATCCCGGGTCATTCCACGATCGGATGCCGGATTCACCCGGCTCCCATGAAGCCCCGGCGTATCGGGGCTTTTTTTCGTCCAGCGATGGGAGACGCCACCGGCACAGGCTTCAGAACCCCTGCCCTGACGCAAGCGTTTACTTTGCTCGCATCCTGTCGTTGCTTGAGTCGCGCGGTTCAGATCGCGAACAGTTGCGCGTCGATGTCGGCGAATCCCTTGAACTCCAGCGCATTGCCCGAAGGGTCCAGCAGGAACAGCGTGGCCTGCTCACCCGGCTGGCCCGCGAAGCGCACATGCGGCTCGACCACGAAACGCACTTGCGCTGCACGCAGGCGATCGGCCAAGGCATGCCAGTCGGGCAGTGCCAGAACCACGCCGAAATGCGGCACCGGTACGTCGTGACCGTCGACGGGGTTGTGCACCGGCACCGGGCGCGGATCATCGGCGACATGGCAGACCAGCTGATGCCCGAAGAAGTCATAGTCGACCCAGCGTTCGGCGCTGCGTCCTTCCGCGCAGCCGAGCAGTCCGCCATAGAACGCCCGCGCCGCCGCTAGGTCGTTGACGGGGATCGCGAGATGGAACGGCGTGAGCAGTCTTGGCATGGCGGCAGCACTAATGAAGGTGACTTCATTGTGCGCCCGCCTGCGCTGTCTGTCCCGCGGAAAACCCTGAAAACGAGGGATAGTGATAGACAAGCTAGCCTGCCGCGGTGTTCTTCTGCGAACTTGGCTGGCCCCCTCTTTTCGACCATCGGATGCGGATTTTGGTCGTTGTAGTCGCTCCGCGATTCGTGGATATCGCTCTGGCATGACCTGCCGAGTCAGACGTGGATTTATCGCGGGACTCCTCTCCCCCTCGCCAGAACATCCTGATGGAGTCACTTCCGAAGGTGTTGAATCCTTTGTGGAGCTGCGAAAACGCCGCGCGCTCGAGCACTGTCATGAACGTCGAAGGCTTCTTCTTCAAAAACCTCCATGCGAGGATGAAGCTCGCTGGGAGTTAACCCTCGAACTGCTGCCAGCCCGGTCCGACCCTGTCGTTGGACGCTTCTCCATCGAGCCCCTGCGTGCGAGGATTGCCTTGGCTGGAGGCTGTACGGGAAGTCAAAAGTGCGTCTAAATAAAATCACTGGTATCTCTACTTTTTAAAATGAACCCCATTCGCCGAAACTCCAGCCCCACATGAGGCGCTCAGGTTGAGCACCATGACGCACCCGGACTTCCTGAGGACTGGTCTCGAACAGCTGACCCTGTTGTTGATCGGCTTCTCCGTCTGCGCGGCAGTTCTGCTGCTGATCGCCAGTTTTACGATCTACGCGTCGACGGGTCAGGGCAGGCTTGGGCGTATTTCCGGCCGGATCCTGGTGGGCGGGCTCGCGCTGCTTCAGGTGTTCCACTGGCTGGGATTGACCGGTTGGGTCGATTGGGTCGGGTCGCCGGTTTATGTCGTGCTGCTCTATATCGTGGCCCCTGCTTTCTACCTGTTCTTCCGAGGCGCCTTGCAGGTGCAGGCCGCGGAACGTCCCTGGCATCTGGTTTTCTATGCGCCCGCCCTGGTTGCGGCATGGGTCGCCCCGGCAATCGCCATTCCACTCTCGTTCCTGATTGGAACCCTCTTTGCCGTGCATCTCGCAGTGCTGGTCTTGCGTCTGCGCTCGCAGAGGCAACGTTTTCGCATCGAGATTTTCGCGCTCAGCGCATTTGCCCTGATCGCGTTGGCGATTCTTCTTCTCGGTATTGCATCGCCGCTGTTTGGGCCGCGCGCTTTCACCGTCGGTTACGCGAGCATGATCGGCCTGAGCTCGATGCTGGCCATCCACGTGCTTCTGCACTTCCCCGATATCGCGAGCAAGACCGTCGAGGCCGTAGCGACCACCTACGCGGTATCAACGCTCGACCGCGTCGATCGCGAGCAGACCCTGGTCCGCCTGAAGACGCTGATGGGCGAGCATGTGTTTGCCGACGAAACACTCAATCTGTCCAGTCTGGCCGGGATGCTCGATCTCAGTCCGCACCAGCTGTCCGAGCTGATCAACACACACTTCGGCGTCGGCTATTCCCGGTACATCCGCGAGCACCGGATTGCCGCGGCCCAGCGCATGCTGATCGCCGAGCCGGCGGCGTCGGTGCTGTCGGTTGGCCTCGCGGTGGGTTTCACCTCGCAATCCAACTTCTACACCGCATTCCGCGAAATCACCGGTGAGGTTCCGGGGCGGTACCGGAGCAGGCAGGCGGCCAGGACTTGAGCGGTTCGTCACCGCTTCATCATTACGGACTCACCGGCCAGTGCAGCACATGGGTGGTCGTCGGCACGCGCGAATCGTCTGTCAAACGTCGTACCGGTTGCCAAATGATCATTCTGGTATCACGCAAGCTGTTGATTTTCAAGGATTGAATCCAGGCCGGGAAATAGTTGCTCCTGAACTGCCATTGCGGAAGATGTCAGTCACACGGGACGCCACAGTGTCGACACTTTCCCGATAGAGGCGATCCCGATGCGCAGAGATGAGTCCATCACGGTCTACTACGACGGGCAGTGCCCGGTCTGCAGTCGCGAGGTCGCGGTGTATCGGCAGCTGGACCAGCCTGGCCGGATCCGCTGGCAGGCGCTGAACAGTCACTCGGTGGATCTGCCCGATCTCGATGCAGCCTATGGCTTGCTGCATGTCCGCGACGCCAGCGGTGTGCTGCAGGTTGGTTTCGCCGCGCACCTGCTGATGTGGCAACACCTGCCCGGTTTCCGACTGCTGGCGTGGACCCTGCGTCGATGCCGACCAAGCGCGTTTATCGCCGAACGCCTGTACCTGTGGTTGACCGCACGCCGTCCAGGACTGAGGCGTCGCCAGCGCCTGCTGGGTGGCGCAGATGCGTGATTCGACAGTCGAATGGCGCGATCTGGTTGCGCTGACCCCGCGCGAGGTGGTCCTGGAACTGGCCTTGCCACTGCCCTGGCTGGTCATCGCGATCGTTGCCGGGCACGCCGGGCAGCGCGGCTTGCTGGTCGTGGCGACCCTGGTGATGTTCATGATGGGCCTGCGCATCACCCACAACGCGTTCCATCGCAACCTGGGCATCTCGCGCAGTGGCGGTGACCTGGTGATGTTTGGGGTGAGCGTGCTGCTGGGCGGCGCGATGCATGCCATCCAGTACACCCATCTTCGCCATCACCACGATTGCATGGGCAAGGATGATGTAGAGGGCCACATCGCCCACCTCGGATTCTTCAGCGCAGTGGTGCACAGTCCGATCTATCCGCTGCAGATCCACTGGTTGGCACTGCGCGACGGGTCCCTGCGCCAGAAGCGCTGGATCGCGATCGAGCTTGCCGCAGTGGCGTTACTGCACGCAGCGATCTGGCTCGGCGACAGCGGCACCTTGAAGCTGATGGCGCTTAGCCTGTACTTCGCCAACGCCAGCGCGCCCCTGGTTGGTATCTGGGCCGTGCATCGCGGTTGCGAGCAGGGACACTTCAAAGCGCGCACCAGCCGCTCGCCCCTGCTCAATGCGCTGACCGTGAGCCTGTTCAACCACCTTGAACACCATCTCTATCCGGCCGTACCCACCTGCCACCTGCCAATATTGGCAAAGCGCCTCGACGCGCATTGGCAAGGCCGGGTCTCTCCACCTGATGTGCTTGGGTGGTGTCCACTTGATCGGGCTACGTCCATGGCCGGGTCGCGCAACTCCAACCCTGTTCTGGCTGACGCTCTTGTTGCTGCCCGGCCAAACCACGGCCGGGCAGGCGCATGGATCAGTTGACTGCAGTCGACAGATCCGGGCGATACGCGACCACCGTGGTGTCGCCAGCTTCGATCGCGGACTGGATAGCGGTCATGTTCTTGGCCGCCTTGTCCGCGCCGCCCATGTGCTTGGCCATCACTTCCATGAAGTCGGGCGACGGTCCGGCCATGGCGGCATAGTTGCTGTGCGGGCTGACCAGCATCATGTCGTCGCTGCCGCCGGTAATCGAGCGGAGCATCCAGTTGCCGCCGAACTTCTGCGCTTCGGCGGCTTCGCGTGCCTTGATGACGGCCGAGCGGAAGTTGCCGTACTGGCCGGCACCAAGTTTCATGCGGGTGACCAAGTACATCGGGAACTGGCCGGTCGCAGGCCAGTAGGACAAGTCGGCCTGGTCTTCGTAGAAATAATGCGAGTAGCGCTCGACCAGCGGATTGACGTTGCGGTTGAATTCAGCCTGCGCTTTGGCCTCCATCTCCCATTTCTGGTTGGCGTCGAAATCCGCCCAATCATGTTTGCCTGAGAAAACCACGTAGTAGGACATGTCATCACCCGCGACAGGCTGGTAAACCTTCCAGCTGAAGTCCTCTCCGGATTTTTTCCTCCACTCAGCATGCTCGCGAAGTGCTTTTTCGAACTGCGGGATACTCTCGGCCTTCGGCCACATGTACCAGGCCGATGACACGTTGCCGGCTGGCTTCGACGCCTGGGCCGAAGCCAGGAGCGGCGACAACGCGAACATGGCGACCACTACGAGCATCCAGCCACGAAGGCCGACAAAACTGCTTTGCAAACGACTCATGAAGTACTCCCCTTTTGGGTTGTAGGCTCCCCCCGCCGATCAATATCTCTTACGTCGGAAGTAGACAACACCGGCCATGGATCGTCGCGTCAGCGCATTCGAGGGCAATCCCGCAACCGCTGGCTGATCCATGAGGCGATTGCCGCAACGGGTTTCGCCCTGGGCAGGCCAGTATTCGCGCTGCAAGACCGAGGTAGCCCGGGTAGGTCAACATGCCGCAACCGCGGACTGCGGAAAGCGCGCGTAGGGCGCCTCGGCTGCGCTTGGCTTGGACGGCCTACGCTGGCTCCAACACACGGGACGCAGTCAGCTATTTGAAACTAACCGACTCCGTCCCCTTCAATTTTCTGACCCGGTGATGGGAATCCGTCTCCCGAAATCGGCTTTCCATCCTTAGGACTCTGGCATGACCCGGCGGACGCTCCCTACCTCCGTCGCGCTCCTGGCACGTTTCGCGGCGCTCCTGCTGTTCCCGGCGTACTGGCTGATTGTTGCCTCGGGACGGTCTCGATTATCTTCACTGATCTTAGGCACGCACGGTCCGGAACCGGCGCCCAAACCCTGGAAGGCGACTATCGCTAGGGCTAAATGGATCTGGCCGCGCAGGAGTTCGTATCGCCCGCCACGCGCGCCTTCCTGGCCGAACATCTGAACGACGCGATGCAGTGACTGCTGCTGAGCACGAAGCGCCCTACCGTTTTCACGATCCGGGAAAGTCCACGCTGAAACCCATTCTGAATAGGGAATGGGCGTGGAAGTGCTAGCGTGCCAGCAGGAAAGGCCGCAGGCGATCAGCCGGAGAATTCCATCATGAGACTGTTCTTCCTGGCTTCGAAGTCACTCGTCCTGTACATGCTGATCAGCGCGATGATGTTGCGCTCGGACGGCATTCGCGAGGCGCAGGCGCCCGCCCTGCGCACGCCTGGCACGCCTCAGGTGGCCCGGTTTGACCCGCAGCCACGTGCACATGCCGCCGCAACGCCGGGTCTGCGTCCGGTCTTGGCCGGCGACACGGTCACCGCGCCAACGACGACGACGCGCTGGTCGCAGGCCGACCTTTTCGAGGCGGTGTACATCGTGACCTCGCGCGATACCTATCAGGGGATCCGCGGCCTTGTCCGTGATGCGGTCGCAAAGCGCGACAGCACCGGCATGCCCTTGGTGGTTTCCCAGCTAAGGGCCGACCGCATTGGCGAAATCGGCCGCTACGTGCATGTCAGCGAGCGCCGCTGTGGTGGCTTTTTCGCGTTCTCCAGCCGCGCGCAGGCCGACTCGTTCGTGCGTGCGGATCGCTCGCGGCAGGCGATGGCGAAATCGCTGCTCGCCAGCTACACGCTGGACAACGCGACCACCGTGGATCGCTGGCTTCCTCAGGTGCAGGAACGCCGCATCTACGACACCATCAACCAGCTCTCGAGCTATCGCAACCGCTACTACGCCAGCAGTTACGGCAAGACCTCCGCCGAATGGATCCGCAGCCAATGGCAGTCCATCGCCGCCGGCCATAGCGATGTCACCACCGAACTGTTCACCGCCTGCGCGAACTGCGCCACCCAGCCCTCGGTGATCCTCACCATCCAGGGCGTTGAGCTGCCTAACGAGGTCGTGGTCCTGGGGGCGCACCTGGATTCGATCAACGCCATGGACCGCTCCGATCTCAACCAGCTTGCCCCGGGTGCCGACGACGACGCGTCGGGCATCGCCACCCTTACCGAAACGCTGCGCATTGCGCTGTCCGACGGCTGGCGGCCGCGACGCACGGTGAAGTTCATGGGCTATGCGGCAGAGGAAGTGGGACTGCGCGGTTCCAACGCCATCGCGCAGTCTTTCCGCAGCAGCGGCGTCAACGTCGTCGGCGTGCTGCAGCTGGACATGACCAATTACAAATCCGGCGCGGTGGCCGACATGAATCTGATCACCGACTATTCCAACGCCGATCTGTCGAACTTCTCGGTGACCCTGTTCGATACCTACCTGGCACCCATGGGCCTCACGCGCGGCACCGTCACGTGCGGCTACGCCTGCTCCGATCACGCCTCATGGACAAATGCCGGCTTTCCCGCCGTCATGATGTTCGAGGCCGGCGGCCCGGAAGGCAGGTTCCCCTTCATCCACACCACCGGCGACACGCTGGCGACGATGGGCGAATCCGCACAGCACAGCGTCAAATTCGCACAGTTCGCACTGGCCTTCCTCGCCGAAACGGCCAAGTCCGCGCGCATCCAGGTGACCGGCGGTCCGGCACCGGTTTCGACGATCTAGGTTCAGCGCGCAGGCCGGGTTGGAAGAAGCGGGCGGACGAATAAACCCGGGGATTTTTTGTCGCTTGCTGCGGACTCAGTTCCCCAGCAGTTCGACTTCGAACTTCAGCGTCGCGTTGGGCGGGATGACCCCGCCTGCGCCGCGCGCGCCATAGCCAAGATCAGCGGGAATGATCAGCGTGCGCTGGCCGCCCACCTTCATGCCCTGCACGCCTTCGTCCCAACCCTTGATGACCATGCCGCCGCCAAGCGGAAAAATGAAGGGTTCGCCGCGATCCTTGCTGGAATCGAACTTGGCGCCCTGCTCCCCGCTTTCGTACAGCCAGCCGGTGTAATGCACGGTGACGTTGCGACCAGGCTGCGCCTCGTCGCCACTCCCAACGATGGTGTCCTGATACTGCAGGCCGGAGGCGGTCGTAGTGAATGCCATGGGAGATTCCTTTTGGGGATGGATGAGTTTGGCTACTCGCAGTTTACCGGGCGCGGGCCCGGCTGAAAAACGTGCTCCAAGAACGTCGTCATCGCGAGCGCTTCCAGCGCGTCGCGTTGCAGACGGAAATCACTCATTCCAGCCCGCAGAAGGTCTTGAGACTTCAGCCGCGCCACAAGTTGAAGCGCACACATGGCCGTGACCCGTTTTCTCTGGACAGGTTGTCCCTGCTCGCCTGGTTCGTAACTCTTCAGCGCACACGCCTTAGGCACTTCAACAGGACTAGAATCCGATTGGCAGCTTGGTCCCGGCCCAAGCCGGGAGAGCGACATGACCGCCTGGATGCTCGCAGCAGTATTGGCACTGGCCCCGTCGTCCTCGCCTGTGCGCGACGCGCCCGATGCGTTCCCCGAACCCGCGCAGCTCTTGACCCTGCCTGCCGAGCTGCAGCAGCGCCTGCACGACGAAGTCCTCACGCCCCACCGCTCGGAGCAGCAGCGGCTTGAGCGGCTGCTCGAGTTCATGTTCGCCCCCGCGGGCCTGGGCATGCAGTACCGGCACGACGCGACCCTGACCGTCGAGCAGGCCTACCTGGGACGGGAAGCCAACTGCCTGACCTTCACCCTGCTGGTGATTGCCCTGGCCCGCGAAGCTGGACTGGACGCCTATGCGCAGGAAATCGACGAAACCCTGTCATGGCAACAGCAGGACAGCACCATCTACCGCAGCAACCACGTGAATGCCGGCATCCGCGTCGGCGGGCGCGGCTATACGATCGACGTGGGCAGCGAATCGCTGATCGCTCGACGTCCACCGCTGCGAATCCCTGACGAGCGCCTGCTTTCGCATTTCTACAACAACCGCACCGCCGACCTGGTCGCGCTGGGAACGCTGGATGCCGCGGAACGCTACATGGCCATGGCCCTCGACCTGGATGCCGCCTATGCCAACAGCTGGAGCAACGCCGGCGTGCTGCGACTTCGCCAGGGTGACCTGCCAGGGGCGCGCAGTGCCTACCAGCGAGCGCTGACGCTCGACCCTGACCATTCCGCGGCGCTGTTCAACATGCTTGCGCTGAGCGAGCGCAACGGCGACCGCATCGGCGCAACGCAGTACCGGCGACGACTCGACGCGGTGCAGTCGCGCGACCCCTTCCACCACTTCCTGCTGGCTGCCGAGCAGGAGCGCCGCGGCGACTACGCAAGCGCGGCCAGCCACTACCGTCGCGCCATCCGCCTGCATGGCAGCGAACACCGCTTCCACTTCGCCCTGGCACGCGCCTATCTGCAACTGGGCGATGCCCGCCGCGCCGGTAAGTCACTGGCACGCGCGCAGGCCCTGGGCGGCGACGCGTGGCGAAGCGTCTACGCGGCCAAGCTGGACAGCCTGAAGCAGACGGTCCCCTGAAACTCCGGCTCCCAGTGCCGCTGAGGCTGCGAGGACCCAATCGTGGTGCGCTTGCCGCTGGAAGTTCCGGGCGGGCAGCGGTGCGCCGACTGTCGGCAGCGAAAGCCGCGAAGGGGATGGAGCCGGCTAGATCGATCTAACCGCCGCCAACCCCGTTAGTTCGAGCCATCTTCGTGCGGCCGCCTTGCACAGTAAAAAAAACCCAATGAAAGCGGCACCTCCTTTGCTCACGGGCAGAGATTGCTGTCCCGCTTCCTCCGCATTTGGCGTTGGCTAAGGGCAAGTCCCGAAGGAGTGCGTTACATGGCGCAATTCACAGTCAATGCCACGCGGTTCGATCCGTACAGGAATTTCAAGTTCAGGCTGAAAATGGACGGACGCTTCGTCGCCGGAATCTCCAGGATCAGCGCGCTGAAGCGGACTTCCGAAGTCATCCGTCACCGCGAGGGCGGCGACGTTTCGAGCACGCGCCTGTCACCCGGCGCGGTCTCGTTCGAACCGATCACCATCGAGCGCGGGGTCACCCACGATCTCGAATTCGAGCAATGGGCCAACAAGGTCTGGAACTACGGTGGTGGCAGCGGTACCGAAGTGTCGCTCAAGGACTTCCGGAAGGACCTGACGCTCGAGCTGTCCAACGAGGCAGGACAGGTCGTGCTGGCCTACAGGATCTTCCGCTGCTGGCCATCGGAGATACAGGTACTGCCAGAACTGGACGCCAATGGCAGTGCCGTGGCGATCCAGCGCCTTGTTTTACAGAACGAAGGCTGGGAGCGCGACTATGCAGTGGTGGAACCCGCCGAGCCAGGCTTCACCGAACCCGGCTGACGTGACGCGAGAGGGCAGCATCACAAACGACTTACGATACGACTTCGGGAAAGTGCACTCTGACCCCTGTTCCTTTGCCAGTGCCGCGTTAAGCTCTGGCTGCGAAACGTAGAACCCGAGCTGCACCACCAGGAGGATCAGCAGAACGCCCATCACCAGGCGACAAAAGGGGCCAGAGAACATATCTACTTCAAACGGATATGTTCTCTGACCCCTTTACTGCTACAGAATCTCGCCGATCATGTCGAGTGCTTCTGCTAGCGGAACAGGACGACTAATCAGGTAACCCTGCACGCTGTCAACGCAAAGGTCACGCAAGATCGCCAGCTCACCTTGAGTCTCGACACCTTCCGCAACCACCCCACAAGTGGTCTCTTGCGAAAAGCGAACGAGCGCTGACGCCAGTGCGCGGTTGCCGAGGTGCACGTCGATATTTCGGATAATGCTGATGTCGAGTTTGATGATGTCGGGCTTGAGCTTCAAGATGTGGCGAAAGCTTGCGTATCCGGCGCCAGCGTCATCGACAGCCAAGCGAAGACCAGCATTTCGAAGCGTCTCCAGAGCGGCAGAGACGGCAGCGTAGTCCTCAACGCTGTCATGTTCCGTGAGTTCGAGAACGATCCTGTTCAAGGGCTGGTTCTCCAACACTTGCGCAGCAGCACCATTCAAGATGTTGGCGGGAGACACGTTGAGCGAGAGATACACATCCTGCGGAAAATGCGCGAGACCTTCGAGGGCCTTTGCGATCGCGGCCATCTCCAGCTCTTCAGAAAGCCCAACCTTGGCAGCGTCGATAAACCACAGGTCCGGAGACCGCTGCGTTGCCCCGCCAAATCGGGTGAGCGCTTCAAAACCTGCGATGCGACCGCCTAGAAGACCGCAGATTGGTTGGAAGACGATCGAAAAGTCTCCTGTTTCCAGCATGGCGCGGATGGGAGCGGCGATTTCTTCATGGGATTCACTAAGCGCCACGGAGCGATCGAGCTGCTTTCCAACAAAGTCGCCAAACAGGTTTAGTGCTGCGATGTCGCGATTTCCCAAAGTGCGATCGGGGGCAAAGCTGACGCAGCAGAGCGTCCCGTACACCCGGCCGTCCGCGAGGCGGATGGGAGACGTCAGGTAAGCGCCGATGCCAAACGCTTTGGTAACCGGCAAATTGGCCGCTTCGGGAATGAGTGAAGTATCCCCGATCAGCCCGGGCAGGCGCCCGTCGACAACGCGCTGGCAATAGGTCTCCTCAAGCGGGGTGATGTCACCGGCAGCAATGGGAAGCTCCACGTCAGTGTCAATCTTCCTATAAATCCGATTGTCACCGGAAAATTCCGCCAGAAACGCGACATCCATTCCCAAGTGCATGCGGATCGCACGAATGGCGTCTTGGACGATATCGTCTTGCTGCTCACCGGCGGCGCGAGCCTGAGACTGCTGGAGGATGTCAGCAATCGATAGCATGCGCTTTCCTTCCCCTAGAGGGCCCCGGCAAAGGGCGCAATGGCCAATATACGCTGTAGAGCGTAGAAGATTCGAGCGCCCTTTTCGAACAGCCTGGCGAGTAGGCGGTGGTCGTGCAAGCACCTGTTTGGGTCCTGTTCCGTCCTGCACCCGATGTCGGCTTCCGGCCAGAAGCGGCCCTTCGTCTGCGTCGATCACGAGAAAAGGGGTCAGGTTGATTTATCGAAGGCCTCGGCATGTCGCGGGGCTGCTGGCAGGTGCACTCTGAAGGAAACAAATGAACCTGAACCCTTTTTTTTGGCATGGCTTCAGGCGCGCGCACGCTGGCAGGAATCAAATGAACCTGACCGCTTTTTTTCGCCGTCTTACTCCAATCGGAACGGAAACTCCTGGCGCACGCTGCTGTATTTCACTGGCTTGCCATTGAGTCTGGCTGGTGCGTACCTCCACGAACGAACCGACGTCAATGCAGCGTCGCCGAAATCCGGATGAGTTGCAGACTCCAGCTCAATATTCGAAGGCTTTCCAGAGACTTCAATATCGAAGACAACCGCCGCCATGCCGGTTCGGCCTTCGCGAGCAGCCGCTTTCGGATAGCGTGGTGCCGCGGCGTAGATCAGGGTCGGAGGCGTATCACAGAGCCCAGACCCGCAGTAGCGAGAAATGGGGTCAGAGTGGCTTAGCGATGGTGCTTGCGGAAAGAGGCACTCTGACCCCGTTCTTGCATGTTACTTCGTAACGCAGCGACGCCCCGGGCAGGCGCTGCCTCCGGCCCCTACCTGAGACCACGCCATAAAGCGTACTGTAAAGCACTGTAAAGGGGCCAGAGAACATATCTGCTTCAAACGGATATGTTCTCTGGCCCCTTTACTCGGAAGGAAGAGGTCGAGATCCTAAAAAAAGCGACGGCGTACTGCGCGCGGGAGCTGCCGTGAGGTACGCCTGGATCCACAGCCATCACCACGTCCACGCCGCACGCACCCTGTGTCGGGCGTTGCAGGTCTCCACCAGCGGTTACTACGCCTGGCTGGGGCGCACGCCCAGTGCGCGATCGACAAAAGGGGCCAGAGAACATATCTACTTCAAACGGATATGTTCTCTGACCCCTTTACTTGTTCATAGAGCGGCTGATTCACGACCTGAACCAGGTTTTGTAGCAGGAGCTCGGACCTCTGGAAGAGTTCGTGATCGATCATGGCTTGATCGTACTAGGGCGCTGATCGTCGGTCGAGGATTCCCGGGCAATGGTCAAAGCACATCGCGAACAGTTTAGTGGCCGGGGGGCAAAGGGGCCAGAGAACATATCTGCTTCAAACGGATATGTTCTCTGGACCCCTTTCTTCGCCAGAAAACATATCTGCTTCAAACGAATATGTTCTCTGACCCCGTTGTTGGACCCCGTTGTTGCTTTTTCCATCGCTCAGCCGATCGCTTTGATTTGTGCCTTGTGGATGGCGGCCCACTCGTGAAGACGTTTGGCCGCCTTCAAGCACTCTCTTATCGCTTCACCCTGACTCGACACAGATGCTGTGCGATCCAGAACCGGTACATGGATGCGGACAGCCGCCGATTTGGCCGCAAGAGCAATCTCCATGTCCGCCTCCAGGCTAGGCCTGAGCCTTGCTTCCACCAACGCCATTTGTGCGCCTCGCCCTCGCAGGTGTAGGTCCACAAGCCCGCGGCTGGTTTTATGGGCTATGTCCAGCTTCTGTTCTGTGAGTGCGGATGTCTTGAAGTAGACGCGGCCTGAACCGCCCGGTCGCACCTTTGGCGGCAACATGCCGAGCTCGGGAACAGTCGAGACAGCGATCTCCCAATAGCCGCGAAAGAATTCCGTGACTGCAGCGTCCGCGTCTGGCTGGTAGCCGAGAGTTGCCTTGCCAATTGCAGCCTGAAGCAAGGCCACCTTGTAGTGCCGCCTTGACCCCAGAAACGTTGCAGCCTCGAACCATTTCGTCAGCGCCTCGTACGAGACCCTGTGGTGGAAGCCTTTGGTCTGCCCCACGTCCGCAAAGTAATGGTCGGGGGCCACAATCACAGCAAGGAAACGCGCACAGCGACCCTTGGCCACATACTCCGTCCCTCGCAGGTGATAGCGCGCAGCCTGCTCCGGCTGGAGACCAGCCCCGACTTTGTTTTCTATAAGCAACGTAAGTGGGCCGGCGACCGTGTCAAAATTCACCTCTAGGTCGGATTCCCCCGTCGTGTGAGTGACAGACCGATGGGCATCGACAACTTGGCGTATGTGGCCACCCTCTACGCCAATTGATTCGGCGAACCAATGCACGAATTCAATTGAGGAAAGGAACTCCTCTAGTAGAAGTAAATCGATATCGCGCTCGCATACACCAGCGAGGCGCAGGGGGCGAGATGCTGCAGTGGTCTTTCCTGTCATCTCGTATGCACTCCTTGACCTGAGAACGTCACCGCTGGAAATGGACCTGGACTACCCCCACTTTCTCGGACAGGTTAATTAGGCACCACTGCCATCTTCCCGCAACAAAACAGGGGACAGAGTCGACTTTCATATCCTGCAGGCACCCCGTGCAGCTCTCGAACCCAACCCTCTGATCGAGAAAGCCGGGTCACTCCACTCTGACCCCTTTGTTGGGGGAGATTGTCCCCGTTCAAAGGTGTCCGTCAAACCCGGGCCAGCTCAAGGAAGTGGGGGTAGTCCAACCTGACCCCTCTTCTTGGAGTCACTTTCTTCCAGCCTGGGTTCACAGCCGGGCAAGGACCTCGGTCTTCTTAGCCGCATACTCGGCCTCGTCGACGAGGCCTGCATCGAAGAGCTTCTTCAGCTTTCCAAGCGTCTCCATCGGATCCTCTTGAACGGGAGCTACCGGTAGTGGAGGCGGTTGCAGCGATGTCGCCGCAGTCGGCGCATGGAGCACTACGCCACCGGCAGCTGCTCGCAGCTTCTCCAGTTCGATTTGCTGGCGCTTCTCGTATGCCTGTTCTTCGACGTTCTGCGCGTAGGAATAAACTCGGCGCGCTTGTTTCTTCGGAAGCGAGTCGAGATAGGCGCTCCTGCCATCGGTCGTTCGGCACACGATGGTAGCGCCTACCATCTGCTCGCTGACGTGCACGTCCTGCACCTCGCGCCACATGAAATCCTGAAACGTCATGCCCATCATTTTCGGTCGCACAATAAAGAAGCGACGATTCGTCAACACGATCGCGTCAGGCGAGAGATTGATAACCATTTTCTTTTGCACCGCGATGTACTCGACGACCTCTTCCTTGGTCAAAAGCTCCGTGACCTTTGGAAGAATCTTCCGCACCGCATCCTCGTCCTGGTCGTCCTTAAGAAGATCTGACAGAACACCCATTCTTTTGTCCCCTTTCATGTAGTTTTGACGCTGAACAAAGGGTCCAGAGAAAGTATCTGCTTCAAACAAATATGTTCTCTGACCCTATTGTTGCCGGAGAGGCAGAGGCAGCCAAGCGAATAACCTCCTCCGTCCCCTTTACTTCCGCCTCTCGCTTGAACTCTGCCGTGAACTTCTGACGCTTCTCCATCGAACACCTCCGTGCGAGGATTGTCCTCGCTTTGTGGTGTCCGAGAAATCAGGGGTAGTCCACTCCGTCCCCTTTAGTCTGCTTGATTTTTCGCTCCCTTAATTCCTGTGTTGCAATACGGATGAACCAAATCCAGATTCTTTGCGCCGCCACTGCCGCCATCGTTGACCGGGGTTAGGTGGTCATATGACATCGACTTTGTTGAATCGATATGGCCGCCGCAGATACTGCACTTGTGATTTTTATTCAGCGCTTTATCGATGAACACTAGTGACTTGACGTCATTTGTAAATCGAGACGGCCCGGCTTGGGTCGATGCTCCATCAAAAATTCTACCTTTGACGCCCATGTGTGCGATCGCGCCTTGGGCGCTAACGTCTTCGCCTTTGTTGTATTGATCCACCAACCACGAGATCAACTCTTTTGCTTTTGCCATTCTTTGTCTAGGAGTAATGGCCCTTAGAATTAGACCAATCAAAGATTTTTCATTAATAAGAAAGTCTTCTAGCTTGGATCGGGCGCTAGTGAATTTCTTGAACCAGGCGGTGTCATTGTTACGCACCTTTTCGGAGAAAAGGCTTGCAATTCCTAGGAAAAGGAATCGACTGTGTTTCCCACTCTCCGTGTAAAAGTAAACTGCTGGGTGTAACCCTAAGCTTCCGGCGGAATTCCCCGTAATTCTGTTCGCCACATCAAGCGAATTTCTCAGCACTTTTTCTGTATTCTCGCCGGTAGTATCTGATTCATACTTGTCGATAGGAATAATCCTGTTTTGATCGTAACTTCCGGCGACGGTCAGAAAATCAATGATTAACGAAAGAGCATCTACTGGCGACGAAGATCCGCCTAATGGAACGTCCAGCGTCCGCAATGGGGAGCTCGCTTCTGGCTTAAAAAGAAGCCTGAATAGACTACGAGAGAGTGCTTCCACTTCTTCTTGGCGAGATGCCTGGAACATAGACCAGTACTTGTGTCCGGAACCGGCCCGCATGATGGCTCTGGCGGCAATGGCAAGTGGCTTGGCTCTGTTCTCAATAAGCATGGCCTCCACATCATCAAGTGGAGTTCCTTGCGAATTGATCTTAAAGAATGAAGTTTCAGCCACCCTCGCGTCTCCATAGACCCACTGAAGCTGCAAGGGCCTGGTGAACATGAGTCCGGCGCGTTTTAGCTGCTTCTGATCCTGAGCAGTCTTTTGACCGACCAGAGCGCGCAGTGTCGAATACCTGCCGATCTTGTTCTCTATAAGAGTTCTTGCACGCTTCGCTATTCGCTTCTGGCTGTCCGTTATTTCACCGTTATAAAACGCTTGCGAAATTGCGCCATCCCCGTAGTCATCTACCATCCACGCCCGCAACGCACTAAGTCGGTGGCCGCCGTCAATTACAAAAATAAAACTAGGGGCCCTCCACAATATCAAGGACGGGATGACTTCCTGATCTAGAAAGCTCGCAATAAACGTTGCGAGTTGCTCAGGCGTCCAGTGATTAGTCTCTCGCTGAAAATCTGGCTTGCGAAGCTGAACTCTGATCGGCGAATCAGACTCAAGGTAAGACAGTGGAAAATCTTTGATCGGTTCGCCTTTAACCTCTTCATCTAAAGTTCTCGCGAAGTCTTCACGCGGGATCATCGCATCAAGATTTACGTGTTGAGCCACGGCCAAGACCTCGGTTTTTCGGAAGGAAACCTAGCATGCTGCACCTCGGGCGCGTTGGGTACGCCAAGGGAACATGGTCAATAAAAAGGGTTAGGTCATTTCTGACCTAACCCTTAGCTTTTCAAGCTTTACTGCAACTCACCCGCACTTCGAATACCCACAGTTCAAGCAAGTCGCACACCCGTCCATGATCACCAGCGCCTTGGTGCTGCACTTGTGGCAGAGGGTGGCGCTGGGCGGGAAGCTGGTGCCGTCGCCGGTGATGGAGATGTCTTCGGAGGTGCCGTTTGAGGCCGTAGCAAGAGCGCCCTCACCCCAAGAGGGGGCTTCCTTCGGGGCGTCCGCCCTGCGGGCACCTTCTCCCGCTGGTGCGGGAGAAGGGTTGGAGCCGGATGGCTTTATTTCAGAGTTTTTTTTTGCGTTGGCGCGGCTTTCGTAGGCGGCGCGCTTTTCGGCCAGCATGCTGCGCTGGTGGGCGCTCATTTCCGGGTCGTGGATCAAACCAATGGACTTCATGTGCTCTTCGACGATGGCGCCGAGTTCGGCGACCAGCGAGGGCATGTACACGCCGCCGGCCTTGAAGTAGCCGCCGCGCGGGTCGAACACGGCCTTCATCTCATCAACCAGGAAGGTGACGTCGCCGCCCTTGCGGAACACCGCCGACATGATGCGGGTCAGGGCCACGATCCACTGGAAGTGTTCCATGGACTTGGAGTTGACGAAGATCTCGAACGGGCGGCGCAGTTCGTGTTCGGTGCCGGGGTTGAGCACGATGTCGTTGAGGGTCACGTACATGGCGTGCTCCACCAGCGGCGACTTGATTTTATAGGTGCTGCCGATCAGCACTTCCGGGCGCTCGATGCGCTCGTGCATGTGGATGATGTCGGCCACCGGGAATTCGGCCTCGACCTTGGCCCGGGACACCGACTCGGCCGCGACGGCGGCGGCGGACTCACGCGCGCGGTCTTCGGGGGTGAGGACGGTGTAACCCTTGATTTTTTTGTCGATCTTGACGGCCATGAACTGTGGTCCTGATTGCTGGTGTCTGGGGGATGTGCTGGCGGCCATGCGATGGAGGCGGGCGGCCGGTGGTGCGGGACTGGCGCGGCGCTGATGCCCAGGCCGGTGGTTGCACCGGCCCCGGATCACGGGGCCGGTGCGTTCAACGTCTTACTTCTTCTTTGCGGCCGCCTTCTTGGCCGCGACCTTGCGCTTGACGGTGGTCTTGGCGGCCGAGGCCTTCTTGGCCACTGCCGTCTTCTTCGCGGCGACCTTGCGCTTGACCGTGGTCTTCTTGGCGGCAAGCTTGCGGGTGGCGGCGCCCTTCTTGGCGGCGACGCTGCGCTTGGTGCTGGCCTTCCTGGCCATCGCCTTCTTGACGGTCTTCTTCGCTGTCTTCTTGGCAACCTTCTTGGCGACCTTCCTGGCCGTCGTCTTGGCGGTCTTCCTCACGGCGGCCTTCCTGGCGGTCGCCTTCCTTGCAGTCTTCTTCGCAGTTGCCTTCTTGGCGGTCGCCTTCTTGGCGGTCGCCTTCTTCGCAGTCTTCCTGGCCGTTGCCTTCTTGGCAGTTGCCTTCTTCGCAGTTGCCTTCTTGGCCGTGGCCTTCTTGGCGGTCTTCTTTGCAGCTGCCTTCTTGGCGGTCTTCTTGGTGGCCTTCTTGCCGGTCTTGCGGCGCAGGGCGGCGGCTTCGGCCTTGGCCTCGGCGCTGGTGGCGGCCAGGGACTTCTTGGCCTTGGCCACCGACTTCTTGACCGACTTGGTCGCCTTGTCGGTGCGCTTGGCTACGGCCTTGCGTGCTGCCGTGGTGCGCTTGCCGACTTCCTTGCTGGCCTTGTTGGCCGACTTCTTGACCGAGGCCACTGCATCGCTGGCGGTTGCCGCAATGCTGCTGCCCAGGTTGGATGCTGCTTCCTTGACTGTTTCCGCGGCGCCCGCCAGGGTCGCCACCACACCGTTTCCGTTGCTCATTGAAGATGCCCTCCTGGGGCGTGGGTTGATACGTAGCGGATGCTATACCGGATTGTTGCGGTGTGTGGGGAAACTGCTTGACGCGTTGTGCGTGGGTGGTGCTGGGGTGGCGGAGATCTTGGGTGCTTCGGTTGAGTGGAATGGGTGGATTGGGAGCATGACGTCAAGTGCTTACCCCTCCTCAATCCTCGCCTGCTTCGCAAGGGAGAAGGGGAAGCAGCGCGCTTCTTGATCCTTCCATGCGTCGCGAGATGACTAGGCGAAGCAGAGCCCATCTTGTTC
>JBBSVH010000003.1:0-45651 GCA_038233685.1 Lysobacterales bacterium | reverse complement strand
GGCCGTTCCTGCTGGCGCACGCGGAGCGCTCCAGCAACGCGGAACTGAAGGACCTGTTGGCGCAAGGGACCGCGGAAATCAGTGCGCTGTTGGGCAGCCATCAGCTGGTGGACGTGCTACGGCGCTGGCCGGCACGCTGGGAAGCGCAGGCCCTGGTGGATGCGCTACGTCCCTTGGCGCCGCGTCTGTATTCCATTGCATCCAGCCGCAAGCGCGTGGGTGACGAAGCGCACCTGACTTTGGACGTGCTCGGATATGAGGCCTTCGGTCAGCCGCACGTCGGCGCCGCCAGCGGCTTCCTGGCCGCGCTCGACGAGGGCGAGCGCGCCCCGGTGTACGTCGAGGCCAACGAGCGCTTTCGCGTCCCGGCCGATGCATCGCGCGACATAATCATGGTGGGCCCCGGAACCGGCGTGGCGCCGTTTCGCGGTTTCGTGCAGGAGCGTGCCGAGACCGGCGCCAGTGGACGCAACTGGCTGCTGTTCGGCGCGCGCCACTTCAACACCGGCTTCCTCTACCAGGCCGAATGGCAGCAGGCGCTGCGCGACCGCCAACTCGATCGGCTGGACGTCGCGTTCTCGCGTGACCAGGCGCAAAGGATCCATGTGCAACAGCGGCTGCTCGAAAACGGGCGCGCCGTCCACGACTGGCTGCAGGGCGGCGCACATTTCTATGTGTGCGGCGCCGTGGCCATGGGCAAGGACGTGCACGCGGCGCTGCTGAGCGTCGTTTCCGAGCACGCCGGGCTGGATGAAGACGCCGCTGCCGACTACCTCGCCACCCTGCAAGCGGAGGGCCGCTACAGCCGCGACGTGTACTGATTCCAGTCACGTCGCAGGCACGCATGCCATGAGCACCCACTCGGTCGAAAACATCAAATCTCAAAGCAAGCGCTTGCGCGGCGAGCTGCTGGACAGCCTGGCCGATCCGCTGACCGGCGCGTTGCGCGAGGACGACACCACGCTGATCAAGTACCACGGCAGCTATCAGCAGGATGACCGCGACCTGCGCGACGAGCGCCGCCGCCAGAAGCTGGAGCCGGCCTACCAGTTCATGATCCGCACGCGCACGCCCGGTGGCGTGGTCACCCCGGCTCAATGGCTGCAGTTCGACGCGATCGCCACCGGCCATGCCAACCATTCGATGCGCATCACCACGCGCCAGGCGTTCCAGTTCCACGGCGTGATCAAGCGCGAGCTGAAAGCCACCATGCAGGCCATCAACGCCAGCCTTATCGACACGCTGGCGGCGTGCGGCGACGTCAACCGCAACGTGATGGTCGCCGCCAATCCCCTTCAGTCCTCGCTCCACGCACGGGTCCATGAGCTGGCGGCAGCAGTCTCCAGGCACTTCCTGCCCAACTCGCGCGCCTACTACGAGATCTGGCTGGACGAGGAGCAGGTGGCGGGCAGCGGCGAGGAGGTCGAGCCGATCTACGGCAGCACCTACCTGCCGCGCAAGTTCAAGATCGCCTTCGCCGTGCCGCCGATCAACGACGTCGACGTGTTCGCCAACGACCTGGGTTTCATCGCCGTCGTCGAGGACGGCGTGCTGGCCGGCTTCAACGTCAGCATCGGCGGTGGCATGGGCGCCAGCCATGGCGACATCGAAACCTATCCCAGGCTGGCCAACGTAGTCGGCTTCATCACGCCAGACCAGGCGGTCGACGTGGCCACGGCGGTGGTGACCACACAGCGCGACCTGGGCAACCGTGAAGTGCGCAAGCGCGCGCGCTTCAAGTACACCATCGACGATCACGGCCTGGGCGCAGTAATTGCCGAGATCGAGAAGCGCTCCGGCGTGGCGCTGCAGCCGGCGCGCCGATTCGTCTTCGAACACAGTGGTGACCGCTTCGGCTGGGTGCAGGGCAAGGACTCGAGATGGCACCTGACCCTGCAGCTCCCCGCCGGGAGGATCGCCGACCGCGACGGCACGCCGCATCTCAGCGGCCTGCGCGAGATCGCCAAGGTGCACGCGGGCGAATTCCGCATGACCGCCAACCAGAACCTGGTCGTGGCCGGCGTTGCCGCGTCACAGCGCAGCCTGATCGATGCACTGGTGCGGAGCCACGGCCTGGACCGCGCGGCTGCACTGGGCACGGCACTGGCACGCGGCGCCGTGGCCTGCGTGGCGCTGCCCACCTGCGGGCTGGCGATGGCGGAAGCCGAGCGCTACCTGCCCGACTTCACCGCCAGACTGCAGCCGCTGCTGGAACAGCATGGACTGGCGGAGGCACCCATCGTGCTGCGTATTTCCGGCTGCCCCAACGGCTGCTCAAGACCCTACCTGGGTGAAATCGCGCTCGTCGGCAAAGCGCCAGGGCGCTACAACCTGATGCTCGGAGCCGACCACCGCGGCCAGCGCCTCAACACCCTGTACCGGGAGAACATCACCGAGGCGCAGATCCTGGAGGCGCTCGAACCGCTGCTGGCCCGCTACGCGGCCGAACGCGACGCAGCGGAGGGATTTGGCGACTTCCTGCACCGTTCCGGGATCGTCGCACTCCCCGCCTATCCCACCCATACGCACATCCCGCTGGAGCTGCACGCATGAGTGCCGTCACCCTTCGAGTTCCCCACGCCACGGACGATATGCGGGCCCTGAATGCGTGGCTGGAAAGCTGCAGCGCCGAGCAGCGCGTCGAATGGGCCTTGGCCAACGGGCAGCAGGAGCACGTGCTGTCCTCCAGTTTCGGCGCCCAGTCGGCGGTGGCGCTGCACATGCTTACCGCGCAGAAGCCTGACATCCCCGTGGTGCTGGTCGACACCGGCTATCTGTTTCCCGAAACCTATGGCTTCGCCGACCAGCTGACCGAGCGACTGAAGTTGAACCTGCGCGTTTACCGTCCGCTGGTCAGTCCGGCGTGGATGGAAGCGCGGCATGGCCGCCTGTGGGAGCAGGGCGTGGACGGTATCGACCAGTACAACAGCCTGCGCAAGGTCGAACCGATGCGACGCGCGCTCGACGATCTCGGTGCGCGAACCTGGTTCACCGGGCTGCGGCGCAGCCAGTCCAGCAGCCGCCGCGACACGCCCATCGTCGAGCTGCGCAACGGTCGCTACAAGGTCAGTCCGCTGGCCGACTGGACCGATCGCGACATCTGGGTCTACCTAAAGCGCCACGACCTGCCCTACCACCCGCTATGGGACGAAGGCTACGTGTCGATCGGCGATTACCACACCACCGCGCGATGGGAGCCGGGCAGGCGCGCCGAGGACACGCGCTTCTTCGGGCTCAAGCGCGAGTGCGGCATCCACGAGCAGCTCTGAAGGTCGCACCGCAACGACGCGCGGGGGTCGAAACTGTGCAAGTGGGGAATACCCGACGGCACGGGCGCAGTTTCCCGCGATGGCGGTCTAGAGCAGCACCGTGCGAATGACCCAGGCCACCGCCAGCAGCGTCGAGACGCTGGCAGCCCACAGGCCTGCCATCCACGCCAGGCGCACATGCAGCGGTTTGAGCGGCGTGTCGGGAGCCGGCGGAACGATGTCCGGCCATTTCATTCGGGGCATCCGCATCAGTGGTAGCCCTCGGACTTCACCTTGCCGCGGAACACCCAGTAGGCCCAGGCCGTATAGGCCAGGATGAGCGGAACCATGACGACGGTACCCACCAGCATGAACATCTGCGCACTCCGATCGCTGGCCGCATCCCAGATCGTCAGCGCGCCGGGCACCACGTACGGAAAGATGCTGATGCCCAGGCCGATGAAGGACAGCAGGAACACGAACAACGTGAGCAGGAACGGTGCGCGTTCGTGTCCGCCCTTGAGGGCCTTGGCGAACGCGTACGCGGCTGCGGCCACCAGCAGTGGCACCGGAGCCACCATCAGGATGTTGGGGAAGCCCAGCCAACGATCGAAGTAGGCACCTTCCAGGAACGGTGTTGCCGCGCTGACGGCGGCCACCGCCAGCAGCGTGCCAGCGCCGAGTTTCCATGACAGGCGCACCGCGTGCCGCTGCAGGTCGCCTTCGGCCTTCATGATCAGCCACGTGGCGCCGAGCAGCGCATACCCGACCACCAGGCTGACGCCGGTCATCAGCGAAAACGGCGTCAGCCAGTCCCACCACCCGCCCGAATACGCACGGCCGGTCACCTCGACGCCCTGCAGTATTGCGCCCAGCACGATGCCCTGCGCCATGGCCGCGACGATCGAGCCGCCGGTGAAGGCGATATCCCAGTACCTGCGGTGCCCCGGATCGCGCCAGCGGAATTCGAAAGCCACGCCACGGAACACCAGCGCCAGCAGCATGGCGATGATCGGCGCGTAGAGCGCAGTCAGCAGCACACCGTAGGCCAGCGGAAACGCGGCCAGCAAACCGCCGCCGCCCAGCACCAGCCAGGTCTCGTTGCCGTCCCAGACCGGGGCGATGCTGTTCATGGCGGTGTCGCGTTCGTGACCGACCGAGAATGTGGGGAACAGGATGCCGATGCCCAGGTCGAAACCGTCCGTCACCACGTACACGAAGATCGCGAAGACCAGGATCAGGGCCCAGACGACGGTGAGATCGACAGTCATCGGTTCGGCTCCTGGGGACCTGCGATTCCGTCCGGATCCAGCGCCGGTGCCGGAGTGATGCCCGCGGTGCGCAGCGGCACGTGGGCCGGGTCGGTTTCATGCGAGGATGGCGCTTTGGACATCAGCTTGAGGATGTAGACGACACCGGCGCCGAACACGGCGAAGTAGATGACCACGAAAGCCAGCAGCGACGCCGCCACGGCCGGTGCGGCCAGCGGCGACGCCGACTCAGCCGTACGCATCAGGCCATACACCGTCCACGGCTGGCGTCCCACCTCGGTGGTGATCCAGCCGGCGATCACGGCAATCAGTCCGGACGGCGCCATAAGCAGCGCGAAACGATGCAGCAGCGGCCACTCGTAGAGCTTGCCGCGCCAGCGTGCGTACAGGCTGAGCATGCCCAGCGCCACCATCAGCATGCCCAGCGTGACCATGACCCGGAACGACCAGAACACGATGCCGACCGGAGGCCTGTTTTCAGGCGCAATCGTGTCCAGTCCGGCCAGCGGCGCATTGAGGTCGTGCTTGAGGATCAGCGACGACATCCTGGGAATCTGGACCGCGTAGTCGATGCGTTCTTCAGCGCTGTTGGGGATACCGAACAGGATCAGCGGCGCGCCGTCGGGGTGGCTCTCGAAATGACCCTCCATGGCCATCACCTTGGCCGGCTGGTGTTCCAGCGTGTTGAGGCCGTGCAGGTCACCCAGGAAAATCTGCACAGGGGCCACGATCGCGGCCATCCACATGGCCATCGAGAACATGGTGCGCGCACGCACGTTGCTGCGGTTTTTCAGCAGGTGCCACGCACCCACCCCGCCGACGATGAAGGCCGTGGTCAGATAGGCGGCCGAAACCGTGTGAGCGAGTCGATACGGGAAGCTGGGATTGAAGATCACCTCCAGCCAGCTGCCGGCGGTGACGAACTGGTTGTTGGCGTTGATCGCCCAGCCGGCGGGCGTGTGCATCCAGCTGTTGACCGAAAGTATCCAGAAGGCCGACACGAAGGTGCCGAAAGCCACCATCAGCGTGGCGGTGAAATGCAGACCCTTGCCCACCCGGTTCATGCCGAACAGCATCACGCCAAGGAAACCCGCTTCCAGAAAGAACGCGGTGAGCACCTCGTAGGCCATCAACGGTCCGATCACCGGACCGGCACGATCGGAGAACACCGCCCAGTTGGTGCCGAACTGGTAGGACATCACGATGCCCGACACCACGCCCATCGCAAACACCAGCGCGAAGATCTTGATCCAGTAGCGGAACAGGTCCAGATACACGCCGCGCCCGGTTTTCAGCCACAGACCTTCGAGCACAGCGAGATAGCTGGCCAGGCCGATGGAAATGGCCGGGAAAATGAAGTGGAAACTCACCGTGAACGCAAACTGGATGCGCGCAAGCAGGAGGGCATCGGGTAGTTCGAACATCGTGCTTCCAACACTCAGCGTAGGGGGGCGCTGTGGTCACGTTATGTACGCGGCGAAGGCCGGGAAAGATTCGAAAGACGCTTCGATTTCGAAAAGATCCTGGCGCAATCACTGCCGACAACCACGTATGCGAATCATACGCCTCGGCGGATGCGCGGCCGCTTGCTGTGTCGATCCGGCCGCCTGTGCGCGGAGTCGGGTCCAGCGTGTTCTTGAAGCGGCATCGCATCGACTATCGCAATGCAGGTCGCCGTTCAATTGCTGATCGTCTGCGTCAATGACTGCCACGTCGGCGGCTGCGGCCAATCCGCCTGCTGGTTGCCCTCCAGGACACGGCGCAGGTCACGACGGTCGATCTGTGGGGCCAGCGCGTGCACCAGCTCCAGCGCATAGTCGCGCAGCACCCGTTCGCGCGGCAGCACGGCCCAGGCGATGCACTCGCTGATCGCGGCTGGCGCCGCCCATGCGCGAAGGTCGGTGTCGCTGGCATTGATCGCCATTTCCGCCAGCAAGCCAACGCCCAGGCCGGCGCGCACGTAGGTCTTGATCAGATCCGCATCCAGGGCGGTCAGCGCGATGCTGGGTTGCAGCTGCACGCTGGAGAACGCCCGCTGCAGCGAAGACTCCGGGCGGTTGGAGGACTCGTAGCTGATGAGGGGCTGGGCGGCGAGGTCGGCCATGCCCGGCGCTCGCCCGTTCTGGTCGAACGCGTGTCCGCGCGGCACCAGCACCAGCCTGCGCCAGCGGTACAGGGGCACGGCCAGGCCCGCCTGCGGCGCCTCGCCGGCGGTGCTGATGATGGCGATGTCGGCGTCGCCCTGGCTCAGCAGGTCCAGGGCCTGGCTTTCGCCGGCCTGCTGCAGGTGCACGCTGACCTGGGGGTAGGCCTGCTTGATCCGTGCGATCGCCGGCGGCAGCACGAAGCGGGCCTGGGTGTGGGTGGTCGCGAGCACCAGCTGGCCGTGGCTCTCGCTGCGCTGGTTGGCTGCGTAGTTGCGGATGTTGTTGGCCTCGGCCAGCACCGCGCGGGCGCGTTCAATCACTTCTGCGCCGGCCGGCGTGACAGCCTCCAGGCTGCGTCCCTTGCGCACGAACAGCAGGAAGCCCAGTTCGTCCTCCAGCTGCTTGAGCTGCTTGGACAGCCCCGGCTGGGTCGCGTGCACCCGCGACGCCGCCAATGTGATGTTGAGCTCGGCGTCGGCGATGGCGATCAGGTAGCGGAGCTGGGTGAGGGTCATCGCACTTCCAAACGGGGATGGCGCCTGCCGGAGTGCCGTCTTCGCATTCGATGCGGCACCGCAGCAAAGGTACCGGATACGGCCGCCACACGGCCCACCCATCTTATAACCAGCGGTCATAAGGCACTGGCCGCTGGTCATTTCCGACCCTCCCGATGCGGGGTTACGGTCGCTTGCCCCAACCAGCCGAAGCCTCCATTGACCCCTGCCCTGTTTCCGATGTTCGCCGACCTGCGTGACCGCCCCGTGCTGGTGGTCGGCGGCGGGGCGGTGGCCGAACGCAAGATCGAGGCGCTGCTGGAGGCAGGCGCGCTGCCGCGGGTTGGCGCGCTCGAAGTCTGCGAACGCGTGGGCGAGTGGGCCGGCGCTGGCCGCATCACGTGGCTGCAGGGCGCATTCGAGGCGCAATGGCTGGACGGGATGTGGCTGGTGATCGCCGCCACCGACGACCATGCGGTCAACCGCGCGGTGGCCGAGGCCGCATTCGAACGTCGCATCTTCGCCAACGTGGTCGATACCTCGGAGCTGTGCAGCTTCCACGTGCCGGCGCTGGTCCGGCGCGGCCCGCTGCAGATCGCCATCTCCAGCGCCGGCGGGGCGCCGATGCTGGCCCGGCATATCCGCCGCCAGCTTGAGACCCTGCTGGACGAATCAGTGGGCACGCTTGCCGAACTGCTGACCCGCCAGCGCGAGCACATCCGCGCGCGTTTCCCCGACCTGGGACTGCGTCGCCGGTTCTTCGAGACTCTGCTGGCCGGGCCGCTGCCGCGACTCCTGCGCCGGCGTGTGGATGCGGCGCAGGCCGACGCCTGGCTGCAGCAGGCGCTGGCTGCCGATACTTCAGTCGAACCGGTCGGGTCAGTGGTGCTGGTCGGCGCCGGTCCGGGCGATCCGGGCCTGGTGACCTTGAACGCCCTGCGCGCCATGAACGAGGCCGACGTGATCCTGCACGACCGGCTGGTGAGCGAAGAGGTGCTGCGCCTGGCGCGGCGCGATGCCACCCGTATCGAAGTCGGCAAGTCGGCCGGGCGCCACAGCATGGGCCAGGACCAGATCAACGCGTTGATGCTGGAACACGCACGCTCCGGCCGCCGCGTGGTGCGGCTCAAGGGCGGTGATCCGTTCGTGTTCGGGCGCGGCGGCGAAGAACTGGAGTTCCTGCGCGCCCACGGCGTGCCGTTCGAAGTGGTTCCCGGCATCACCGCCGCGGTGGCGTGCGCGGCCTACGCCGGGATCCCGCTGACCCACCGTGACCATGCCCAGTCGCTGCGCCTGCTGACCGCGCACTGCAGGGACTCGGCGAACACCCTTGATGAGGACCGCCTGGACTGGGAGTCACTGGTGCGCGAGCGCCAGACCGTGGCGGTGTACATGGGCGTCGCCGGTCTCGATCGCCTGCAGTTGCGACTGCTTGGCGCCGGTGCCAAACCGACCTTGCCATTCGCCCTCATAGAAAACGGCTCCCGAGCCAGCCAGCGGGTGGTCATCGGCACCCTGGATTCGTTGGCGCAGTCCGCGCGGCAGTTCAAGGTCAAGTCGCCTGCGCTGCTGATCCTGGGCGAAGTCGCGGCGCTGGCAACGCCGCTGCACTGGTTCGGCGCGGCACCGCTGCAGGCGACGGCGCGTCCGCAACAAATCGACAACCCCGACGCGCCTAGACTTCACCAGGCCGCCTGACCCCACCGCTTTCCGGAGAACACCAATGGCCATTTACGACAGCATCCTCGACACTATCGGACGCACTCCGATCGTGCGCCTGCACCACCTGGCACCGGAGCACGTCAGCCTCTACGTCAAGGTCGAATCTTTCAATCCCGGCGGCTCGGTCAAGGACAGGCTGGCGCTGGGGATCGTGCTCGATGCCGAGGCCAAGGGCCTGCTGAAGCCGGGCGACACGATCATCGAGGCGACCTCGGGCAACACCGGCGTGGCCATGGCCATGGTCGCGGCCGCGCGCGGCTACAAGTTCGTCGCCACCATGGCGGAGACGTTTTCCATCGAACGCCGCAAGCTGATGCGCGCCTACGGCGCGAGAGTGATCCTCACCCCCGCCGCCGAGCGCGGCAGCGGCATGGTCCGCCGCGCAGAAGAACTGGCTGCGCAGCACGGCTGGTTCTTGAGCCGGCAGTTCGCCAATCCCGCAAATCCCGCGTATCACCGCCAGACAACGGCCGCCGAGATCCTGAGCGACTTCGCCGGTCGCCGGCTCGACCATTTCGTCACCGGCTGGGGCACCGGCGGCACCCTCACCGGCGTGGGCGAAGTACTCAAAGTCGCGCGACCGGACGTCAGGATCACCGCGTCCGAGCCTGCCGGCGCCTCGCTGCTGCTGGGCAAGGAGTGGCAGCCGCACAAGATCCAGGGCTGGACTCCGGACTTCATTCCCGAAGTGCTCAATCGTCAAGTCGCCGACCAGGTACTGACCGTCACCGATATCGATGCGATTTCCATTGCGCGGCGCCTTGCGGCAGAAGAAGGAATCTTCTCGGGCATCTCCGGCGGCGCTACGGTTTCCACGGCGCTGGAGGTCGCGCGTTCTGCCGAAGCCGGTTCGGTGATCCTGGCGATGGTGCCGGACACCGGCGAGCGCTATTTCTCGACGCCGCTGTTCGAAGGCGTCAACGAAGGATCCGACGACGAATGGCTTGATTCGCTTGGCGAAGCCTCGCTGCCCTGACAGCGGGTCGCGCAAGGCTCACGCCCAAGTTGACGCCGTTGCCGTCCGCCGGCAGCTGGATAGATCCGAGCTTGCTCGGATGCATATCGATTGGCCAGGAGCATCCGAGCGAGCTGAGATCTACCAGCACGGCTGTCACCACCATTCGGAAGGGATCTGCCAGAAAAGATGCGCAGTAGCGCTTTCGTCGCCATCACTTCCGGTCCGTGTCGTCGTCCCGCGCAGCATCGCCGACACGGTCCTCTTGAGGCCCACGACGTCAGTGGACTGCGGCTTCGCCTGCGATCGCCGCTCCCGCACGCCCGCTGCGCATGAACATCACCAGCGGCATCGCCAGGATGGTCAGCCACATCATCAGCCAGAAGTCGTTCAAGTAGCCGATGGCGGCTGACTGCCGAAGCACTTCGGCGTTGAGCAGCGCCGCTCCACCGGGTGTGGCCGGGTTCCACAGCGACGGCAGCAGCAAGGTTTCCGCACCATAGGCTGGAATGCGCGCGGCGATTTCCGCATGGTTGATCTGCGCCGCGCGCGACAGCATGGTGATGACCACCGAGATGCCGACCGATGAGCCGACGTTGCGGACCAGACTGAAAAGCCCGGCCGCCTCGGTGCGCTGGCGCACCTCCAGGGTGGCGTAGGCCACCGTCGAAATCGGCACGAACACCAGTCCCAGTCCCAGTCCCTGCACCACGCCCAGCCAGATGATCGAGGACATCGAGGCAACCGCGCCGAAGTGGCTCATGCCATACAGCGACACCACCATCAGCACCATGCCGAGCATGATCGGCCAGCGCGCATCGATCCGTCCCAGTAGCCGGCCCACCAGCATCATGCTGAACATGGTGCCGACGCCGCGTGGCGCCAGCACCAGTCCGATGGTCAGGGTCGGGTAGTTCATCAGGCTGCTCAGGTAGGGCGGCAGTAGCGCCAGCGTGGCGAACAGCACGATGCCGACGATGAAGATCAGCGCGCAGCCGACGGCGAAGTTTCCGTTCCTGAGCAGGCCCAGATCCAGCAGCGCGCGGTCGCCGCGCTTCCACCACCACAGCCCGTAAAGGTATAGCGCGAGGAACGCGGTTGCCGCTTCGAACTGGATCTCCAGGCTGCCGAACCAGTCCTGGCCCTGGCCGCGGTCCAGGAACAGCTGCAGGCCGCCGATCCCCAGCGCCAGCAGCGCCAGTCCAATGCCGTCAAGGGAACGCTCGTGGGTGGGTTCCTTCTTGACGCTGGCCATGATGCCCACCAGCGCCAGGATGCCGACCGGCAGGTTGATCAGGAACACCCAGTGCCAACTGTAGTTCTGGGTCAGGAAGCCGCCCAGCGGCGGCCCAAGGATCGGTCCGACCATGATGCCCATGCCCCACATCGCCATCGCCGCGCCGTGCTTCTCCTTGGGGAATGCATCGAGCAGCAGCGATTGCGAAATCGGCACCAACGATGCGCCGAAGACCCCCTGCAGGATCCGGAACATCACCATTTCGCCGATACCTGTGGCGATACCGCACAGCAGGGAGGCGACGGTGAATCCGCTGACCGCCACGATCAGCAGGCGGCGCCGACCGAGTCGCCCGGCCAGCCAGCCGGTCACCGGGGTCAGGATGGCGGCGGCCACGATGTAGCTGGTGAGCACCCAGGACACCTGCTCCTGCGTGGCCGACAGCGAGCCCTGCATGTTGGGCAGCGCGACGTTGGCGATGGTGGTATCCAGGGCCTGCATCAGCGTGGCCAGCATCACCGAGGCCACCAGCAGCGGACGCTTGGCGTCGGCCTGGTCGTCCGTTCGAACCTGTGCGTTCATGGCCTGGCCGGTAGCACGCGCAGGCTAGCGCTGCGCTGTGGAGCGCTTCGCGTCCTGATGCTCGCGCAGATCGACCTTGACTTCGGCGCTCATCCCCGAGCGGAGGATCGGGGGGTTGTCCCGGTCGACGCCGTCGATTTCCAGGCGCACCGGGATGCGCTGCACGATCTTGACCCAGTTGCCGGTCGCATTCTGTGCCGGAAGCACGCTGAATTCGCCGCCCGCAGCCGGGCTGATCGAGGCCACGTGCGATTTCCAGGTCACGCCCGGGTAAGAATCCAAAGTCACTTCGGCCGGCTGCCCGACCTTCATCGAGGTCAGCTCGGTTTCCTTGAAGTTGGCCTCGATCCAGATTGGCGAAGAGGCAATCAGCGGCATCGCAGGCTGCCCCACGTTGATGAATTCACCCACCTGCAGATCATGCATACCGACAATGCCGTCGGCTGGCGCGCGCACCTCCGAATGAGCCAGGTCCAGGCGCGCCTTGGCCAGCATCGCGTGGACCGCGCGGTAGTCGGGAAGCTCGTCGGTCGGCGTAGTGGCGTCGCCGTTGAGCGCCGCCGATGCCTGCGACTGCGAGGCCTGGGCAGCGGCCAGGTCGCTCAGCGCTTCGGCCACGTCGTGGCGCGCGTCGTCGACCATCTTGCGGGCTACCAGCTGCTGCCGGGCCAAGCCCTCCATGCGCGTCAGGTCGCGTCGCGACCATTGCAAGGTTTCACGCGCGGCCGCGATCGACGTACCGGCGCCACGGACCTGCGCCCGACTGGCGCTGGCGCTGTTGGACATGCGCGACAACAGTGCCTCGTTCTGGGCCACTGCGATCTCGAGTGGCTCGGGATCGATGCGGAACAGCAGGTCGCCCTTGCGCACCGGCTGGTTCTGGCCGACCGCAACCTCGACCACCCGTCCACCGATCTGCGATGCCACCAGGATGCGCTCGGCGCGGACATAGGCATTGTCGGTGCCGACCGCTTGGCCCGACGCGTACCACTGCCAGCCGAAGAAGCACAGGACCGCCAGCGGCGCGGCGACCCACAGCCACAGCGGTACGCGTCGCTTGCGGGCGGGGGACGCCGGCAGGGCGCCGGCGGAGGGATTGATCTTGCTGGTCATGTTCGGACTCGCGGCGATAGGGCATCGGACCGGCTTTCGCGGTCCAGTCGAGACAGGGTTTCGCGGATCTGCCCAAGGACCTTGAGCGTGACCTGCAGCTCCTGCGGATCGACGCTGGCCACGCAATCGTCGCGGACCGAGCGCGCGACGTCCTCGATTGCGTCCATGACCTGGGTCGACTGGGGTGCCAGATGCAGGCGCCAGCAGCGCCGGTCGGCCGGATCGGCGCGCCGGTCAACGAAGCCGGCCTTGTGCAGGCGGTCGACGACGCGACCGACCGCGATCGGCTCCATGTCCAGGACGTCGGCCAGCGCGGACTGGGTCATGCCCTCGTTCTGGTGGATGCGCTTGAGCGCGCGCCACTGGACCCGGGTCAGGTCCAGATGCGCGGCGCGACGGTCAAATACTCGACCAAACAGCCGGCTGAGATCGGCCACCAGATATCCCAAGCCTAGAGATCGAGAGGAATGTTGCATGGCTTCCATGATACCTGCTTAGGCAATCATGTCTATGGTTTGTTTATCCGGGCGCCGGAGCACCCTCCCGGGCAAGAGGTAGCAGTCGCGCCCGCCAGACCGCCCCGGCACGACTGGCCAGGCCACCAGATCCCGGCCGCCCTATGCCTGCAGCAGATACGAAAACGCCGGCGTAAGGCCGGCGTTTTGCTCCAATCGCGGGGCTAGGCGATCAGCCTTCCCACTGGCCCATGGCCGCCATGCCGTTGGCCTTGGCGCGTTCGTAAACCGTGGCCTGCGCCTTGGCGAAGTTGCCGCTCAGGTCTTTCGACCAAAGCTGCAGCGCCGCCGACTGCATGGCGCGGCCATAGGAGAACGAGAGCGGCCACGGCAGGTTGCCGATGCGGTTCATCGCATCCAGGTGTGCGGTGGAGTCTTCGTCGCTCTGCCCGCCGGACAGGAACACCACGCCTGGCAGGATCGCCGGCACCGTGCTCTTGAGGCACATGACGGTGGCGTCGGCCACTTCCTCGACGCTGGCCTGCTCGTCGGAGTCGCTGCCCGGCACGACCATCGACGCCTTCAGGATGGTCCCCTCGAGCATGATGTTCTGCTCGTACAGGGCCCCGAACAGCGCACGCAGCGTAGCCTCGGTGACTTCGTAGCAGGTTTCGATGTCGTGGTTGCCGTCCATCAGCACTTCCGGCTCCACCATCGGCACCAGGCCAGCTTCCTGGCACAGCGCAGCGTAGCGGGCCAGGGCGTGTGCGTTGGTTTCGATCGCAGTGCCGGTGGGGATGTCGTCGCCAATGTTGATTACCGCGCGCCACTTGGCGAAGCGCGCACCCAGCGCGTAGTACTCCTTGAGGCGTTCGCGCAGGCCATCCAGGCCCTCGGTCACCACTTCGCCCGGGCAACCGGCCAGCGGGTGCGTGCCCCTGTCGACCTTGATCCCGGGAATGATGCCGTTGGCGGCCATGTACTTGGCGAACGGCACGCCGTCGCGGGTCGACTGGCGCAGGGTTTCGTCGTACAG
Source organism: Lysobacterales bacterium (assembly GCA_038233685.1). Classification (GTDB taxonomy): domain Bacteria; phylum Pseudomonadota; class Gammaproteobacteria; order Xanthomonadales; family Xanthomonadaceae; genus Pseudoxanthomonas_A. The sequence goes on along the minus strand of JBBSVH010000003.1, from coordinate 31,391 downwards.
GATGGCGCCGGAAATGTGGTCGCTCAGCTTTGGCGTGGTCAGCAGCAGCTCGCGATAGGCGCGGCGGTTTTCCTCGCTGTTCTCTATTCCCACGCCGGCGAAGCGCTTGGCGATGGTGCCGGTGGACTCGTCGATTGCGATGATGCCCTTGCCTGCGGCCACCATGGCCTGGGCGGTTTCGGCAAGCTGTTCAATGCTCATGGGGGATCCTTGGGCGGGGCTGGGAAAGGGGCGAAATTATAGCCCGGACGTCGCCGGCCATCCCTTCACCACGCCCATCCAAACCGATTCACGACGCCAGATACCTGCATGGGCCGACCCCACCCACGCTGTGCCAAGTCGTGATTCGCAGGTCCCAGCTCGCTCGGTTGCTTCTGGCCTGCGCAGGAAATTTCCGATCGCGCTCTGATCTACGCGCTGAGGAAGAACACCCGACCGAGACGGGACCTACCAGGTTGATCCTGCTGGCTTCGAGGCGCTCCTACAGCTCGCCCAATCCCTGCGCCGTGCCGTCCGCACCAATCTGCAGCAAACGCAGCGTGTTGGTGGCACCGTGCTGTTCCATGTGATCGCCGCTGGTGAAAATGACCCGGTCACCGGGCACCAGCAGATCCATGTCACCAAGACAGCGCAATGCATCGCGCGCGGCCTCGCGCGGGGCCAGGCCGCGGCTGTCAAAGGCAATCGGGAACACGTCCCGGATCATCGCCATCCGTCGCCGCGCGCCATCGTGACGCGAAAACGCATAAATCGGCGCATTCGAGCGGAAACGCGAGAGATAGCGTGCAGTGCCGCCCGATTCGGTCATGGCCACGATCGCGCGAACGCCGATATGTTCGGACAGGAACATCGTGGCCATCGCGATGGCCTGGTCGGCGCGCTCCAGGTTGCGCGGCGCCTTCTCGAAATCAGTGTCCATTTGGAACTGCTTCTCGGCGCCCAGGCAGATGCGCGCCATCGCCTCCACCGCCTTGATCGGGTACGCGCCCGCTGCGGTTTCCGCTGACAGCATCACCGCATCGGTGCCGTCGATGACCGAGTTGGCCACGTCCAGCACTTCGGCGCGCGTCGGAATGGGACTTTCGACCATGGACTGCAGCATCTGGGTGGCGGTGATCACCACCTTGTTGCGGGCCAGGGATTCGCGAATGATCTTCTTCTGCAGGCCGGGCAGTTCGGCATCACCGATTTCCACACCTAGATCGCCGCGGGCCACCATCACCACGTCGCTGGCGTCGATGATTTCGGCCAGGTTGTCGATCGCCTCGGTGCGTTCGATCTTGGACACCAGCGCCGCATCGCAGCCATGCTCCCGCGCGATGCGGCGCGCATCGTGCATATCCTGCGCGTTGCGGCAGAACGAGACGGCAATGAAGTCGACCCCGATCTTGGCGACAATACCGATCAGCTCCTTGTCGCGCTCGGTCAGCGCGCCCAGCGACAGGCCACCGCCCTGCTTGTTCAAACCCTTGCGGTCCGACAGTGCGCCGTCGTTCAACACCGTGTTGACGATGCGTTCGCCTTCCACCGCCACTACCTGCAGCTGCATCAGCCCGTCGTCCAGCAGCAGGATGTCGCCGGGCCGCACGTCGCCGGGCAGGCCCAGGTAGCTCACGCCTACCTGGGTCTCGTCGCCGGGCGGCGCGTCGCTACTGGCAACCAGGTCGAAGCGGTCGCCCATGCGCAGCTTGACCTTGCCATTGGCAAACTTTTCCACCCGGATCTTCGGCCCCGGCAAGTCGGCAAGGATGCCCACTTCGGCACCGACACGCTGCGCTGCGGCGCGCACCGCGGCGGCGCGCCTGGCCTGCGAAGACGGATCACCGTGCGAAAAATTCAGCCGCACCACGTTGACTCCGGCGCGAAACAGCTGATCCAGCATGCCCGGAGGATCAGTCGCAGGCCCGAGCGTGGCGAGAATTTTCGTGCGGCGCTGGCGTTCGGTCATAGCGGGTCTCTCCTTATCAGGGAAACCTAGCACAGGCATCGGTCGGGAAGTCCGGCGTGCGCACGTCCAGCTGCACAGAGAGCTAATGCATACGAATACAGCGCCGTACCGCGCGCCGCTTCAGCCGCTTGCCCTGCCCCGTTCGGCAAGCGCAACGACTGCCGGCAACTCCTTGCCTTCGAGGAATTCCAGGAACGCGCCGCCGCCGGTCGAGATGTAGCCGATGTCGCCGGCGATGCCGTATTTCTCTACCGCCGCCAGCGTGTCGCCGCCGCCGGCAATCGAGAACGCGGGCGAAGCGGCGATGGCGCGCGCCAGCGTTTCGGTACCCGTGCCGAATGCGTCGAATTCGAATACACCCACAGGTCCGTTCCAGACCACGGTGCCGGCGCTCATGATCATCCGCGCATAGCGCTCAGCGGTCTGCGGACCGATGTCCAGGATCAGCTCGTCCTTGGCCACCGCATCAACGGCCTTGACCTGCGCCGGGGCGTCGGCCGCGAATTTCGTGGCGACCACCACGTCGGTAGGCACCGGGATCTCGGCGCCCCGCGCCCGCGCATCGGCGCCGATCTTGCGCGCGACCTCGATCAGGTCCGTTTCGTACAGCGACTTGCCCACGCCATGGCCGTCGGCGGCAATGAACGTATTTGCGATGCCGCCGCCGACGATCAACTGGTCGACCTTGCCCACCAGGTTGGACAGCAGCTCCAGCTTGGTCGACACCTTGCTGCCTGCGACGATCGCCAACAGCGGGCGCGCGGGCTTTTCAAGCGCCAACGCCAGCGCATCCAGCTCGGCCATCAGCAGCGGGCCACCGGCCGCAACCGGTGCGAAGCGGATGACGCCGTGAGTCGAGGCCTGCGCGCGATGCGCTGTACCGAATGCGTCCATCACGAACACATCGCACAGCGCCGCGTACTTGCGCGCCAGCGACTCATCGTCGTGTTTCTCGCCCACGTTCATGCGGCAGTTTTCCAGCAGCACGATCTGGCCGGGCTGTACCTCCACACCGTCGACCCAGTCGCGGATCAGCGGGACTTGCTTGCCCAGCAGTTCCGAAAGCCGCTGCGCCACCGGAGCCAGCGACTCCTCCTGCGACCAGCGGCCTTCCGTCGGACGGCCCAGGTGCGAAGTCACCATCACCGCAGCGCCCTTGCGCAGCGCCAGCTCGATGGTCGGCACCGAGGCGGTGATCCGCTGTTCGGAGGTGATGCAGCCGTCGTTGATCGGCACGTTGAGGTCCTGGCGGATCAGCACGCGCTTACCCGACAGGTCGATGTCACTCATTCGCAGGATGGGCATATGGCTCTCCGTCAAGTCAGGCGGCATTGTCGACGCTGGCGCGACGGGCAGCAATCTCACCTCGTGCGCGTCCCCGCTGAGACCGGCGCTTCGCCGCGAGCTACTGACGCGGGTTCCAGTCTTGGAGAGAAAAGTCGCGGCAGCACTCGGCTCGCACCGCCGCCCTCGTCGTCATTCCCAGCGCTGCTCGGAAGGCTGCCCGCTACAGCGGGGGCATCGCGTCGACGTCGTCGCCGAGCAGCTCCATCGCCATCACCAGCGCGTCCTCGCGGCCGTGGTGCGCCGGGTAATAGCGCGGACGGCGACCGATCTCGTTGAAGCCCTCGCTGTGATACAGCGCGATGGCACCAGGATTGGACGGCCGCACCTCCAGGAAGATGCGTGCGGCGCCCCTGTCCCGGGCCATACGGGTGAGCACGCGTAGTAGTTCGCGACCAAGGCCGCGCCCCTGGCGCTCCGGGGCAATGCAGATGTTGAGCACGTGGGCTTCATCGGCGGCCAGGCTGATCACGCCATAGCCGATCGCACGGCCGTGCTCGTGCAGCATCCACGCCGGATAGCCGGCCAGCAGGCAATCGCGAAAGATGCCGCGCGTCCACGGGAACGGGTAAGCGCGCTGCTCGATGGCCATCACCGCGTCCAGATCGCTCTCACGCAACGGGCGCAACGCGGCCACGGAGGGTGTCGGATCCGTGGCGACGGCGCTCACGGCAGCGACTGTTTTCGCAAGGCCCGCAGCTGTGGCCACAGCGCACGCTTGCCCGCGGGATTTCCGCGAAGCTGCGCCGCTGCCGGCCATTGCGCGATCAGCTCTGCTGCGCCAGGCGCATTGGGGTTGCAGCCCGACGCGCGGATGACCGCGAAATGCAGCCGGTCGGGCATGCGCGTCGCGGGGCGCGACGCCGCCAGCGGCTGCGTTGTCCGTCCCGGTGGAGCTTGGGCTCGCTCAGGAGCGCTGCGCACGGGCGGCCGCTCAGGGCGCGGATCTGGCGAGGGACGCGGATTGATCCGCCGAGCCGGACCTGAAGCTGGGGTCTCGACAGCCTCAGGCATCGCGCCCAGTACCAGCACTTCGTGCCCCAGGGCCGCAAGCCACGAATGCTGCTGCGCAGACCAGAGCTCGATCATGCCGCCGCGCCGGGCGCCTTGCGCCAGCGTCGCCACGCCCAGTAACCCGGACCGGTAAGCGCGTAGAACACGCCAATGGCCAACAGCGCGCGCGGCAGATCCATCGCCAGCACCGCAATCACCACCGGAACCAGCAGCAGCACGTAGAAAGGAACCCGGTCGGCGCGCGCCCCACCCTGACCGGTACCCTTGAAGCTCCAGAACCGGATGCGGCTCACCATCAGCAGAGCGGCCGCGAGAGTCACGCCCAGGGCCACGTAGCGCAGCTCGTCTCCTGTCCAGCCCAGCTCTCCATCGGCGAATGCCCAGACAAACGACATCATCAGCCCGGCCGCGGCCGGACTGGCCAGGCCAATGAACCAGCGCTTGTCCACCGTGCTTACCTGGGTGTTGAATCGGGCCAGACGCAAGGCTGCACAGGCGGCGTACAGGAACGCGATCGCCCACCCCACCCGGCCCATCACGTTGCCGTCGAACTTCAGTGCCGACAGTGACCAGTGGTACATCACCAGCGCCGGCGCCATGCCGAAGCTGACCAGGTCGGCCAGCGAGTCGTACTGCACCCCGAAATCGCTGCTGGTCCCGGTAAGACGGGCTACGCGGCCATCAATTCCATCCATGACGGCGGCCACGAACACTGCAACGGACGCCTGCACGAAGTCGCCGTTGGCGGCCGCAATGATGGCGTAGAAGCCCGCGAAAAGCCCCGCCGTAGTGAACAGGTTGGGCAGCAGATAGATGGTTCGCGAACGTCCGGCGTGCTTGTTTTCGTCCATACGTCGCAGTTTAGCCCAAGCCTGCGACTTGCCAGCTCGACCCTGCGGTGCTGCAATCAGCGTCCTGACCCCCCCCGCCTACCCCCTGGAGGCCGCCATGCGTGCCCTGTCCATCACCTCGCTTCTGTCCCGCGTCACGCTGCTGGTCCTCCTCGTTGGCTTTGCAACGGGCGCTGCAGCCCAGCAGGTGTACCAGTGGAAGGACGCCAAGGGCGTCACCCACTACTCGGACAACCCGCCGCCAGGCAAGAATTACCAGGACCGGCGCTTCAACCAGCGCGGCTCGTCGGTAGTGGAAGCCGGCGCATCCGAGCCGGTGGAAAATCCGATGTGCGTCACCGCCCGGGGAAACCTCAAGCTGCTCGGCGGCACCGTGGCCGTACAGCAGGATACCGACGGCGACGGCAAGCCCGACAAGACCCTCGACCAGGCCGACCGCGACAACCAGCGCAACCTGGCCGAAGCGGCAGTCAGGGCCTACTGCAAGCCAGTGCCAGCCGCCAAGGCCTGAGTCAGTGCGCGCGGCCTGGGCCATCGTCGCCGGGGTGTCCCTGGGAGCCGGCCTGGCCTGGTGGCTGTCGCGCGAGGCTCCCGAGCGCACCGCGTTGAAGCAGCAGCGTGCAGACAAGGCCGCCGCTGCCCAGGCTCGTGACGCGCGGCCGTCAATCTACCGCTGGCGTGACGCCGCCGGAGTGCTCCAGATTACTGACAAACCACCTGAAGGGCGCAAGTTCGAACGTATCGATGCCGCTCGCGGCGGTGCCGTCGAAGTGCGGGGCGACCGGGCCGATTGAGCGATCCGGGCCCACGGCTGCGCTGCAGCTGGCAATATGCCCGATTCCCCGTTCGCGAAGCCCATGCATGCGCCTGTCGCAGTTCCACCTTCATACCTCCAAGCAGACACCCGCCGACGCCGAGATCACCAGCCACCAGCTGATGCTGCGCGCGGGCATGATCCGCAAGCTGGGTTCAGGCATCTACACCTGGTCGCCGCTGGGGCTGCGGGTGCTGCGCAAGGTTGAAGCCATCGTGCGCGAGGAAATGAACCGCGCCGGCGCCATCGAGCTGCTGATGCCGGCCATCCAGCCGCGCGAGCTGTGGGACCAGACCGGACGCTGGGAGAAATTCGGCGGCCAGTTGCTCAAGATCAACGACCGCAAGGGCGCCGACTATTGCTACGGCCCGACCCACGAGGAAGTGATCACCGACTTCGCGCGCAACGAACTGGCCAGCTACAAGCAGCTGCCGGTGACCTTCTTCCAGATCCAGAACAAGTTCCGAGATGAGATCCGCCCGCGTTTCGGCGTCATGCGCGCGCGCGAATTCCTGATGAAGGACGCCTATTCGTTTCACATCACCGATGCCGACCTGGAGCGCGAGTACGCCAACATGCATGCGGCCTACACGCGTATCTTCACCCGACTGCAACTGGACTTCCGTGCGGTGCAGGCCGACACAGGTGCCATCGGAGGCGACGCATCGCACGAGTTCCACGTGCTGGCAGATTCGGGAGAAGACGCGATCGCCTTCTCCAGCGACTCCGCTTACGCAGCCAACGTGGAAAAGGCAGAGGCCGCGGCGCCTGGCGACAGGCCGGCGCCTGGTGAAAAGATGCGCAAGGTGGAGACGCCGACGCAGCGGACCTGCGAGGAGGTCGCCGCGCTCCTGGACATGCCACTGGATCGCACGGTCAAGTCGCTGGCGCTGATGACCAACGAGGGCTTCGTGCTGGCGCTGGTGCGCGGGGACCATGCCGTCAACGAAATCAAGCTGGGCAAAGTCCCCGGGCTGTCCGGCTACCGCATGGCCACCGAGGGGGAGATCGAGCAGGAGCTGGGCAGCGAGCCTGGTTTCCTGGGTCCGCTGCGGACCGGCAAGCCGCTACGCGTGGTGGCCGATCGTGACGTGGCAGCCTTGGCCGACTTCGTCGTGGGCGCCAACGAAACCGGTTTCCATATCGCTGGTGTCAACTGGGGCCGCGACCTGCCTGAGCCCGGAGCCGTAGCCGACATCCGCAACGTGGTGGCCGGCGATCGCGCCCGCGACGGCGGAGAATTGCGCATCGTGCGCGGCATCGAGGTCGGGCATATCTTCCAGCTGGGCCGCAAGTATGCCGAGGCATTGCAGGCGACCGTGCTGGATGAAAATGGCAAGGCCGCCACCTTGACCATGGGCTGCTATGGCATCGGCGTTTCGCGCATCGTGGCCGCCGCGATCGAACAGAATCATGATCAGTCCGGCATCATCTGGCCGGAGCCCATGGCGCCGTGGTCGGTGGCGATCTGCATGATCAATCCGAAGAACGACGAGGCCGTCAACGCGGCCGCGCAGGCTCTGCTCGATGATCTGACTGCCGCAGGCATCGAGGCGGTGATCGACGACCGCGGGCTGCGACCGGGGCCGATGTTCGCGGATATCGAGCTGATCGGCATTCCGCATCGGGTGGTGGTATCAGAGCGCGGGCTGGGCGCCGGCACGTTCGAATACCGCGCACGCCGCGCCGAGGCCGCGGAAACCATGTCGCGCGAGGAGCTGCTGGAAAAGCTGCGCGCCTGACCCTGCTGGCTCAGCTTTACAGGTTTTTGCGCGCCGGCAGCAACAGGTTGCCGAACAGCAGGCCCGCCACCAGTGCCAGCACGATATTGAGCACCGCAAGGAGCGCGATGTTCCCTGCGCCCACGTCCTGCTGCTGCACCAGGCTCATCAGCCCGCGCAGGCTGGCGCTGCCGGGCACCAGCATGAAGATGCCGGGCACGCGAATGATCGCGCCGGGCGTGTAGGCCCAGCGCGCAAACACGTTGCCGGCGGCGGTCAGCACCAGGGCGGACAGGAAGATCCCGGCCGGGCTACCCCATGCGGTGCCCGCGAACCGGGCAATCACATAGCCACCGATGGCGGCGAGCATCACCCAGCCGTAATCGCGGCGGTTGGCCTTGAACAGGATCGCAAAGGCGTAGGCCGCCAGCACCAGCGCAACCCACTCCACCCAGTCCGGCTGTGGCCGCAGCGCCCTGATGCCCGGGTAGACGCCCAACAACCCGGCAACTTTTATGGCGATCACGCTACCAACCGTCAGTTTGAGGATGGTGGCGATGGCGCCGGCAAAACGCGCCGTACCCGAAACCAGGTGCTGGCTGGTCAGCTCGTTGACCGCGTTGGTCAAGGTCATGCCGGGCAGCAGCACCACCAGCGAGGCGATGATGACGGTATTGAGGTTGAGCGGCTGGACCAGGTTGGCCACCAGCACGGCAACCGTGCCGGCCACCAGCCCGGCGACGGCGTCGCTCGCCTCCCGCAGTCGCGGACGGGTCTCGGCCAGCAACGAAAGCACGCCGATCAGGAGTCCGATCAACGCCGCGGTCGCAATATCAACCAGCGGCAGTCGCCACAGGCCGGCCACCGCGCCCGACGCCAGGGCGAAGGCCGCCATTTGGGTGATGCGCCAGCGCAGGCTCGGCCGCCGGTCGAGACCGCGCAGCGCCGTGTGGCCCTGCGCGATGGTCATCGCGCCGGTGGCCACCGCCTCGGCGATGCGGTCGGCTTCGCACAGCTTGTAGAGGTCGTTGTCCCCGGGCGCCAGGCGGATCACCCGCGTCGCATCGCTCGCGCCCAGCGGGCGCGACGGATCGTTGAAACTCAGGATCAGGCCAGTGGGACTGGACCAGGGTTCGCAATCCAGTCCCAGCTGCAGGGAGAGCGCAACCAGCGCACCTTCGAGGCGCTGCGCCGTCGTGCCATAGGCGTGCAGCCGGCTGGCGATTTCGCAGACGAACGCGATCCGCTGCACATAGGTGGCACTGGAGACGAGCTTGGACATCACGATAGTTTAGGGCCAGTTGCCGTATGCTCGCGATCGCCTGATGACCCTGACCGACGCCCTTCCCACTATCGAGACCGACGCCGAGGATCCCTCGAGGATCCGGCTGGTCGGCCAGTGGACACTGGCCACGGCGTTGCAGGTCGCCGACCGACTGCGCGAGATTCCGGACAGCGCAATGGAACTGGATGCCACCGGCATCACGCGCATCGATTCGGCCGGGGTGCTGCAGCTGCTGCGCTACGCCAATCGCCGCGGAATGGGCATGGAGTCCATGCAGTTCCGCGACGAGCACAAGCCGCTGGTGTCCACCATCGAGGATGTTGCCGACGACCGCCCCAAGGGCGTGCGCGATTACGGTTTTGTTGCGGCGCTCTCGCGCCTCGGCTTCGCGATGCAGGACAATGGCAAGGAGATAGTCGCGCTCATCAGCTTCACCGGCGAGAACCTCTCCAAGATGCTGCGCATGGTGCGCGAACCGCGCCGCCTGCGTCTGACGGCGATGGTGCATCACATGGAAACCGTCGGCCTAGATGCCGTGCCGCTGGTGATCCTGCTGTCCTACCTGGTCGGCGCGGTGATCGCGTTCCTGGGTTCGACCATCCTGCGCGACTTCGGTGCGGAGATTTACGTCGTCGAACTGGTCAGCATCGCATTCCTCCGCGAATTCGCGGTGCTGCTTACCGCGATCGTGCTGGCCGGCAGGACTGCAAGCGCCTTCACCGCGCAGATCGGGGCCATGAAGAGCCGCGAAGAGGTCGACGCCCTGCTTACCCTGGGTCTGGACCCCATCGATCTGCTGGTGATCCCGCGCGTGCTGGCGCTGCTGATCACGCTGCCCCTGCTGACCTTCATCTCGATGATGGCGGGGCTGGCCGGAGGCGTCACCGTGGGCGCGTTCGATCTGGGTATCCCGCCGCAGATGTACCTGGCGAGGATGCAGGACACGATGGACGTCACCCACTTCTTCGTCGGAATGTCGAAAGCTCCGGTTTTCGCGATGGTCATCGGCCTGATCGGCTGCCTCGAAGGACTGCAGGTGGAGGGCACCGCCCAATCAGTAGGCGAGCGCACCACTTCCAGCGTGGTGCAGTCCATTGCGCTGGTCATCATCCTCGACGCTTTCGCGGCGTTGTGGTTCATGAACATGGGCTGGTAGATGCAGACCGAAATCACTCCCGCCGATACGAATGCCGCCCCCGGAAACGACGTTGACCGGGGTGCGATGACGGCCATCGACGACACCCCCGTGATTCGCGTCAGCGGTCTCACCAACCGGTTTGGTTCCCAGACCGTGCACGAAGACCTCGACCTGGAAGTGCGTCGAGGGGAAATCATCGGCGTAGTGGGTGGCTCGGGCTCCGGCAAATCGGTGCTGATGCGCTCCATCCTGAGTCTGCGCGAACCCAACGCAGGACAGATCGAAGTGCTGGGCACCGATGCCCGGTCTAAAAAGCCGGAGGACAGGCTGCATATCGAACGTAACACCGGCGTGCTGTTCCAGGACGGTGCGCTGTTTTCGTCGCTCACCGTAGGTGAGAACGTCCAGGTCCCGCTGAAGGAGCATCACGCCGAACTGCCTGATTCGTGGCGCTACGAGCTCGCCCTGCTCAAGGTGAAGCTGGCAGGGCTGCCCGCCGAAGCGCTCGGCAAGCTGCCATCGCAATTGTCGGGCGGCATGCGTAAGCGCGCCGGTCTTGCGCGCGCGCTGGCGCTGGATCCGCCGCTGCTGTTCCTCGATGAGCCCACCGCAGGACTGGATCCGATCGGTGCCGCGGCATTCGACAACCTGATCAAAACCCTTCAGGAAGCCTTGGGGCTGACCGTGTTCCTCATCACCCACGATCTGGACACGCTGTACGCTATCTGCGATCGCGTGGCCGTTCTGGCGGACAAGAAAGTCATCGCCACCGCGCCCATCAAGGAGATCGAAGCGCTCGACCACCCTTGGGTGCAGGAGTACTTCCACGGTCCCCGGGCGCGAGCCGCGCGCGACGGCCAGCTTGCCTACCAGCAAAGTGCCGCGCAGGAGGCGCACTAGACAATGGAAACAAAAGCGAACTACGTATTGATCGGCGCATTCACCATCATCATCGCCATCGCGCTGCTGCTGTTCGGTCTGTGGGCGGCCAAGTATTCGTCCGAGCAGACCTGGCAGGAGTACCGGGTGGTGTTCCGTGAAGCGGTCACCGGCCTCAGCGTGGGCAGCCCGGTGCAGTACAACGGCATTGCCGTCGGCTCAATCACCAAGCTTTCGCTCGAGCCCAGCGACCCGCGCCAGGTCAACGCCATCGTCCGGCTGGGCGCCGATACCCCGGTCAAGACCGACACCCGCGCCAAACTGGCGATCACCAGCCTGACCGGACCGTCGATCATCCAGCTCAGTGGCGGCTCGCCCGCTTCACCTCGGCTCACCGACGTTTCCCCGCAGGAGATCCCGGTGATCCAGACCCTCCCGTCCGCCCTGCAGAACATCGCCGACACGGCCAGCCGGATTGTCGAGCGACTGGACCAGGCGCTAAGCGAGAAAAACGTCGAGCGACTTACCCGAACCCTCGAGAACCTGGAGACACTCAGTGGCTCGCTCGCCAGCGAGGACAAGGGTGTGGAAGCGCTGCTGGTGAGCGCCCGCGACGCTGCTCGCAACCTTGACCGCACCCTGGATACCGCCAACGGCACGCTTGAGCGCCTTGACCAGAACCTGGTCAGACAGCTGCCGCCGCTGCTGGACAAGGTGGAAAGCACCCTGACAAGCCTGGAGCGGGCTTCGGGCAGCGCCGATGCCATCCTCGGCGAGAACCGTGCCGCGATCCGCAGTTTCGCAAGCGAGGGGCTGGGCCAGCTCGGCCCCACGCTCTCCGAGTTGCGCAGCTTGATCCGTGACCTGCGCCAGGTCAGCGACCGCCTCGAAGGCAATCCCGCGCGCTATTTGCTGGGCCGTGACGCGCCCAAGGAGTTCGAACCCGAATGAACACGCCTGCCTTGCCGATCCGTCTCTTTCTCATGGTCGCCGTATCGTTGCTCGCGGCTTGTTCGGTCCTCGGATCCGGGCAGCGCGATCCGGTCACTCTGTATGCGCCCCAGGTCGAAATAGCGCCTGATCCAGCGTGGCCCACGGTCGAATGGCAACTTGCCGTAGTGACGCCCTCGGCGACGCGCGTGGTGGACAGCCCGCGCATCGCGGTGCGGCCAGTGCCGGGTGAAATCCAGGTCTACAAAGGTGTCAGCTGGTCACAACCCCCCACCGACATGATCGAAAGCGTGCTGCTGCAGGGATTCGAGGACTCGGGCCGGATCCCGGGGGTCGCCCGCTCCGGAACCGGCATCGGTGCGCGCTATCGGCTGATCATGGATCTGCGACGCTTCGAGGCCGATTACGCCGGCGCCTCGGTACCCGCGGCGGTGATCGAACTCAATGCCAAGCTGCTGGACGTGCGCGATCAGCGCGTGGTCGCCTCACGCACCTTCAACCAGTCGCGCACTGCGGCCAGCACCGACGTCGCCCAGGTCACCGGCGCGTTCAACCAGGCGCTCCAGCAGTTGGGAGACGAGATTATTGGCTGGACCCTGGTCTCTGGCCAGGCGGACGCCGCGCGCGCGTCACAGGATTAAGGGGCAACGGGAATATCTGGCGGAAGGTCAGGTTGATCCGTTCGGCCACCGGTTTCGCGGTGCGCGACAGGCAGTGCCGGTAGAACCGCTGGGTTTCACCCCGCATCACCAGAAGGCTGCCGTGCTCCAGCGCGATTTCGGCCTTGATCGAAGGCTCATCGCGATGCTTGAGTACGAAGCGCCGCGTCGCACCCAGGCTCACCGAGGCGATCACTGGCGTGGGGCCCAGTTCGCGCTCGTCGTCACTGTGCCAGCCCATTGAGTCGCTGCCCGAGCGGTAGCGGTTTGCCAGTACGCTGTTGAAGCTGGTGGCCAATTCAGCTGAGAGCCGGCAGCGCAGCGCCAGCAGGGAATCAGGCCAAGGGTGCGGGTCGAAGGTGGTGCCCGAATACCGGTAGCTTGTGTCCGGGTCACCAATCCAGCTGCTCAGCCGCGGCGAGTCGACCATCCGCCCGAACAAGCGTATGCGGTGCACGTCCCAATGGAGTTGTTCGCGAAGCACCTGCAGCAATCCATCGGCAGTGCGCGTGTCCAGCCAGCCCGGCACTAGGCAGAGTTCCGCACCTGGCAGTTCCATGGAAGTAGTATCGACGCAAGGCGGCCGAGGAATGCTCATGACGCCATGCTGCGCGATTTGCCCCTGCACCGGCAAACACCCAAACTACGCACTGCGCAAGCCGATTGCGTACTTCAAGCCAACCGGAGCCTGTGATGACCGATACCGCCAGCGACGAGACCGAACGCGACGTGATGGAGTACGACGTCGTGGCCGTCGGCGCCGGTCCGGCCGGGTTGTCTTTCGCGATTCGCCTGAAACAGCTGAATCCCGATATCTCGGTTTGCGTGATCGAGAAGGCCAGCACCATTGGCGCCCATATCCTGTCCGGCGCGGTGATCGAGCCGGCCCCGCTCGATGCCCTGCTGCCGGGCTGGCGGGATTCCCCACCACCGATTTGCGTGGCCGCCACCGAGGACGAGTTCTGGCACTTCAGCAAGACCGGCGGCACCAGGTTTCCGATCGTTCCACCGGGGATGAACAACCACGGCAACTTCATCGTCAGTCTCGGTGCGATGTGCGCATGGCTCGCACCCCAGGCCGAAGCCCTCGGCGTGGAGATATATCCTGGCTTTTCCGCCTCAGAAACCCTGCACGACGACAGCGGCCGGGTGATCGGCGTGCGCATCGGTGATATGGGGGTGGCCAAGGATGGATCACACAAGCCGGGCTATACCGCCGGCATCGACATCCGCGCAAAGGTCACGGTCCTGGCCGAGGGCGCGCGCGGCCACCTGACCAAGCGCCTGGTCAAGCGGTTTGCCCTGGACGAACATAGCGACCCGCAGGCCTATTCCATCGGAATCAAAGAGCTGTGGCAGGTACCGGAAGGCCGGGTGTCCCCCGGCAAGATCGTCCATACCCTGGGCTGGCCTGCCGACAATCACACCTATGGCGGCAGCTTCCTGTACCACCTGGAGAACAACCAGGTAGCCCTGGGTTACGTCAGCGGCCTCGATTACAGAGACCCGGAATACCGGCCGTGGGAAGCGTTCCAGCAATGGAAGAACCACCCGCTGATTGCCCCGCTGCTGGAAGGTGGAACAATTCTCTCAGCCGGAGCGCGCGCGATCGCTTCCGGCGGCTGGCAGTCCCTGCCCAAGGTTGAGATGCCGGGCGCCTTGTTGATCGGTGACACCGCGGGCCTGCTCAACGTGCCCAAGATCAAGGGCACGCACCAGGCCATTGCGTCGGGAATGCTGGCAGCCGAACACCTTGCCGCCTCCATGGACACGGTTGGCTTCGACGGCAAGCTGCGCGCTTCGCCGATCATGTCCGAGCTCAGGAAGGTCCGCAACATCAAGCCCGCCTTCAAGAAGGGCCTGTGGTTCGGCATGCTCAACGCCGCCTGGGAAACCGCAGTCGCGGGGCATTCCCCTTGGACGCTGAAGGTCACGCCCGACTGGAGCGCAATGCAGAAGCTGGGCGAATACGAGCAGCCCAAGCGCGACTACGTGCAGCGCACGCTGCCACCGCGCGACCGCCTGCAGGGCGTGTACTACGCCGCGACCGAACACGACGAAGACCAGCCGGTTCACCTCAAGGTCGCCGATACCTCAATCTGTATCGAACGCTGCACGGTCGAGTACGACAACCCGTGCACGCGCTTCTGCCCGGTCGGTGTCTACGAGATCGTCGAAGAGACCACTGCGGAAGGCGGCACCGCCAAGCGCCTGCAGATCAACGCCGCCAACTGCGTGCACTGCAAGACCTGCGACATCAAGGACCCCTACGAGATCATCACCTGGGTAACACCGGAAGGTGGCTCGGGGCCGAATTACCAGAATCTCTAGAGCACGTGCTGAGCAGGTGTCATCGGCGAGCCGGTTGCGCGCCAATGACTCCCCCGTGATCACTGCGACCAACGCGATCCGGTCGGAAACCCTGCTTCGCTGGCGACATTTTCCGGCCTATCCTGCTCCAGCGCTGCTCATCACTCAGCTCCTTACGGCTGAGTGACCAGCCACCCTGCGCTGTGCACTCCAACCGACGCGCTGACAAATCCAGAACCATTGCCCAGCCACATTGTGACCAGGCGGTCCGAGCTGCGGACCCATACCAGATCAAGCATGCCGTCGGCGTTGTAATCGCCGGTGGCCGTCAGCACTGCCCCGGACGGGGCTGAGAACACGGGTGAGTAGCGCACCGGCACCGCACCATTCATGACCCAATAGGCCGAGGCACCGAGGCTGGTGTTTACAAGCACGAGATCGCTCTTGCCGTCTCCATCGACGTCACCTGCGGCGGCTATCGCCCAACCTGCCGAGTAGTTGCCAATAGGTGTCTGCGAAAAGCCGTTTCCATCCCCCAGCCACATCAACAGGTGGCGATCCGAGCTACGGCTCCACACAACGTCCAGCTTGCCGTCACCATTGAAGTCGCCAGTAGCAGCCCGCTGATATCCGACCGGCTGCGAGAATGCGCTCGAGTACCGGACTGGAGTGGCGCCATTCATCGTCCAGTAGGCGCTTAGACCCAGCGACGCATTCTCCAGAAGCAGATCACTTTTTCCGTCGCCATCAATGTCTCCGGCAGCCACAACCATCCAGCCCTCGGAGTAGGAACGGATCGACAGGGTAGTAAACCCGTTGCCGTCTCCCTGCCATAGCAACAGCGATCGGTCCGAGCTGCGAGCCCATACGACATCGACCTTCCCGTCGCCGTTGAAGTCGCCGGTGGCGGCGCGGGCGTACCCTGACGGATTGGACAATACCGGCGAGTACCGCACCGGCGTGGAGCCATTCATAATCCAGTACGCCGACGCGCCTAACCCCGTGTTGGCCAGGATGAAGTCGCTCTTGCCATCGCCATCCACGTCGCCAGCAGGACGTCGCGGAGCCGTGCTTGGCGGTGGAGGACTCGTGGGCGGAGGGCTTGTCGGCGATTCACGTGTCAGCTCAAACCCCGCCGAGAGTATCCCCACCGAGCTCTGGCTGAATCCTCCCGCCGCGCCCTGCCAAAGCAGCACGGCACGATCGGAGCTGCGCGACCACGCCAAATCCAGCAGACCGTCGCCGTTGTAGTCGCCCGTAGCGGCAAGGCTTGCGCCAGGGGGCGCCGTCAACACCGGGGAATACCTAGTGGGCGCCGCGCCATTCATGATCCAGTACCCGACGGCGCCCAATGTGGAGTTGGTCAGGATGAGATCGCTCTTGAGGTCTCCGTCAACATCCCCCGCCCCGGCGATGGTCCAGCCTTCGGAATAATTACGAATGAAAGCTTGCCCGAACCCGACGCCATCACCCAGCCACATGAACAAACTGCGATCGGAGCTGCGGCTCCACACCACGTCAAGCTTGCCGTCACCATTGAAGTCGCCGCTGGCAGCGAACTCGTGACCTGTCGGTTGCGCGAAGGCGCTCGAGTAGCGGACGGGAGTCGCACCGTTCATGGTCCAATAGGCAAAGAGACCCTGGGACGCATTGCCCAGCAGAAGATCACTCTTGCCGTCCCCGTCCACGTCGCCTGCACCCACCACCGCCCACCCGTCGGAGTAAGCGCGGATCGGAATGCTCGAGAATCCGGTGCCGTCGCCCTGCCAAAGCAGAAGCGTCCTGTCAGATGTCCTGGCCCAGACGATGTCCAGCTTCCCATCGCCGTTGAAGTCACCAGTCGCCACTTGCGAATGGCCTGCGGGATTTGCAAGAACTGCGGAAGACCTGACGACGGTCGCCCCGTTCATGATCCAGTAGGCAGATGCACCCTGCTGCGGGTTAGACAGCAATAGGTCGCTCTTGGAATCACCGTCAACGTCGGTCTTTGTCCGGCGACCGCTATCGGCCGGAACTACCGTCGCACGGAAGGTCGCAGCCACCGGAATGGTCTGGTTGAGGCTGCGGGCATTATCTGACTGATTCGCGAAGCCACAGGGCAAGCCGGCACAAATGGTCACGTTGGGATTGGAGAAAACGCGGAAGGTCGCCTGGCCAGTATCCCCGTAGGACATGATCGTATAGAAATTGCCGGCGGTTGCATCGGTCTTGGCGCCAAATGAATACGCATACCGGCCATAACGCACGGCTCCGTCGTCGTTCTTGGCATTTTCAATATCATGGGCCGAGCCCATCAGGTGACCCAGTTCGTGGGCAAGCGTCTCGGAAGAGCAGAAATAGTTCTTGCCGTCGGTGCCCGGCACGCTTGTGCCGTCCGGCAAGTTGCTGACGATTGAATAACCGAAGGACGAGTCTTGGCTCGGAACGATTGCCTGCTGCCCGGCGCCCAGCAGCCATGCGATGCCGCAGCCTTCATTGGCGTACTCGTACAGGCGTACAAGCGAGACCAGATCGGCACCCAACGTTTCGCGTGCCGCTCTCAGCGGGCCCAGCGAAGCAGGTACGGTCGTGGCCCCTGACCCACTGCTGCCCGTCAGGTCGGTCAAGGCCGATTTGTTGGTTCCACCATCCGTGTAGTTGACCTGCTGGGTACCCACCAGTCGCACTGTTCCATTGATCTGGCTGTTCGCGTACGCCTGATTATTGATCGCCACCAGGAAGTTCAAGCGCGTGACTGCCTGCGACTGGCCGCCGAACTTGGCTGCGAATCCGCTCGTGTAGCCCAACAGGACGTCGATTGTGTTGCTACTGCTCGTAGTGGAGGAGGCGGTCGCGGAGGACGTAGCAGGACTTGCAGACGCGGCGGAGGTTGCAAAGCGTGCTTGCGCCGTGGCTACAGGCACCAGGGTGTCCTGCTGACGACGGTCAGTGCCAGGAGCCAGTCGCGGATCGGTTTCGATCATCCACAACTTGCCTGCACGCGTCGTGAGCTTCAGGTCTGGGCGACCCGCGCCCTGCGGGATCGATCCGAACACCGCTTTCTCACCAAAGGTGATGATCGCCTCATTCGCGCTATCGCCCCCGACCAAGCGGCCGATCCACGTCCAGTTGCCATCGGAGCCCTCGACGTGCCGCTCGTAATTGAGCTGGAGGGCATCGCCACCCGGCGCAGGAATGCTAAGTTTTCCCGTGACGATGGCTCGTATGGCGTGGTCTTCGCTGACCTTAACGGTGTGGGACGTGAAGGCACCCTGCTTGACCGGAACGGCGCGTCGATCGTATTTGACCAGCGCACCACGATCAGGACTGTTGGCGATGGCATCAAGGCTGCGTGACCCCGTCATCGCCGATGAAGACAGAGCCGGCCCGCCTTTCACCGCGGTGCTGCCGCTATTAGAAGCAGGAGGCTCGTGCCGCGTACAAGCGCATAGCACCAAGAGCAGGCCGATGGTGGCGGCGCGAGATTTCGTCATCATTTTACCTTCCCACGGTTTGAGGCTGTCGGTCGCCGCCTCAGGACTTTAGCTCAAGACGGCAGGCGTGTGGTACCAAGCCGCACTGGGAGGCCGAGGCGATTTTGCCTCGATAAAGCATTGTCTGCAGAGGTTCGGCGTTCCGCATGCCTCGATTCTCGGCGTTTGGGGCGGCGTGCACACCAACCACGTCATACATTGATTCCTGACCTCTTCACAAATCCTGTTCCGGTTTTCGCCCGCAGATCCTCTTCCGAAACCCCGGGGGCGCTCTCCACCAGCACAAGGCCATCGGGACCGACATCGAAAACAGCCAGGTCGGTGATGATCCGGTCCACGACCCCCACCCCCGTCAGCGGCAGATCGCACTGCGGCAGGATCTTGTGGCTTCCGTCCTTGGCCACGTGCTCCATCAGTACGACGATGCGCTTGACACCCGCCACCAGGTCCATCGCGCCGCCCATGCCCTTGACCATCTTCCCTGGGACCATCCAGTTCGCCAGGTCGCCCTTGTCGGTCACCTGCATGGCGCCGAGCACCGCCAGGTCGATATGGCCACCGCGGATCATGGCGAACGAATCGTGGCTTCCGAAGTAGCTGGCGCCTGGACGAGCGGTCACGGTCTGCTTGCCAGCGTTGATCAGGTCGGGGTCGACTTCATCTTCCGTTGGAAAAGGCCCGATGCCCAGAAGCCCGTTTTCAGACTGCAGCCAGACGTCCATGCCGTCGGGAATGTAGTTCGCCACCAGGGTCGGCAGTCCGATCCCGAGGTTGACGTACGCTCCGTCGCTCAGTTCGCGGGCGGCGCGCTGCGCCATTTCGTCGCGGGTCCAGGCCATCAGCGGTTTCCTCCGTTAGAGCTGCCAGCACTCACGGTGCGATTCTCGATGCGTTTTTCGGGCTGCGGGTTGTGGACGATGCGGTCCACGTAGATGCCGGGCAGGTGGACGTGATCCGGGTCCAGCTCGCCGATCTCGACCACTTCCTCCACTTCTGCAATGCACACCTTGCCGGCCATCGCACAGGCCGGGTTGAAGTTGCGCGCCGTCTTGCGGAATACCAGGTTTCCCGCGTGGTCCGCCTTCCACGCCTTGACCAGCGATACGTCGGCCTTGAGCGCGGTTTCCAGTACGTAGTGGTGACCGTCATCGAATTGCCGCGTTTCCTTGCCCTCGGCCACGATGGTGCCGAAGCCGGTGCGGGTGAAGAACGCGGGAATGCCGGCCCCACCAGCGCGCAATCGCTCGGCCAGCGTGCCTTGCGGGTTGAACTCGAGTTCCAGTTCGCCGGCCAGGTACTGACGCTCAAATTCCTTGTTCTCACCGACGTAGGAGGAAATCATCTTCTTGATCTGGCGGGTCGACAGCAATTGGCCAAGCCCGAAGCCGTCGACGCCGGCATTGTTGGAGATCGCGGTCAGGCCTGTGACGCCGCTGTCGCGCAATGCAGCTATGAGCACTTCGGGGATCCCACAAAGGCCAAATCCGCCTACCGCCAAGGTCTGGCCGTCTGCGACCACGCCCCGCAGGGCGTCGTCGGCACTTGCGAAGAGCTTGTTCGGGCGGCGCGCGCCAGCGTTGCTTGCTGTGGCATCTGTCATCGCGAATCCTCAGGTGTACGGCGAGCGGGCATTCTACTGGCCGCGGGCGGCGACGGGTATGCACCTTTGGTCGCGTGCCCGACTAACTTCACGCTACGCCTGGACACGGCCGCGTCCGGCACGGCGAGTTGCCGGTGGCCACTCGCACAGGAGGCCTCTGGGCGTTAAAATCAGGATTCTGTCCTCGGCAGCTGCCCGAGCCGGTTTTTTGGTTGATACAAGGACACCCCCAAACAATGAAGATCCTCGTCGCCTACAAGCGCGTGGTGGACTATAACGTCCGCATCCAAGTCAAGCCGGACGGCTCGGGCGTAATCACCGATGGCGTGAAACTGTCCGCCAATCCCTTCGACGAAATCGCACTTGAAGAAGCCCTTAGGCTGCGCGACAAGGGCGTCGCCACCGAAGTGGTGGTCGCCACCATTGCCCCGGCCGACGCGCAGGCGCACCTGCGCAATGGTCTGGCGATGGGTGCCAACCGCGCGATCCACGTGGTGTGCGACCAACCGATCCAGTCGTTGACGGCGGCGCGCACGTTCCTCAAGCTGATCGAAAAGGAACAGCCGGATCTCGTCATCCTGGGCAAGCAGGCGATCGACGACGACGCCAGCCAGACAGGGCAGATGCTCGCCACCCTGTGGGGGAGACCGCAGGCGACGTTCGCTTCCAAGTTGGAAATTTCCGACGGCAAGGCGACGGTGACGCGTGAGGTCGATGCAGGACTGGAGACTCTGGAAGTGGATCTCCCGGCCGTGGTCACCACCGACCTGCGACTCAACGAACCGCGCTTCATCAAGCTGCCGGACATCATGAAGGCCAAGAGCAAGCCGATGGAAACGATTGCGTTCGCCGATCTGGGCGTGGACGCAGCCGAAGGCCTGAAGACCACCCACTACGCGCCGCCTCCCAAACGCAGCAAGGGCGTGATGGTCAAGGATGCGGCAGAACTGGTCGCCGCCCTCAAGCAGAAGGGCCTGCTGTAGCACGGAATCTGCATTGCTGCGATTCGACAAGCGCATCGCAGCCCCAACCCGATTGCAAGAAGTGACCACGCCGCCGGCCTCCGGCGCGACACACCATCACTGGAGTCATCCATGTCCAAAGTCCTGATCGTTGCCGAACACCTGGACGGCAAGCTCAATGCCTCGACTGCAAAGTGCGTATCAGCCGCGCAGGCCCTGTCCCCGTCCGCCATCGATGTGGTGGTGCTGGCATCCGATCCAGCTTCGGTCGCGGCCGAAGCCGCGCAGATTTCCGGGGTAACCCGGGTGCTGACGATCGCCAACGGCGCAAACGCCCAGGCCCTCGCGCAGGTGCTGGCACCCCAGGTGGCCAAACTTGCTGACGGCTACAGCCATGTCTTCGGGCCGTCGACCACTTTCGGCAAGGACCTGATGCCCTGCGTGGCGGCGCTGCTCGGGGTGGCCCAGGTGTCGGACGTGATGTCAGTGGAAGGCAGCCATACCTTCAAACGCCCCATCTACGCCGGTAACGCAATCATCACCGTGGAAGCACCGGCCGACCAGCCGGTGGTGGCGACGGTCCGCTCGGCCTCGTGGCCGGAGGCCGCCGGAGGTGGCAGCGCGCCGGTCGAGCCGGTGACCGTGGACGTTGCCCTGCCCGGCCACACCCGCTATGTCGGCCTGGCCGCTGGCAGCTCTGATCGACCCGACCTGCAGAGCGCCAAGCGCGTCGTGTCCGGCGGTCGCGGTGTCGGGTCGGCAGACAATTTCAGGATCATCTACGACTTCGCGGACAAGCTTGGCGCAGCCGTTGGCGCCTCTCGCGCGGCGGTCGACGCCGGCTACTGCCCCAACGAGATGCAGGTGGGACAGACCGGCAAGATCATCGCGCCGGAACTTTACATCGCGATCGGGATCAGCGGTGCCATCCAGCACCTCACCGGCATCAAGGATGCGGGCACCATCGTGGCGATCAACAAAGATGCGGAATCACCGATCTTCGAGATCGCCGACATCGGCCTGGTGGGTGATCTGTTCAAGGTGCTGCCGGAGCTGGAGCAGGCAATTTGACTATTGGAGGTTGGCTGGGAGAGATTCCGGGTTTCCAGGTCATGGTCGTGTTCGGTACGCGGCCCGAAGCTATCAAGATGGCGCCTGTGGTGTCGGCATTGCAGGCGAGTGGAAAAATGAGGGTCATCGTCGTGGTGACCGCGCAGCATCGCCAGATGCTTGACCAGGTGCTGGACCTGTTCGAGCTGATCCCTGACGAAGACCTCGACCTGATGTCGACAGGGCAGACACTACCGGAGCTCTTCGGTAGGATTTTGTCGGGTATGAGCGAGGTGCTGGAGCGCCGACGACCTGACCTGGTCTTGGTGCATGGCGATACAAGCACCACTCTGGCTACCGCACTGGCGTGTTACTACGCACGCGTACCAGTAGGGCACGTAGAGGCGGGGCTGCGCACAGGCAACTTGTATGCGCCATGGCCCGAGGAGGCCAATCGGCGACTCACGGCGCCCCTCAGTGCACTCCATTTCGCGCCCACTGCCACGTCCCAAGCAAACCTGCTCGCTGAAGGCATCGATCCGGCAAGCGTGCACGTGACTGGCAATACCGTGATTGACGCACTGCTTGAGGCAGTGCAGCGCATGAACGGCAATGGCCTGCTTAAGTCCTGTCTCGAGTCCCAGTTCCCTTTTCTTGATCCCAGCAAGAGACTGATCCTGGTCACCGGGCACCGTCGGGAGAACTTTGGCGACGGAATGGAACAGATATGCCAGGCGCTGAGGATCCTGGGCGAGCGGGAGGACGTGCAAGTCGTCTATCCGGCCCACTTGAATCCAAAGGTGCAGGAGCCTGTGTATCGGCTACTGGGATCGGCTCCGGGCGTGCACTTGCTTCCGCCCCAGGAATACCTGCCTTTCGTATACCTAATGATGCGTTCCCACCTGATCCTCACCGATTCGGGCGGCGTGCAGGAAGAAGCTCCTTCGCTGGGGAAGCCAGTGCTCGTAATGAGAGATGCGACAGAGCGGCCCGAGGCGATCGAGGCCGGAACCGTGCGACTTGTGGGAACCAGTACCGAAGTAGTTCTCAAGGAGACGCTGCGCCTGCTGGACGACGAGCAGGCGTATGCGGAGATGTCCAGAGCGCATAACCCATATGGCGACGGAAGGGCGGCTAGCAGAATTGCGGAGGCCATCGGCACGTGGCTTTGTCACCGGATTACTGTGTAGGCCCAGTTGGGCCCGGTTGGGGCTGGTCGAAATGCAGAGCTGACGCGCAGGCGGTTGCTAGCCTCACGCGCGTGTTCCGCTCAAGCCGTCCCGGCAGCACGGGAGTTCCACGCGTTAAGACACCGTCGGATACCGCAGCCCCCCCATGGGATAGACCCCTGGTGCGCCGCCGCACCTTCTAGCGGCAGGCATGCTTCTAGGTTAAACTTTGAGGCCAAGTGTATTGCGCCGGGCAGCTACGCTCGGGCCCTCGGCCACTAGAGCTTTCCCACATATGAAAACACTCTTGCTACCTGCTGCTCTCATACTGATCTTGTCCGCCTGCAATCCGCAGGAACCGGTAGCGCGGCCGTCGCTGGAGACAGGTGCAAGTTCGGCAGAATCTGCTGAAGAGGCCTCGTCGCTGCGAATCGTGAACTGGGGGAACAGGTCAACTCCGGCGGGTGTTCCATTCAACGTGCAGGCTGACGGGCACTCGGGGATTTCGTTTGAATTGAACCAAGCGGCGCCGCCTGCCGACGTCGAGATTAGCTTTGATGGCAAGCCTCTGACGGGCGTTGTAGTCAGCGGCGTGATCATCACCGCGACAATTCCGCCTGATTACCTAGCAGATCCTGGAAGCTACCCTGTGGTTGTGATGCTGCAGCCTGTGGGCATCCGCATGGAAGCAGGCAACTTCGAAGTGGTTCAGCCCTAACGCAGCGACTCCATAGACCGACAGGGAGTCGCGCTTTACCAGGAGTGCAGCGGTGAGCAAGTCCGTTCCCATCAATGACCTCGCGCGCTACGCCGAAGAGGTCGGAGGGGCGCTTCGCGAAAAAGCAGCCCAGGTATTGAAAAGCGGGTACTACGTGCTGGGGCCATCGGTCAGGGAATTCGAGGAGGGCTTCGCGGCGTACTGCGGCGTGCCCCATTGCATCGGCGTAGGCAACGGAACCGACGCGCTTGAGATCGCGCTCCGAGCAGTGGGTGTACAGCCGAGCGATCATGTGTTGTTGGCTGCCAACGCGGCGATGTACGGGACGTCGGCAGTATTGGCTGTCGGTGCCAAGCCGGTGTTCGTGGATGTTTCCGCATCGGCAGCACGCCTTGAGCCAGACGGGATTGCAGCGGCCCTGCAAACACTCGAAGTCGCCCCCACCGCCGTCATCGTTACTCATCTTTATGGACGCTTGGCTCCCATGGAGGCGATCGTCGAACTATGCAGCACGAGCGGAATTGCGCTGATCGAGGATTGCGCGCAAGCCCACGGTGCGACCGGACCCGACGGTGCCAAGGCCGGCAGCTATGGGGATGCGGCAACCTTCAGCTTCTACCCCACCAAGAACCTGGGCGCTGTGGGCGACGGCGGCGCGATCATCTGTACTGAGGGCGGCATCGCGGCGCGTGCCAGGCAACTGCGGCAGTACGGATGGTCCAGCAAATACACCAACGAACTCTCAGGCGGCCGCAACTCGCGTCTGGACGAACTGCAGGCCGCTTTCCTGCTCAGCCTGCTTCCAGACCTGGATCGGAGGAACCACGCGCGCCGGGGTATCGCCAACCGATACTCACGCGAGATCGTACATCCGCAGATCGCAGTGCCGGCAGTGGCGGGCGGGGAATTCGTGGCCCACCTATATGTAGTGCGCTCACCTCAACGCGACCAACTGGCGAGTCATCTCAAGAGCAACGGAATTAGCTGCGAAGTGCACTACCCCCTTGCCGATCATCTTCAGCCCTGCCACGAAGGCCGCTTCGCCGATTACGTGCTGCCGGAGACACAGGCATGGTGCACAGAGGCGTTGACTCTGCCGTGTTTCCCGGAACTCACGGCCGATGAAGTGGACCGTGTCATCGCCGCCTGCAACTCGTGGCCGGCACAGCAAGCGAGCCACCGCCATGAGTAGCAATGAAGATCTCAGACGCTTCGCCAAACTCGGCTTCGAGGACTTCCGCCGGCTTGCCGCCGACACATCCCTGAGCCCTTACGAGAAGATCGGCTTTCCAGACTCCTATCGCGAGGGCAAGGAGGCGCAGATTTTCGGCGACATCCTCGCCAAGCTTGAGCGGCTAGGTGACCCGGGGTCGACGGTTCTCGATATTGGCCCTGGGTGCAGCGATGTGCCGAAAATGCTGACTGCCCACTGTCGCCGGCTTGGGCAGGAGTTGCACCTGGTGGATTCCGCCGAGATGCTCGGTCAGCTGGACGATGCCGAAGGAGTGCACAAGCACGTCGCGTTCTATCCGGAGTGCCCGGATCTTCTCGAGCTACTGCGCGGGCGGGCCGACGCGATTATCGTGTACTCGGTACTCCAGTACATCTACGTCGACAGCAGCCTCTTCAAATTCCTCGACGAGACGCTGGCGCTGCTGGCTCCCCGGGGGGGGCTGCTGCTCGGAGATATCCCCAACATCTCCATGAGAAAGCGGTTTTTCTCCAGCGACACGGGCAAGGCGTTCCACAAGGCCTTTACCGGAACCGACACCGATCCGGAAGTCGCCCATCACCAGATCGAGCATGGCCAGATCGACGACGCGGTGGTGTTCGGCATCATGCAGCGCGCACGATCAGCAGGGTTCCACGCCTACGTGCTTCCGCAGCCGTCACAGCTACCGCTCGCGAACCGCCGCGAAGACATCCTGATCATCCGGCCGTAGGACGACTCCAATGATCCAGAAGAACCTTGTGATCGTGGGCGACAGCGCGTTCGCAGAAGTGGCGTACGAATATTTCACCCACGACTCGCCGTACACGGTGGTGGCTTTTGCGGTAGAGCGCGAGTTCCTGACCAAGGAGAGCTTGTTTGGACTTCCGGTGGTAGCCCTCGATGAGCTTACGGAACAATTCCCGGCGGCCACGCATGATTTTTATGCCGCGCTGGTGTACACGCAGATGAATCGGCTGCGCACCCGCCTGTACCTCAAGTTGAAGGACATGGGCTACGTCCCGGCGTCGTACATCAGCTCGCGTGCATTTGTCTGGCCGAACGCGGAACTGGGCGAACACTGCTTCATCTTCGAGGACAACACGGTCCAGCCGTTCGTGCACATCGGGGACAACGTCGTGCTGTGGAGCGGAAATCACATCGGCCACCACTCGGTGATCAAGGACAACTGCTTCGTCTCCTCCCACGTGGTGGTATCCGGTTTCTGCACCGTGGGCGCGAACTGCTTCATCGGGGTCAACGCGACGTTTGGCAACAACCTCGAGGTCGGTGATGACTGCCTGATCGGCGCCGGTGCGCTGATCGCGCGTGACGTCCCGGAGGATTCTCTGGTGAAAGGGACCTTGGCCGCAGCGGCCTTAGGTGTGCGCGGGCGATTCGGACTGGAACCCGACGCGTGAAGTGGACGAAGCTCGGCCTCATGTACTGCCCCGACGGGACGCAGGAGTGGGCCAGGACCCACGGCATGCTGCCCACGCCGATCTTCCTGCCAGATCTTGGCGTAATTCGCATCTTCATGACCTGCTGTGATTCGGCCGGGATCAGTCGCCCGGGCTTCATCGACGTCTCGCCCGACGCTCCGTTCCGCGTGATCAGCCCCCTCACCGGGCCGTTGATGGACATCGGCTTGCCAGGGACTTTCGATGAAAGCGGCGTCCTCGGCACAAGCGTGGTCCGGGCGTCGGACGGTAGATTGTTTCTGTACTACGTCGGTTTTGAGATCGGCACCCGGATCCGCTACCGCCTCTTGTCCGGTGTCGCCGTCAGCGACGACAACGGCAAGACCTTCGTCCGTTATTCCACCACGCCTGCGCTGGAGCGCAACGCGGAGGACCTCTATTTCCGCGGCGGGCCCTACGTGGTCGAGGACGGGGGCCGATTCAAGATGTGGTACGTGGGCGGGAACAACTGGCTGGATGTCGGCGGCAAAGCGATGCCCGAATACCGCATCAAATACTTGGAGTCTGAGGACGGCATGCTTTGGGAAGGAAAAGGGCAGCTGGTCATGGACATAACCGAGCCTGACGAGCATGGCTTCGGTCGCCCTTGGGTCCTGTCCAACCCGGAGCACGGGTTTGAGATGTATTACTCGATCCGGCGCAAGTCGCTGGGCGCCTATCGAATGGGGTTTGCCACGTCTCCAAACGGATTCGACTGGGATCGCAAGGACTCCACCATGGGGCTTGACGTAGGCCCAAGCGATTTCGACTCGGATGCCATCATGTACGCCGCGGTGATAGAAGTGGATGGAAAAACCTACTGTTATTACAACGGCAATGACTTCGGCAAGGCGGGGTTTGCCGTAGCCGTCAGGGAAGAGGCGTGAAGGTGGAGGTGCAGCGATACCAAGGCAGCAACAGTGATACGTGGAACGACTTCGTGCGCGCAAGCAAGAATGGAACGTTCCTGTTCGACCGCGACTACATGGATTATCACAGCGACCGGTTCGTTGATCATTCTCTGGTCCTGCGCTCCGAAGACGGACGGATCCTCGCGCTGCTGCCGGCGACTGAACGCGACGGCGCGCTGTACAGCCATGCCGGCCTGACCTACGGAGGCCTCATCCTGGGCAACGGCACGGGGTCAGTGGCCGCCATCGAGATGCTCGAAGCAATCCGTTTCTATCTTGCTTCCCTTGACCTCACGGTCCTGCACTACAAGACCATCCCGTCGATCTATCACAAGCAGCCAGCGGAAGAGGATCGCTATGCGTTGTTTCGCGCCGGCGCAGTTCTGACCCGTCGCGACGTGCTGTCGGTGGTTCCTCGCGAGGATCGATTGAAGTATCAGGAGCGGCGAGCCCGTGGGGTGAAAGCTTCCGCCAAAGCCGGTGTGCAGATCGTGGAATCGCAGGACTTCCAACCATTCTGGCGCATACTCGAAGACAATCTGCGCGAGCGCTTCGGAGCGAGGCCGGTACACTCGCTGGAAGAGATCAAGTTGCTGCGCAGCCGCTTCCCGGAATGCATTCGACTTTTTGAGGCCCGTGTCGAACAGCAGACGGCAGCGGGTTGCGTGATTTTCGAAACCGACCGCGTCGCCCACGTGCAGTACATTTCGACCAGCGAATTCGGCAAGAAGATCCACGGCCTGGACGCGCTGTTCGACCACCTGCTGCGCAACGTCTACCCGGAGAAGCATTTCTTCGATCTCGGCGGCTCCAACGGCGAGACTGGGGAAGAACTGAACAAGGGATTGGTCGAGCAGAAGGAAGGTTTCGGCTCTCGCACGATTGTTCATGACTACTACTCGCTAACGGCCTGAGTCCAACCATGTCAGAGAAGACTGTCTCCGTCGTCGTCCCGGTTTACTACAACGCAGATTCGCTGCCACTGCTTCACGAACGCCTGGTGGCGGTCGAGCAGTCGCTCACAGACCTGTACGGTGTCCGACTGCAGTTGATCTTCGTCAACGACGGCTCGCGCGACGCGTCGCAGGCGGCGCTGGTTCGCATCAAGGAGCAGCGGCCCGACGCGGTGGTGGTGCGCCTGTCGCGCAACTTCGGTGCCGTCCACGCCTCCCGGACCGGGTTTCATTTCGTCGAGGGCGACGCCTTCATGATTCTTGCCGCCGACCTGCAGGATCCACCCGAACTGCTGCTGGAGATGGTGCCGCGCTGGATCGCCGGGCGGAAGTTCGTCATCGCCGTTCGCAAATCGCGGGAGGATCCCCTTACCTCCCGCATCTCATCGTGGCTGTATTATCGAGTACTACGCTTGATCGTCCTGCCCGGCTATCCAGATGGCGGTTTCGATATTGCGCTGATGGACAGAGACCTGCTTGAACCCATGCGCAACTGCTCAAAGAACGCGTTTACGCCGCTACTGGCGTATTGGCTTGGTTACGAACCCGAGGTGGTGTCCTACCACCGTCCGCGTCGCGAGCACGGCAGCTCCGGTTGGACCTTCACCAAGAAGATCAAGACTTTCCTGGATGTCATGCTCGGATTTTCGGTTACTCCGATCAGGGTGATCTCTGCTGTCGGTGTATTTGTGGCGGGTGCGAGCTTCCTTTACGGAATTTCGGTTGTGATCGCTGCCCTCACCGGCAACATCCCGGTGCTTGGCTACGCAACCCTGGTGTCGCTCGTGACGTTTCTGCTCGGCCTGATCATTCTGATGCTGGGGATAATCGGAGAGTATCTTTGGCGGATTTTCGACGAGGTCAATCGTCGCCCAGACACCGTGATCGATGAAGTTCTTTGACACTGAGTTCAAGCGTTTTCTCGCCGCAGGTGCGTTTAACGCCATCTCGGGATACGCGATGTACCTCGCCTTTAACCTGGTACTGGACTACCGGATCGCCTATACGGCGGCCTACGCCATCGGCATTGCTTTGTCGTACTGGATCAACACGACGTTCGTGTTCAGGATGTCGTTGAGCTGGAGGCGGCTCGCCGCCTTCCCAAGCGTCTACCTGCTCCAGTATTCAGTTGGGCTCGCACTGATCTGGCTGTTCGTAAACCACCTCGATATTTCAGAAAAGATCGCGCCGCTGCTGGTCGTGCCCATCACAGTGCCGCTGACTTTCTTGGCCAGCCGTTTCATCATTAAGGGCAAACAGCGTGCCTGAGACAACCATCCAAGACTGCAAACTGGTGGAGCTACCGAAGATCACCGACCTGCGCGGGAATCTCACTTTTATTGAAGGCAATCGCCACGCACCCTTCGCCATCGAACGCGTGTTCTATCTGTACGACGTCCCCACGGGCGCAGACCGAGGCGCGCATGCGCACCGGGAGCAGCACCAGTTCCTGATTTGCCTGTCAGGCAGCTTCGATGTTGAACTGGACGATGGCAAAGCGCGCCGCGTCGTACATCTCAACCGTCCATGGAAGGGGCTGCATATCCCTCCAATGATCTGGGCGGCCGAGGTAAATTTCGACGCTGGGACGGTGTGCTTGGTGTTGGCCTCTGCGAAGTACCTAGAATCGGACTACATCCGCGACTTCTCGGAATTCCTTGCCGTGCGCGAGAGCTGAAGCTTTAGAAGGTCCGCTCCCCGGCTATCGACATAAGAGAGTTACTTCGACGCGGGAACCGCCTCGGTCCGTTGCTCATTCTCAGGCTCGGTCTCCGACCTTGGCCACGGATCAAGCCGGTGAAATGACTGAAAAGCGGGAGAGAAGATGTTGAGCTGCTTCAAGATCAGAAGGTTCAGAAGCTCACGCCGTTTTTTAGGCTCGAACTGGCAGACAGTCATGATGTCGGCGCATTCGATCTCCGCCGTAGGATCGGCCGCGAGCCGCCCCATCGTCTTCGACACGGCCTCCACGTAGATCGACAGATACTTAGCGTGTTCCCAAGCCAGGACCGACAAGCGGAACTGCAGGCCACAAAGCGCCAAGACCAGGAGGACAGCCACTACTCCGGATCGAATCCTCACCTTTGCGAGTGACGCGTATTGGCATTCGCGATACACCATAATTGCCAGCGCGGCAAGGTTGATCTGGTAAAACAGCACGTAACGCGGCTGGTGCAGGTATTCGAACCCGAATACCGGCACGCGTTGGATCACAATTCCGGCAACCAGCGCGTAATAGAACAGCATCATCGCGGCCGCTAAAAGGGTCGTCACGCGGGCGCCCGCCGGTGGATTTTGACGCAGGCCGAACACGATCCGCCACCAGAACCATGTATGGGCGATAGTCAAAAGCACGGCGATGGCTGCAGCAGCGGTCGGGCCCGCTGTACCAAAAAGCGGCGTTAGATTTGCTTGGTGGACCACTGAATCGGAAAGGGGAAGAATTACCGCCTTCCACAGGCTTATGTCTAAGAGGGAGGTCAGCGGTGACGTGCCTTCGGCGCCCGGCGGTACTGCGCTCGCCACTCCGCTGATTGCGCCCACGAACCAATAGAACAGGCGCGACGCCGCGATGCCTGCCCCGCCGGCGCACAGAAGGATGATGAGCTGTCGTGGCGTACGCCAGTGCGGCGCCAGCACTAGCGCGCCTAGAGTCGCTAGGAATACCGGATAGGCCACCTCGTCAAGGATTACGCCGAGACCGAAGCTCGACACTAGCAGCAACATCCGCGCTTGTGAAAACGCGATGGCAAGCCACATGTATGCCGCAGCCACCAGAATTGGCAGGAACCAAAGTCCCGCTAGAGCCCAGGTGTAGAGGTTCGTGCTGTTGAGCGACAACAAGCTCAGGGCAAGCGCAGCCAGCAGCCATGCTTCAGGCACGCTCCACGTCCGGACGGGCTTGGCCGCCGCCGCACGTGCCAGCAACAGTACCAGCGCGATACCCGAAGCGGTCCCAAAGAGGCCCTCC
>JBBSVH010000002.1:0-46722 GCA_038233685.1 Lysobacterales bacterium | reverse complement strand
TGATTATCGACCCGATCGAGCCGGAACCCTTCGCCTTCGACCGCGACTACGTGGTCTTGCTGTCCGACTGGACCGACCTCGACCCGGCCGACCTGTTCTCCCGGCTCAAGAAGATGTCCGATCACGACAACTACTCCAAGCGCACGGTCGGCGATTTCCTGCGCGATGTCGGCGAGGATGGACTGCAGGACACGCTGAGCAACCGGAGGATGTGGGGCGAGATGCGGATGACGCCGACGGACCTTTCAGACGTCAACGCCAACACCTATACCTACCTGATGAACGGCACCACCTCGCTGGGCAACTGGTCCGGGCTTTTCCGCTCCGGCGAAAAAATACGGCTGCGTTTCATCAACGGCTCGGCAATGACCTATTTCGACGTCCGCATTCCCGGCCTGAAAATGACCGTTGTGGCCGCGGACGGCCAGTACGTGCACCCGGCGACTGTGGACGAGTTCCGGATCGCGGTTGCGGAGACCTTCGACGTGATCGTCGAGCCGTCCGGCCAGGATGCTTTCAGTATTTTCGCCCAGGACATGGGCCGTACCGGCTATGTCAGCGGGACCCTTGCCGTGCGCGAAGGCCTGCGGGCCCCGGTGCCTGCGCTTGATCCGCGCCCGCTGCTGACCATGGCCGACATGGGCCACGGGGGCATGGGCCATGACATGGGTGCGATGTCAGTCAACGGCCCCGCGGGCATGTCCGGCATGTCCGGCATGGCCGACATGGAGCATTCGGGCCACGACATGGCAGGCATGAAGGGAACGGACCATGGAGGCGGAGCCATGTCGTCGAGCGGGCAAACTGGCATGGCCGGAATGACCCACGGCGGCGGCATGCAGTCTCACCCGGCCAGCGAGCAGGGCAATCCTCTGGTCGACATGCAGACGATGGCGCCGGTCCCCAAACTGGATGATCCGGGGATCGGCCTGCGTGACAACGGCCGCAAGGTTCTGAGCTACGCCATGCTGAAAAGTACGTTCGCCGATCCGGACGGGCGCGATCCTGGCCGCGAAATCGAGCTGCATCTCACCGGACACATGGAAAAGTTTGCGTGGTCGTTCAACGGCCGGAAATTTTCCGAGGTCGACCCGGTGCGGCTCAACTACGGTGAACGCATGCGCATCGTGCTGGTCAACGACACCATGATGACCCATCCCATCCACCTGCACGGCATGTGGAGCGACCTCGAAGACGAGCAGGGTAATTTCATGGTCCGCAAGCACACCATCGATATGCCGCCAGGCAGCAAGCGCAGCTACCGCGTGCGTGCCGATGCGCTTGGCAGTTGGGCCTACCACTGCCACATGCTCTACCACATGGAGGCCGGGATGATGCGCGAAGTCCGGGTGGAGGGATGATCATGCACAGGATCACGACGAGTTGCCTGCATCCGCTGGCGCTGGCAATTGGGTTGGGCCTCGCGCTGGTAGCGGACCCGGTGTCGGCGCAACAGATGGACCATTCGAAGATGAACATGCCGATGCCGAAACCGGCTGCAAAGGCACCGGTGAAGCAAGCGGCGGTAAAGGCGCCTGTCAAGAAGACGCCGGTTGCTCCGGCGCCCGCCAGGAAAAAGCCGCCCGTGCCGGCGACAGCGCGATCCACTGACAGCACGTCGATGCAGGGCATGGATCATTCGAAGATGCCGATGTCCGATGACGAAAAATCGATGGAAGGCATGGACCATTCGAGGATGTCCATGCCTGACGAAGGCAAATCGATGGAGGGTATGGACCACTCCACGATACAGGGCATGGATCATTCGAAGATGTCCATGCCTGATGACGACAAATCGATGGAGGCTATGGACCACTCCACGATGCAGGGCATGGATCATTCGAAGATGCCGATGTCGGATGGCGACAAATCGATGGAAGGCATGGATCATTCGAAGATGTCCATGTCTGACGAAGACAAACCGATGGAGGGTATGGACTACTCCACGATGCAGGGCATGGATCATGGCGGCATGACCATGGCGCCAACGGAAGCGGGCGAGCCCATCCCGGAGCTGACAGCAGCCGATCGGGCAGCAGCCGTGCGGCCGGCAGGCGGACATGGCGTGCACGACAACAGCATTCAGCGCTTCGTGCTGCTCGACCGACTGGAGGGATGGAATGCCGACCAGGGAACCGGGCTGGAGTGGGAGGCTCAAGCCTGGATCGGTACCGACCTCAATCGTCTATGGCTGCGCAGCGAAGGTGAGCGGGTCGACGGAACGGTCGAGAGCGCCGATGTCGAGGTGCTGTACGGCCGCAGCGTAGCGACGTGGTGGGATGTCGTCGCCGGCATACGCCACGACTTCAAGCCTGGCAGCTCTCAGGACTTTGCTGCGTTCGGCGTGATCGGCCTGGTGCCGTACAAGTTCGAAGTCGAAGCGACCGCATACGTCGGCCAGGGCGGCCAGACCGCCGCCCGGCTGGAGGCCGAATACGAGTTGCTGCTGACCAATCGACTCATCCTGCAGCCACTGGTCGAGATCAACCTGTACGGAAAGAATGACCCGCGGCGGGGCATTGGCTCCGGTCTAAGCACGGTTGAGGCCGGGCTGCGCCTGCGTTACGAATTCACGCGCAAGTTGGCGCCCTATTTCGGTGTGGTCCGCGAACGCGCGTTCGGACGCACTGGAGATTTGCGCCGGCTTGACGGTGAAGACATCGACGATACCCGCATCGTTGCGGGCCTGCGACTCTGGTTCTGACCCAACACACCGACAAGGAAATCCAGCCATGCAACGAAAATCATTCATTACCGGCGGCATCGTCACCCTGGCTGCGGTCGGTATGCTCGGCGCGGGATTCGTTTGGTCGGGCATCTACAACATTGCCGCCGACGACGCCCATACACGGCCCGTGCACGCACTGTTGGAAACCCTCCGTGAGCGCTCGATCGACGCACGCATCAGCGACGGGAAGCCGCCCTTCGATCTCTCCGATCCCGAGCGCATCCGCCAGGGTGCCGGCAACTACAACGCCATGTGCATGGGCTGCCATCTTGCCCCCGGCATGGACGAAACGGAGTTGAGCCTCGGCCTGTATCCGGCTCCGCCTGCTTTGGCAAAAGTCCGCGTCGATGCCGACGAGGCGTTCTGGATCATCAAGCACGGCATCAAGGCCTCGGGTATGCCGGCCTGGGGCAAGAGCATGGACGACGAGTACATCTGGAACATGGCAGCCTTCGTGCAGCAGTTGCCTGGGATGGACGCCGCAGAGTACGAGGCCATGGTCGCCAGCAGCGGTGGGCACGACCACGGCGGCGGCGAGATGATCGAGCAGACGCACGCCGACGGTGCGCCGGCCGACCATCACGACACGCCTCCTCAGGACCACGGCAACATGCCAATGGGCGATGCGGCCGTAGAGACCGGCGGCCACGCGCACGGCCCGGGCGTGGCCGACGACCATCACGCCGCTGCTTCCACCCCTGCGGCCAAGCCAGTGACTGGCGGCGCGACAATGACCCACCGGCATGCCGACGGGACAGTGGAATCGCACCCCGCCCCACCCGCCAAGACCGACGCCGCGCCCGTGCCGGCGGCCGACGGCCACGATCACCAACACCAACACTGACCTCCACCGGACCAGAGCCTGGAAACCCCAACGATGACCATCGCACTTTCGATACATTCCCCCATGAAGGACGCAACCTCGCTGATTGCCGCCGCATTGCTGCTCGGCACGACACTGTGCGCCAACGCACAGACGCAATCGACCGCAATCGATCACGCCGCGCACCACGCACCTGCGGCGACTCAGGTGCTGGAGCTGCCTGCCGCCGCTCAGGCGCCGGTTGCCGTGGTCGACGCATTCGGCACGGCGATCGCCGCGAGCGACTTTGCCGCCGTTGAATCGATGCTCGATCCAGGGGTCATCATCCTGGAGAGCGGCGGCGCCGAACGGAGCCGCGCGCAATACCTCGGCCACCACGCGAACTCCGATGCAAGGTTCCTGGCCGGCACCCACACTGCATTGACCCACCGTCGCGCCAGGATCAACGGCGACACCGCCTGGGTTGCCAGCGAAAGCGAACTGCATGCGAGCAAGGACGGCAAACCGATGACATTGCTGAGTACCGAAACCATGGTGCTGGAAAACACGCCCGACGGCTGGAAGATCGTGCACATCCACTGGTCGTCGCGGCCCAAGAAGAATTGAGGAGACACCGATGAGACTGCATTCCTTCGCAGCTACTTTGCTGCTGTTCGCCACGCTCGCACTTCCGGCATGTGCGCGGCAGTCACCATCGAGCATCGCCGGTGACACTCAACGCGCCGATGCCCTCGCCACGGCCATGGCGTCTACGCCGGCCGGCACCGAGTCCGTCGGCATACCATCAGATGGCCCCGCTGAAGTTTCGTCGAAGGCCGGCAATGCGGCGGCTGCCATGCAACTGTCGCCCATGGTCGTGCACAAAAGCGAGTTCTGTGGTTGCTGCGGCCAATGGGTCGATCACATGCGCAAAGCCGGATTCCAGGTCGAAGTCCGCAATACAGAAGACATGAACCCGATCAAGCAGCAGCTCGGCGTTCCTGCTGGTAAAGGTTCCTGCCATACGGCTCAAGTCGGTGGTTATTTCATCGAAGGCCATGTGCCGGCCGAAGACGTGATGCGCTTGCTCGTGGAAAAGCCTGACGCGCGGGGACTGGCGGTGCCCGGTATGCCCGCCGGTTCACCCGGCATGGAAATGCCGGATGGCCGCGTGCAGCCGTATACGGTGGAACTGGTCGGCAATGACGGCAGCAGCAGCGTCTTCACGCGCCACGGGCAATGATTGGATCCGGGGATGTAGCCGTGGTCTTTCACGCGCCAACCTCACCCACCCACTCGAAGGAGGGATTGATATGAGCCACCACCTCACCCAGGCAGTACGCGACTGTATTGCCGCCTGCAACGATTGCGCTACCGAATGCGGCAGCTGTTTCAGCCACATGGTCGGCAAGGATAGCCCCAACGACTGCCCTGCATGCTGCATCGAATGCTCAGCGATCTCTCGGTTGTGCGCAGACGCGATGGCCCGCAACAGTCCTTTTGCCAAGCAGCTCTGCCAGCTGTGCGCCGACATCTGCGACTGGTGCGCGAAGCAGTGCGAAGCGCACGATATGGATCACTGCAAGCGTTGCGCCGAGGCCTGCCGCAAGTGCGTGACCGCGTGTCGCGCGATGTCCGCCTAGGACTTTCGATCCCCGACCTTGCCGCAGGCGAATGTGCCTGCAAACTGTGGACGGCACCGGTGTTTCGTGGGGCTGCACACCGGGTGGTGAGGCGCCAGACCAGGAGCGAGACGAGGATGTCAGACACCCTCTGAAGGAAAAGCCTTGACTCTGGACCAGGGTCCAGAGTGCACACTTGCTGTCGAAGCCGCCGTCAGGAAGCTCCTCATGCAGATCGGTCAACTTGCCAAGCGGGCCTGTGTCCCCATCGACACCGTGCGCTATTACGAACGCAACGGCATCCTGCCGCCGCCTGCACGCCAGTCTTCCGGCTATCGGCGTTATGGCGACGACGACGTCTCGAGGCTGCGTTTCGTCCGCCGCGCCAAGGGTCTGGGTTTCACGCTCGTCGAGATACGCGAACTGCTGGCCCTGTCCGGTCGACGCGATGACGACATGGCGGGGCTCAAAGCCACCGCAACGGAGAAGCTGGCCGACGTGGAGCAGAAGGTCGAGGAGCTGACCCGTATCCGCGATGGCCTGCGCACGCTGGTGGCGTCCTGCCCGGGCCACGGAGCACTGGAGTGCTGCCCCATCCTGGCGGCACTGGCGGAGGAGAGGGCATGAACATCCATGATCCCAAGTATTCGTCGGCCACAGCTTCCGATGCGGCACCAAAGCCCGATCGCAATGCCGACACAGGCATCCACGCCTTCTCGCCCGGAAAATCCGATGATGTCCCGGCTCTGGCCGC
This sequence comes from Lysobacterales bacterium, assembly GCA_038233685.1. GTDB lineage: Bacteria > Pseudomonadota > Gammaproteobacteria > Xanthomonadales > Xanthomonadaceae > Pseudoxanthomonas_A. Next base: position 40,816 of record JBBSVH010000002.1, on the reverse strand, counting down.
CGATCCGCTGCAGTTGTCCGCCGACGAGAACCGAGAGCAAAAGAACGCGACCGTGACCGATCCGGTCTGCGGCATGAAGGTGGACCCTGCCACCAGCCAGCACCACGCACGGCACGCCGGCAGCGACTACCACTTCTGTTCCGCCCGCTGCCGCGAGCGCTTCGTCGCCGAGCCCCAGAAGTATCTGTCGCCGACCCCCGCCGAGACCGATCCGGCGGCCACCGACGCCATGTACACCTGTCCGATGCACCCCCAGATCCGCCAATTGGGGCCCGGCACCTGCCCGATCTGCGGCATGGCGCTGGAACCGGAGATGCCGAGCCTGGAGGAAGAAGACAACCCCGAGCTGCGCGATTTCTCGCGCAGGTTCTGGTGGACGCTGCCGCTGAGCGTGATCGTGCTGGCACTGGCGATGTTGGGGCACTACCTGCCTGGCGTGTCTCCAACAGCGCGCACCTGGATCGAACTGGTGCTCAGCGCGCCAGTGGTGCTGTGGGCCGGTTGGCCGTTCTTCGAGCGCTGCGTGGCCTCGATCCGCACGCGCAATCCCAACATGTTCACCCTGATTGGTGTTGGCGTGGCCGCGGCGTTCGGCTACAGCGTGGTGGCGACCGTCGCCCCTGGGCTGTTCCCGGCCTCGTTCCGCGAGATGGGACGGGTCGGCGTGTATTTCGAAGCGGCAGCGGTCATCGTCTCGCTGACCCTGCTTGGCCAGGTGCTGGAACTGCGTGCGCGCTCGAAGACCGGCGCCGCGATCAAGTCGCTGCTTGGCCTGGCGCCGAAGGAGGCGCGACGGCTGAATGAGGACGGCAGCGAGGAGGATATCCCGCTGAGCCACGTCCACCTGGACGACCGGCTGCGCGTGCGCCCCGGCGAAAAGGTGCCGGTCGACGGCGAGGTGATCGAGGGCCGCTCCAGCGTCGACGAATCGATGCTCACCGGCGAGCCCATTCCGGTGGAGAAGGCCGCCGGCGACACCGTCATCGGGGCCACCCAGAACGGCACGGGCGCCCTGGTCATCCGCGCCAGCAGGATCGGCTCGGACACGGTGCTGGCCCAGATCGTGCAGATGGTCGCGCAGGCACAGCGGTCGCGCGCACCGATGCAGCGCATGGCCGACAAGGTTGCGTTCTGGTTCGTGCTGGCGGTGCTGGCTGCTGCGACCACCACTTTCTTCGTCTGGGGATTCTTTGGTCCGGAACCGTCGTGGACGTTTGCCGTGCTCAACGCTGTTTCGGTGCTCATCATCGCCTGTCCGTGTGCGCTTGGACTGGCCACGCCGATGTCGATCATGGTGGCGACCGGCCGCGCCGCCCAGGCCGGCGTGCTGTTCCGCGACGCCGAAGCAATCGAGCGGTTGCGCACGATAGACACGCTGATCGTCGACAAGACCGGCACCCTGACCGAGGGCAAGCCGGCCTTCAAGGAAGTGGTCGCCGCCGACGGCTTCGATGGAGACACCGTGTTGCAACTTGCCGCCAGCCTCGACCAGGGCAGCGAGCATCCGCTGGCCGACGCAATCGTTGCCGAAGCGCGGCGCCGCAAACTGGCGCTGGACAGCGTGGAGGACTTCGATTCGGTCACCGGCATGGGCGTACGCGGCAGCATCAACGGCCGCGCGCTGGCGCTGGGCAATACCGCGCTGATGACCGATATCGGTGTCGATGCTGCGGCTCATATCGACACGGCCGAGCGCCTGCGCAAGCAGGGCGCGAGCGCGATGTTCCTTGCTGTCGATGGACAGCTCGCCGGCGTGATCGCGGTGGCCGACCCGATCAAGGACAGCGCCCGCGCCGCCCTCGATGAACTGCGTGCGGCCGGGATCCGCATCGTCATGGCGACGGGCGATGGCGTGACCACCGCAAAGGCGGTTGCCGAGACGCTCGGCATCGACGAGGTGCACGGCGAGGTGCGGCCGCAGGACAAGTCCGACCTCGTCACGCGTCTCAAGTCCGAAGGCCGCATCGTGGCCATGGCCGGCGATGGCATCAACGACGCACCGGCGCTGGCCGCGGCCGATGTCGGCATCGCCATGGGCACCGGCACGGACGTGGCCATGTCCAGCGCACAGGTGACCCTGGTCCGCGGCGACCTGCGCGGGATCCTGCGTGCGCGTGCGGTCTCGCAGGCCACGGTCCGCAACATGAAGCAGAACCTGACCTTCGCCTTCGCCTACAACACATTGGGCGTGCCGATCGCGGCGGGCGTGCTGTATCCGTACTTCGGCCTCCTGCTGAGCCCGATGATCGCCGCGCTGGCGATGAGCCTGAGCTCGGTGTCGGTGGTGGCCAATGCCTTGCGGCTGGCCAATCGCGCACCATCCGATGGTTCCCGCGCGAACCATCAACCGATTGCGAGGGAAAGATCTGCATGAGCACCATTACGACCTCGACCAACGAAGCGAAACAGGCAACCCTTTATCGTATGGTCACGGCGGAGCACACCTGTCCCTACGGACTGAAGGCGCTCGATCTGCTGAAACGCAGGGGCTTCAAGGTCGACGATCAGTGGCTGACCACGCGGGAGCAGACCGATGCTTTCAAGGCAGAGCACAAGGTGAAGACCACGCCGCAAACCTTCATCGCCGGCGAAAGGGTGGGCGGTTACGACGACCTGAGGCGCCACTTGGGCAAGTCCGTCGCGGATCCTGATGCGCTGACATACCGGCCGGTAATAGCGGTCTTTGTTGTCGCCGCTCTGATGTCCCTGGCGTCGAGTTGGGCGATGCACGGGTCGTTGCTCACCCTGCAGGCCGGTGAATGGTTCATCGCCTTCAGCATGTGCATCCTGGCGCTGTTGAAGCTGCAGGATGTCGAGCGTTTCTCCAGCATGTTCCTGGGCTACGACATCATGGCGCGCAGGTTCGTGCCGTATTCGTATATTTATCCTTTCGCGGAACTTCTGGCCGGCGTCCTTATGATCGCCGGCGTGCTGATGTGGCTGTCGATCCCGGTTGCCCTGTTCATAGGCGTCATCGGCGCGATATCGGTGTTCAAGGCCGTCTATATCGACAAGCGCGAGTTGAAATGCGCGTGCGTCGGTGGCGCCAACAACGTCCCCCTGGGATTCGTCTCGTTGACCGAGAACCTGATGATGATCGCAATGGCGCTGTGGATGCTGTTGCGGCATTACTGATGCGTCGGTACAGGCAGGCTACGGCGCCTTGCCTTCACAGGCTGATCACGAACAGGCTCGAAGAAGTTCGAAATCTGCGCTGTCTGCTTGAACACATCTACCGTATGGGTCATGCTTTGAACGTGTCACTTCGATCCCTCCGCCATCGCCTGACCGTCTGGCTCCGCATCCCGTTCGGGTATCTGGCGGCGTTGTCGCTGATGGTGCTGCTCGTGGTCGGCGCGATGCCGGTGATCGAAGTGCACGCCCACGCCGACCCGGGCGCGGATCACGGGGCCGTCGCCGACCCACATGAGCTGGCCGGTCACCATGGGCACGATCACGACGACGACCACGAGCAGCACGGCACGGACGAATCCCCAGTTGCAGGGGAAGCCTCAGGTGAGGCCATCGTGCATGCGCATGACGCCTGCAGCATCGCTTCGGTGCTGGTCGAAACGCCGCAGCTCGTCCTGGGCGCCACGTCTCCTGCCGCACACCCCGCTGCAGCCATGATCCTGCCCGCGGTTTCCGCCCGACCTGCCTCGCTGCTTCGACCTCCGATCGTTTGACACCGCGGTAACGCTGCCCTCCTGGCGGCATATGCGTGCGCTGTCTTCGATCCTGTGGAGGTTGTCCGTGAATCTGCATTGGCTGATGACCCTGGCGTTTGCCGGGTCCTGGGGTGTCGTCCTGTCGGGACACGCCCAAACTGAACTTCAAGCTGGACCACGGCCTGCGCAAGCACCGCAACGTGATCCGTCGGGTGCGCAAGCATCCCGTGGCGAACCGTTACGCTTGCGCGACGCGGTCGCACGAAGCCTCTCCGAACACCCTGCCCTCGCTGCTGATGTGGCGCAGTTGCGTGCTGTCCAGGCGCGCGCCGAGCGCGAGTCGCTGGCGCCGCCGCTGGTGGCAGGTGCCGGCGTCGAGAACGTCGGCGGCACCGGCAACCTGAGTGGAGTGCAGTCGGCCGAGACCACGTTGCGGTTGAGCCGGGTGATCGAGCTCGGCGGCAAGCGCGCTGCACGCCGGGCGTTGGGCGCAGCGCAGGTGGCGCAGCAACGCAACTCCGCGCAGGTCACCCGTATCGAGGTGGCCGGCCGTACCACCACCCGGTTCATCGAGGTGCTGGCCGACCAGCAGCGGCTCGCATTCGCGCAAGAAGGCGTCGCCCAGGCCGAGCGCACGCGTCGCGAGGTCGCGCGCTGGGTCGCGGAGGCACGCAATCCGGAATCGGATCTGCGCGCCGCCGAGATCGCGCTGGCCGACGCCGAGCTTGAGCGTGAACACGCCGAGCACGAGCTGGCCGCTGCCCGTGTCAGTCTTGCAGCCAGCTGGGGCTCGTTCACGCCCGACTTCGTCGAGGTCGCCGGCGCACTGGACGCGCTCCCCGCTGTCGAAGACTTCGAAACCCTGGCCGCGCGGCTGCCGATGACCGCAGCGCAACGCGATTCACTGCTGCAGGCCGAGGCGATCAAAGCCCGGCGCCAGGTCGCGGTCGCCGGGCGCAGTCCGGACATCGACCTCAGCCTCGGCGTGCGCCGCCTTGAAGCCTTCGATGATCAGGGCCTGGTGATGTCGGTCTCGGTCCCCCTTGGCAGCAGGACACGCGCGAACCTCGCGATCGCCGAAGCCGAGGCCGACCTGGCGGCGGTGTTCGCGCGCCGCGATGCGCAACGCTCCGAAAGCCACCAGGACCTGTTCCAGCGCTATCAGGAACTGCTGCACGCACGCACCGAGTACTTCGCAGTGCGCGACATCATGCTTCCAAAGGCCGAGCAGGCGGTCGCCTTCACCCGGCGCGGTTTCGAGGCCGGCAACTTCTCCTTCCTCATGCTCGCGCAGGCACAGCGCACCCTGTTGGAGCTGCGCGAGCGCAGCATCGAGGCCGCCGCGCGCTACCACACCAGGCTTGTCGAGATCGAACGCTTGACCGCCCTCGCATCGGAAACCAACCCATGATCAATCGACTCCTGTACGCCATCGCGCTTGCACTGCTGGTGGCCGCCTGCGGAAATGGCGACTCCGACCAACCTGCCGGGATTCAAGAGGCTGTCGCGGCTGGCGACTATGAGCGCGGTCCTCATAACGGCCGCCTCTTGCGCGACGGCGACTTCGCCATTGAAGTCACCATTTTCGAGACCGGTGTGCCACCGCAGTACCGGCTGTATCCGTTTGTTGACGGCAAGCCTGTGGCGGCGGCGCAGGTCCAAGCCGGTGTTGAGCTGCACCGGCTTGACGGCCAGATCGACCGTTTCGCCTTCAAGCCGGAAGGCGACTACCTGGTTGGCGACGGCACTGTGATCGAACCGCATTCGTTCGACGTCAAGGTGTCCGCAAAAAATGACGGGCAGGCGCATGCCTGGGAGTACGAATCTTATGAAGGCCGCGTCACCATCGACCCGGCAATCGCCGCTGACGCCGGCATCGAGGTGGAGACTGCCGGGCCGGCGCTGATCCGCGACACCGTGCAGTTGACCGGTCGTATCGCCATCGACGAAAGCCGTCATGCGCAGGTCAAGGCGCGCTTCCCGGGCACGGTGCGTGCGGTGCGGGTGCAGCAGGGCGATCGCGTGCGCCGAGGCCAGCCGCTGGTGGTGGTCGAGGCCAACCAGAGCATGCGCAGTTACACGGTGACCGCGCCCATCAATGGCGTGGTGCTGGTGCGAAACACCAACGTCGGCGACTTCGCAAGCGACAGCAGCGTCCTGGTGGAACTGGCAGACCTGTCCGAGGTCTGGGTCGACCTGCATGCGATCGGCGAAAGCGCCGCGCGGCTGTCGGCTGGGCAGCCGGTGCGGATCTCCGCTGCCACCGGCAACATGCAGGATGACACCGTGATCGACATGCTGCTGCCGCTGGCGACCAGCGGCCAGAGCGTGGTGGCCCGCGCGCAGCTGTCCAATCCGGACGGCCGCTGGCGGCCCGGCATGACGGTCGGCGGCGAGGTCACTGTCGCCGAGAAGCGCGTGCCCCTGGCGGTGAAGGAATCCGGTCTGCAGCGCTTCCGCGATTTCACCGTGGTGTTCGCCCAGATCGGGCCGACGTACGAGGTGCGCATGCTCGATCTTGGCGCGCGCGACGGCGAGTTCGTCGAGGTACTTGGCGGCCTCAAGCCCGATACCCGCTACGTCACCGCACAGAGCTTTTTGATCAAGGCCGACATCGAAAAATCAGGGGCCAGTCATGACCACTGACGCTGAGCACCGCCGCGAAGCACGCGCGGATGACGCGCCAAGCCAATCCATGCTCGAACGCATCATCCGCGCCGCCATCGCCCACCGTTGGCTGGTGCTGGTCATCGTGCTGGCGCTCTGCGCGCTGGGCATCTTCAACTACCAGCGCCTGGCCATCGACGCGGTGCCCGACATCACCAACGTGCAGGTGCAGATCAACACCGAGGCGCCAGGGTTCTCGCCGCTGGAATCCGAACAGCGAGTGACCTGGCCGATCGAGACCGCGCTGGCCGGCCTGGCGCGCCTGGAATACACCCGCTCGATCTCGCGCTACGGCCTTTCGCAGGTCACCGCCGTGTTCGAGGACGGCACCGACATCTACTTCGCCCGCCAGCAGGTCGCCGAGCGACTGCAGCAGGCAGCCTCGCAACTGCCCTCCGGCACCGAGCCCAACCTCGGTCCGGTTGCGACCGGGCTGGGCGAGATCTTCATGTACACGGTCGACGCCGAACCCGGCGCCACCGATGCCGACGGCAAGCCGTGGACGCCGACCTCGCTGCGCACGCTGCAGGACTGGGTGGTGCGGCCACAGTTGCGCAATCTGGAAGGCGTCACCGAGGTCAACACCATCGGCGGCTTCGTGCGCCAGTTCCACATCACCCCCGACCCGGCCAAGCTGCTCGCGAAGACCTGGATTTCCGCGACCTGCTCGACGCAGTCGCGCGCAACAACGACAACGTCGGCGCAGGCTATATCGAGCGCTCCGGCGAGCAGGTCCTGATCCGCGTGCCGGGCCAGGTGTCTGACGCGGAAGAAATCGGCCAGATCGTGGTCGCCACCCGCGATGGCCTGCCGCTGCGGATCAGCGATGTCGCCGCGGTTATCGAAGGCAGCCAGTTGCGCACCGGCGCGGCCACCAAGGACGGCGAGGAAGTGGTGCTGGGAACGGTATTCATGCTGGTTGGCGAAAACAGCGGCGCGGTCGCGGCGCGGTCGGCCGACAAACTGGCGCAGATTGACGCCACCCTGCCCGACGGCGTCAACGCCACCGCCGTGTACGACCGCACCGATCTGGTAGACCGCTCCATCGCCACGGTGCGCAAGAACCTGTTGGACGGCGCATTGCTGGTGGTGGTGGTGCTGTTCGTGCTGCTGGGCAACCTGCGCGCGGCGATGATCACCGCTGCAGTAATTCCGGTAACCATGCTGCTGACCATCACCGGCATGGTCGAAAACCGCGTGTCGGCCAACCTGATGAGCCTGGGCGCGCTCGATTTCGGTCTGATCGTCGATGGAGCGGTGATCATCGTGGAGAACTGCCTGCGCCGCTTCGGTGACGCCCAGCACCGACTGGGCCGGCTGCTGGATCGCGATGAACGTTTCGAACTGGCGGCCACTGCCAGCGCCGAGGTGATCAAGCCAAGCCTGTTCGGCCTCTTCATCATCACTGCGGTGTACCTGCCGATCTTCGCCCTCAGCGGCGTGGAAGGAAAAATGTTCCACCCAATGGCGATTACGGTAGTCATTGCACTCACCGCAGCCATGGCGCTGTCGCTGACTTTCGTGCCGGCCATGGTGGCGCTGTTTGTCACCGGCAGGGTCAATGAGACCGAGACGAAGGTGATGCGCGGCATGAAGCGCGTGTACGCGCCTTTGCTCCACCGCGCACTGGCCTGGCGCGTGCCGGTGGTGGCCGCCGCTGCGGTGTTGACCATCGCCGCCGGCCTGCTGTTCACCCGGCTCGGCACGGAGTTCATCCCGCAGCTGGACGAAGGCGACATCGCCCTGCACGCCTTGCGCATCCCCGGCACCAGCCTGAGCCAGGCGATTGGCATGCAGGAGCAACTGGAAGCGCGGATCAAGGAGTTCCCGGAAGTCGCCCAGGTGGTGGCCAAGATCGGCACCGCCGAGGTCGCCACCGACCCGATGCCGCCCTCGGTAGCCGATACCTTCATCATCATGAAGGATCGCGCCGACTGGCCCGACCCACGGAAGCCCAAAGCCGAACTGATCGCAGAATTGGAAACGGCCGTGCGCGCGATTCCCGGCAACAACTACGAATTCACCCAGCCGGTGCAGATGCGCATGAATGAGCTGATCGCAGGCGTGCGCGCCGAAGTTGCGATCAAGGTCTTCGGCGACGACCTGGAACAGCTGACCACGGTCGGCGGGCAGGTCGAGGGGATAGCCCAGGGCATCGCCGGCGCGGCCGACGTCAAGCTGGAACAGATCACCGGCCTGCCGCTGATGACTGTGACGCCCGATCGCGCCGCGCTGGCGCGCTATGGCCTGTCGGTGGCCGATGTGCAGGACACGGTGTCGATCGCGATGGGCGGCGCGGTGGCCGGACAGGTGTTCGAGGGCGACCGCCGCTTCGACATCGTGGTGCGGCTGCCGGAGGCACAGCGGCAGGATGCAAATGCACTGGCGTTGCTGCCGATTCCGTTGCCCGGTGCACAGGGCAACGCATTAGAATACGGTAGTGGTAGTGGCCCGGGTTACGTGCCGCTGGGCGAGGTCGCCGACATCAAGGTCGCCCTCGGTCCCAACCAGATCAGCCGCGAGAACGGCAAACGCCGTGTGGTGATCACCGCCAACGTGCGTGGCCGTGACATGGGATCGTTCGTCGAGGACATGCGTACGCAGGTCGGCGCCGAAGTGACGCTGCCAACTGGCTATTGGATCGAGTACGGCGGCACCTTCGAACAGCTGATCTCGGCGGCGAACCGGCTGACGGTGGTGGTGCCGGTCACCCTGATCATGATCTTCGGCTTGTTGTTCATGGCGTTTGGTTCTGCCCGTGACGCGGCGATCGTATTCAGCGGCGTGCCGCTGGCGCTGACCGGCGGCGTGCTGGCGCTATGGCTGCGCGGCATACCATTTTCGATCTCGGCCGGCGTCGGTTTCATCGCGCTGTCGGGCGTGGCGGTGCTCAATGGGCTGGTGATGATCAGCTTCATCCGCAAGCTGCGTGCCGAAGGCGATCCGCTGCACGAGGCGATCATCGACGGCGCGCTGACACGTCTGCGGCCGGTGCTGATGACCGCACTGGTCGCGAGCCTGGGCTTCCTGCCGATGGCGCTCAATGTCGGAACCGGGGCCGAGGTTCAGCGACCGCTGGCCACCGTGGTGATCGGCGGCATCATCTCCTCGACCTTGTTGACCCTGCTAGTGCTGCCGGCGCTGTATCGCCTGCTGCATCGCGATGATCGCCCTGCCGCCATGGAAGCAACTGCATGATTCAAGTCCTCCGCAATCGCACCTATCGCCACCTGTTCCTCGCGCAGATGGTGGCCTTGATCGGCACCGGGCTGGCAACTGTCGCGCTGGGGCTGCTGGCGTTCGATCTGGCCGGCAAGGACGCCGGCGCGGTGTTGGGTACGGCACTGGCGATCAAGATGGCGGCCTATGTGCTGATCGCGCCACTGGCTGGCGCCTACGCCAACAAGTTCCCGCGCAGGGCCTTGCTGGTAGCGCTGGACATCGGGCGCCTGGCGGTGGTCCTGCTGCTGCCGTGGGTCGACCAGATCTGGCAGATCTATGTGCTGATCTTCGTGCTGCAGAGCTGCTCGGCGGCTTTCACCCCGACTTTCCAGGCGACGATTCCGGAGGTATTGCCTGACGAGGCTGATTACACGAAAGCGCTGTCGCTGTCGCGACTTGCCTATGACCTGGAGAATCTGCTGAGTCCGGCACTGGCGGCGGCGTTGCTGGCGGTAGTGACCTACCAGGGCCTGTTCCTGGGCACCGCGATCGGTTTCCTGGGTTCTGCGTTGCTGGTGGTTTCGGTGGCTCTGCCGTACGCGAGGTCAACAGTGCCGGCGACCAGCATTGGCCGCAAACTGACCCATGGCCTGCGCATATACCTGGCCACGCCGCGTCTGCGCGGTCTGCTGGCGCTGACCATGGCCGCTGCCGCGGGCAGCGCAATGGTGATCGTCAACACCGTGGTGATCGTGCGCAGCGGGCTGGCGCGGCCCGACAGCGCGGTGGCGGTGGCGCTGGCCGCTTTCGGTGCGGGATCGATGGCGCTGGCGCTGCTGTTGCCTCGCCTGCTGACCCGGTTTTCCGACCGCGCGGTGATGATGGCGTCGGGCCTGGTATTGAGCGTGGTGCTGGTGGCGCTTGCCGTGATCTGGCCGCAAACGACACCGGCGACGCGCTGGCCCGTGCTGCTGGTCGGCTGGGTTGTGCTGGGCCTTGCGTACTCGGGCCTGGTCACCCCGGGTGGCCGGCTGTTGCGGCGTTCCTCCAATGATGCCGACCGCCCTGCCCTGTTCGCCGCGCAGTTCTCGCTGTCGCATGCGTGCTGGCTGCTGGCGTATCCACTGGTGGGCGGGCTAGGCGCTGCATACGGCATGGCCAGCGCGCTGTGGGCGATGGCCGCATTAAGCGTCGCCGGCGTTACCGTGGCAAGCCGCGTGTGGCCGCGCGACGACACCGAACCGGTTACGCATACGCACGATGATCTGCCGGCTGACCATCCGCACTTGGCTGAACACGACGGCGACGGTCGCCACGCGCACGCGCACGCGATCGTGATCGACGAACTGCATACGCGCTGGCCGGCGCGCTGATGCGTGCTTGGAGAACCTCCCGCAGGTGTCGTAATTCCCGCCAATTCGCAAAATCAGGCGACTTTTCTTGCCCACGCCGAACGCCACGGCATCCACGCCATTCTGGGCATGACGATCAGAGATCGGCCCTTCAACCTGAGTATTCCAGAAAGATTCCCGCAAAACGGAGCTGTTGAATGCAACTGAAGCATCCCTCATTACCCACATGCTGTCGGCCCCCGCCCTCATCTCGCTGGCTGCTCGCCTTTGGCCTCCTGCTGCTCGCCGTGGGCACCGCGTTCGCCCACGGCGTCGCCAGCGACGACCAGGCGTTCCTGGAGAAAAACTCGGGCATGCAGCTGCTGCCCTTCGTTTACCTGGGAGCCAAGCACATGGTTACCGGTTACGACCATCTGCTGTTCCTGTTCGGAGTGATCTTCTTCCTCTACCGGATGCGCGAGGTCGGCGCGTACGTGACGCTTTTCGCAGTTGGTCACAGCGTGACTCTGCTCTACGGAGTGCTCGGCGGCGTGCACGTCAATCCGTACTTGATCGACGCGATCATCGGTTTCTCCGTGGTGTACAAGGCACTGGACAACCTGGGCGCGTTCAAGCGCTGGTTCGGCGTGCAGCCCAACACCAAGATCGCGGTGCTGATCTTCGGCTTGTTCCACGGCTTTGGCCTGGCAACCAAACTGCAGGATTTCACCCTGAGCAGCGATGGGCTGATCGCCAACATCCTCGCCTTCAACGTCGGCGTCGAACTGGGGCAGCTGCTGGCTTTGGCCGGCATCCTGATCGCGATGGCCTACTGGCGCCGCAGCGACTCGTTCCAGCGCCATGCTTTTACCGCCAACACAGTGCTGATGACCGCCGGCTTCATGCTGATCGGCTACCAGCTGACCGGCTACTACTACGGAAACTGAGGACACGACCATGTCATCCATCGAAACCCGCCCCACGCCCTCGAATCGCCAGTTGCTGATCGCGACCGCTGTAGCGCTTGCAGTCGGTAGCCTGCTGCTGGTCACCACGGTGCTGCCCGCCGAATACGGCATCGACCCGACCGGCCTCGGCGCGCGCATGGGGATTTTCGCCATGAGCAAGGACGCTGAGGAACCGCTGGGCGCCAGCGTGGTGCCGGCTACAGCGTCGGAAAACGCGCCGACCAGTGTGCCCAGCGAATCCACTACCGTGGTCAGAAGCGAAACTCCCTATCGCCACGACACCATGTCCTTGACCCTTGCGCCCGGCGAAGGTGCGGAGATCAAGGCGTCGATGCGCACGGGTGATGCCTTCGTGTTCCAGTGGCAGGCCAGCGGCGGCGATCTCGCTGTAGACATGCACGGCGAGCGTGTGGACGCGGCCAAGGACGAGTACACCAGCTACTGGATCGAGCCGGTCCAGCGAGAAGCATCGGGCTCGTTCACCGCTCCTTTTGAAGGCTCACACGGCTGGTACTGGCTGAACCGCGGTACGACGCCGGTGACCGTCGCGCTTGAAGTCAGCGGCTTCCAGACAAAACTATACAAGCCGTGACAACGTAACTTCGGCGACACCGTCGCGTGGTCGCCGGACGACCGGAGCGCATCAACTCATGTTTCGCTGGGCTCTGGCCTTGCCAGCGATTTCTTTCTTTCACGGCCGCACATCCACCAATGGAGTCAAACATGAACAATCGCAACTGGACTATCGCAATCGCCACCGGCGTCGCCGCACTGGGCCTGTCGATGCAGGCAAGCGCACACGACCCGAAAGAGTTCGATCGTATGACCGCGCCAGCCGCCGTCGCGCCAACCGAACACAAAATGGATAAATTCGCCGATCTGGACAAGAACAGCGACGGCTACCTGACCGCCGCAGAGCTGCCAGCGGAGCATATGCTGCACAAGCATTTTTCGGCAGCCGACAGCGACGCAGACAAGAAGCTGTCCAAAGTCGAAGTGAGCAATCACCACGCGGCAATGATGAAAGCGAAGAAGTAAGCGGCACCTGGATGACCCGGCTTCGCCCTCGGTCAACCCGGTGGGCGGAGCCGTTTTCCGCTGCTGCCATTCCCGGGCGGTGACGCCCGGCCCTGAAGTACCAGGCTCACGCGCGATGGGCCGAAGGCGCGTAGTATCCCGAGCGTGAAGCGTCGCGCCCGCCACCTCTCTCGCATCGCCCTTGTCCTGGTCTTGAGCCTGCTGTTCCAGCACGCCGCGATGGCGGCGTATACCTGCACACTGACGCAAGGACCGGCTGATTCGGCCGCAATGGACGAGGCTTGCGCGTCGATGCCGATGAAGCGGGCTGCCGAATCTCCCGCGCTCTGTGCCAAGCACTGCGCCCCAGATCAATCCCTCGCTCCGGCAAACGCGGTGCCGGACGTGCCCACGCTCGCCTTGCCGCCGCCCGCTTATCCGTTGGTGCTATCCGCGCAGACCGGCGCCATGGCCTGCGAAATCAGAGTGCCGGTCATTCGTTCCGATCCGCCACCTCGGCTGCGCTACTGCAGCCTGCTGATCTAGACCTTCGAACACGTCGTTCTGCTTGCGCCGGCGGCCTGCCGTGCGTGCGTAATGCCCTGTTCCGAGGTCTGTCATGTCCGCAATCACTGATAACAACCCTGCTGCCCCGCGTCGCATCCGCGCGGTCCTGGGCGCATGCCTGCTGTGGCCCGCGCTATCGGCAGTCGCGGCCCCACCAGTCACCCTGGTTTCACTGGATGAAGCGCTCCGCCTGGCGGTCCAGCGTGCTCCATCGCTGGACGTGCGCGGTGCGCAGCTCGCTGCCGCGGAGCAGGAAGCCGCTCGCGCAGGCGCTCTCCCGGACCCGATGCTGATGACCGGCCTCGACAATCTGCCAGTGACCGGCGCCAATGCGTTTTCCCTCGATTCCGACATGATGACGATGACGCGCATCGGCCTGCGCCAGGAGTTCCCGGCCCGTGCCAAGCGTGATGCGCGCGAGCGATTCGCCTTGCGTAACGTCGAGCAGGCCGGGGCGCTGGTGCTGGCGGAGCGATTGGCCGTGCGTCGCGCTGTCGCCGATGCCTGGATCGATGCCTGGGCGGCGCAGCGCGAACGTGATGCGCTGCTGGCGCTGCGTGAGCAGGCCGCACTGGCTGCGCAGCTGTCCCGGGCGCAGGTGAGCGGCGGGGACTCGGCGGGCAATGCGCTGGCTGCAGAAGCCGCACTCCTGGAGATGGACAACCGGCTGCAGGCGAACGACGCTCAATTGCATGGCGCGCTCGCCATGCTGGCACGCTGGCTTGGTGAAGGGTTCGGCGTCGACGGCGCGTCGGATAGCACGATCCGGGGGCGCGGCCTGGCCGTCGACCGCACGGCAGGCGATGCCGGAACAGACAACGGCAGTACCGCGTTCGAGTCACTGCCTGCGCAAGAAGCAGCACTGCTGGCGTCGCTCGACGACCTTGGCCCGTTGCTGGCGTGGGAGGCCGGGCTTGAGGCGAGCGCTGCCGCCGTTGACCTTGCACGCGCCGAAAAGAAGCCCGACTGGAGCGTCACCGCCGCCTACGGGCAGCGGCGCGGCGGTCGCAGTGACATGGTCACCGTGGAATTTGCAATCGGCCTGCCCCTGTTCAGCGCCAACCGGCAGGACCGCGGCGTCGCCGCCCGCGAAGCGGACTACCAGGCCACGCTGGCCTCACGCGAGGATGCTCGACGGCAGGTGGCTGCCGAGATCCGTCGCCGCTTTGCCGAATGGCAAGGCTTGCGCGGACAGACTCACAGAGACGTCGCACAGCTGCTGCTGCTGGCCCGCGACCGCAGCGAAGTTGCACTTGCCGGGTTCCGCGGTGGCGCAGCGCTGCAGCCCTGGCTCGACGCACGACGCGACCAGCTGGAAATACTCACCGCGCACGCCGAGCGTCTGCGCCGGTTCGGACAGGCCTGGGCGGCGCTGGCCTTCCTGTTGCCCGGTCCAGGCAAGACGGCGCAGGCGACGGAAGAAACCATCGAAACGACCGATGCATTGGAAACCTCCGCAACAGGAGCACCGCGATGAGCCGCCTGCAATTTGCCGCAATCGCCGTCCTCCTTCTCGCCCTCGGCGCGGTCGCAGGGTACTGGTCCGGACAGCGCAATCCGGCGGCGTCGGGTCAGGCCGGTTCCCGTCCGGCGCCATCAGGCGCAGACGAAAAGAACATCTTGTACTGGTATGACCCCATGGTGCCGGGCCAGCGTTTCGACCAGCCCGGCAAGTCGCCCTTCATGGACATGCAGCTGGTGCCGAAATACGCCGAAGACACGCAAAGCGAAGGCATTTCCATCGCGCCGGGCGTGCGCCAGAACCTCGGGATCCGCACGGTGACAGTGGCAGTCGGCAGCCTGCCGGGCGGTCTTACGGTGCCGGGCACCTTGACCTGGGACCTGCGACGCGAACATGTCGTCAGCGCGCGTGTGGATGCGCTGATCGAGCGGCTCCACGTCAAGGCACCGTACGAAACGGTTCGCGCAGGCGAGCCGCTGGCAAGCGTGCTGGCCCCTGCCTGGAGCAGCGCCATCGCCGAGTACCAGGCGCTGTCGCGCGCGCAGTCGGCACCCGCGCAGGCCTTGCGAGCTGCGGCCCGCGAGCGCCTGCGCGTGCTCGGCATTCCAGCCGGTGCGACCCGGACCGGCGATGGACGGATCGTGCTGCGCGCGCCCATCGACGGCGTAGTCAGCGAGATCTCGGTACGCGAAGGCCAGACCGCCACGATGGGCATGCCCCTGTTTCGCATCAACGGCACCGACACGCTGTGGCTCGAAGCCGCGATTCCGCAGGCCGGGCTTGGCGGCGTCGCTGCCGGCACGCCGGTGGAAGCCACGGTCAGCGGAGTCCCGGGGGAAACGTTCGAAGGTCGCGTGGAGACCCTGCTGCCGCAGCTCGACGCCGGCAACCGGACCCAGCGCGCCCGTATCGTGATCGAGAACCCCAGCGGGTTGCTGGTTCCGGGAATGTTCGCCGAAGTTGCGCTCAGGCCGGTCGATGGCGCCGAGCATCCCCTGGTCCCGAAGGAAGCGTTGATTGCCACTGGCACCCAGACCCGGGTGATCGTGCTCGATGACAACGACCGCTTCGTTCCGGTGGCGGTGAGAACCGGTCGCAGCGGCGGCGGCGTCACTGAAATCCTTTCAGGTTTGAAAGGCGGTGAACGGGTGGTCGCCTCGGGCCAGTTCCTGATCGATTCGGAGGCGAGCCTGTCCGGCGCACTGGATCGCCTGGGAGCCACCGACGCAATCGATCCGGCAGCACCTTCCACCATGCAAGCCATGGACGACACGATGGAAATGGACAGCGACGCGGCCGGCTCCACGTCTCAGGAGAGCAGCGGGCGCGAGATCCTGTACTGGTACGACCCGATGAAGCCCGCGCAGCACTTCGACCAGCCCGGCAAGTCGCCTTTCATGGATATGCAGCTGGTGCCGAAGTATGCCGACGAGGTCGGCCCGGGCAAGCCGGCAGCCGCGCCTGCGCGGGCACCCAAACCATGATCGCGGGCATCATCCGCGCCTCCATCGCCAACCGCGCGCTGGTCCTGGTCGCGGCGGCTGCTTTGGCGCTGTGGGGCGTGTGGTCGATCACGCGCACGCCACTTGACGCCCTTCCGGACCTGTCCGACACCCAGGTCATCATCCGCACCCAGTGGGCCGGGCAGACACCGCGCATCGTCGAGGACCAGGTCACCTATCCGCTGACCACGACCATGCTGTCGGTGCCGGGCGTCACCACCGTGCGCGGCTATTCGTTTTTTGGCGACTCGTACGTGTACGTGCTGTTCGACGATGCCACCGACCTGTACTGGGCGCGCTCGCGGGTGTTGGAATACCTCAGCCAGGTGCGCGACCAGCTGCCCGAGGGGGTAAGCCCGGCGCTCGGTCCGGATGCCACGGGCCTGGGCTGGATCTACGAATACGCATTGGTCGATCGCAGCGGCCAGCACGATCTGGGTGAACTGCGCGCACTCCAGGACTGGTTCCTGCGCTATGAGCTCAAGACGGTGCCCGACGTGGCCGAAGTGGCCAGTGTCGGCGGTATGGTGCGGGCCTGGCAGATCGTGCCCGACCCGCAGGCATTGGCCGCCCGCGGCATCACCGTGGCGCAGGTGATCGAGTCGATCCGCGCGGCCAACGGCGCGACCGGGGGCTCGGTGATCGAAATGGGCGAGGCCGAGTTGATGGTTCGCAGCGAAGGCTATCTGCGCCAGCGCGAGGATTTCGAGCGCCTCCCAATCGGGAACACGGCCACCATGAGCGGCGCCGTGCCGGTGCTTTTGCAGGACGTTGCCAGCGTGCAGCGCGCACCGGCTTTCCGCCGCGGCATCGCCGAACTCGACGGCGAAGGCGAAGTCGCTGGCGGCATCATCGTATTGCGCACCGGCAAGAGCGCGCTGGCGGCGATCGAGGCGGTCAAGGCCAGGCTGGCGGTCTTGCAGGACAGCCTGCCGGCCGGGGTCGAGATCGTGCCGGTCTACGACCGCTCCGAACTCATCCACGACGCAGTACGCAACCTCAGCGGCAAGCTGATCGAGGAGTTCATCGTGGTCGCGCTGGTCTGCGCGCTGTTCCTGTGGCACCTGCGCTCGGCCCTGGTCGCGGTGATCAGCCTGCCGCTGGGCGTGCTGGCGGCCTTCGTCGTCATGCGCTACCAGGGCATCAGCGCCAACTTGCTGTCGCTGGGCGGCATCGCCATTGCAATCGGCGCGATGGTGGACGCGGCGGTAGTGATGATCGAGAACGCGCACAAGCACCTTGAGCACTATCGCGATCGCTTCGATAGGGAGGCTGCCGGCGAGGAACGCTGGAAGCTGATGGGTGAAGCGGCGACCGAGGTCGGCCCTGCGCTGTTCGTCAGCCTGCTGGTGATCACCCTGTCGTTCGTGCCGGTGTTTGCGCTGCAGGCCCAGGAGGGCCGACTGTTCTCGCCGCTGGCCTACACCAAGAGCTACGCGATGGCGGCGTCGGCCGGGCTGGCAATCACCCTGATCCCGGTGTTGATGGGCTACCTGATCCGGGGTCGCATCCGCCCCGAGGCCGCCAATCCGATCAATCGCGGATTGATCGCCGGTTACCGTCCGGCGCTGGAGATGGTCCTGCGGTTTCCACGCCTGACCCTGGTCACTGCGGGGGTACTGCTCCTGCTCACACTGGTGCCGCTGGTGCGCCTGGGCAGCGAATTCATGCCTCCGCTCGATGAAGGCAGCCTTCTGTACATGCCCACTGCCCTGCCCGGCCTGTCGGCCGGCAAGGCCTCGCAACTGCTGCAGCAGACCGATCGGATGATCAAGTCCGTGCCCGAGGTCGCGCACGTGTTCGGCAAGGCCGGCCGCGCCGACACCGCGACCGATCCAGCGCCGCTGGAGATGTTCGAGACCACGGTGACGTTCAAGCCGCGCAGCGAATGGCGTCCGGGCATGACCATGGAGAAACTGCAGCAGCAGCTGGATAGCGCGGTGCAGGTGCCCGGCTTGACCAACCTGTGGGTGCCGCCGATCCGCAACCGGATCGACATGCTCGCCACCGGCGTCAAGAGCCCGATCGGCATCAAGGTGTCCGGTCCGGACATCGCCGAGCTGAGCCGGCTGACCGCGCAGATCGAGCGGGTCGCCAAGAGCGTGCCGGGGGTCAGCTCGGCCATCGCCGAGCGCGTTGCCGGCGGCCGCTATCTCGACGTCAAGGTGCGGCCCGAAGTCGCGGCGCGCTATGGCGTCACCCAGGCCGACATCCAGCAGTTGATCTCGACCGTGATCGGCGGCGCGCCCGTCGGCGAGACCGTGGAGGGGCGCGAGCGCTATCCGATCCTGGTGCGCTATCCCCGTTCCACCCGCGACAGCCCCGGCGCGCTTGCGGCGTTGCCGTTGGTCGCGCCGGGCGGGGTCCAGTTGACACTGGGCCAGGTCGCCGAGCTTTCACTCCAGGCCGGGCCGCCGATGCTGAAGAGCGAAAACGGCCGGCTTACCAGCTACGTGTACGTCGACGTCGCCGATCGCGACCTGGGCTCAGTGGTCGACGACCTGCAGGCGGCGATGGCCGAACGCGTGGCGTTGCCCGCAGGCTATGCGCTGGGATGGTCCGGCCAGTACGAATATCTGGCACGGGCGATGCAACGCCTGAAACTGGTGGTGCCGGCGACCCTGGCGATCATCTTCTTCCTGATCTACCTGGTGTTCCGGCGCTTCGCCGAGGCTGCGCTGATCATGCTCAGTTTGCCGCTGGCGCTGGTTGGAGGCCTGTGGCTGATCTGGTTGCTGGGCCACGCCGTCTCGGTCGCGACGCTGATCGGCTTCATCGCCCTGGCTGGGCTGGCGGCGGAGTTCGGCATCATCATGCTGCTGTACCTGCGCCAATCCTGGCAGCGTCGGCTCGATGCAGATCCCGATGCTGGCCCCGAAGCGCTCGACGACGCAATCCGCGAAGGCGCGGTACAGCGCGTCCGGCCCAAGGCGATGACCGTCGCGGTGATCCTGGCCGGACTGCTGCCAATCCTGCTGGGCAGCGGCGCCGGTTCGGAAGTGATGCAGCGCATCGCAGCGCCCATGGTCGGCGGCATGATCACCGCGCCGCTGCTGTCGATGCTGGTGATCCCGGCGGTTTACCGGATGATCGAACGCCGGCGCCTGCGCCGGCGAGCCGGAGCGCCTGATGCACAAGCCGACGTGGCGACGCCCGGGCTACCCCGTGCCCTCAGGTAACGCAGACAGCCGCATCATTAAGAGCGCTTGCAGCCATCCGGTGCTTTCGCGGACGCCGAACAGGCCGCACTGCGACCGGCCGTTCCCGGGTCTCGGCGCCCATGGCGTGGAGCACGCATCAGCCAGGTCGCTCTCGTGCTGCAGGGGACAGGTGGATGCGCTGCCGGACGTCTTCATCGCCGCCTTGAAGCCACCGTGGGCCATAGCAAGCGCCACGCTGTTTCGGATCAGTCCCGAGCGTGAGATCGCGCCACGTGTCTCCCCTGCGGCCCGGATCGCCAGCGGCCATAGCTTCAGGGCTCGAAATGCCACCTGGTCTCGGTACGGACGAGAATGATGAAGGCATGAGCAAGGGCATACAGCGGAACAGCGATCTTGATCAGCGCCCATGCAACCGAGGAGCCCTCGGCGAGGCCCACACCGAATAAGAGCAGCATCGTCACGATGCCGATGACGCCCAGAACGCCGCAGGCAATGACGGACGTCCACCAAGCTCGTTTATCCAGGGACGGAAGCCACCAGACCAGGTATGCAAATAATGCAACGCGGAGCAGTCCGCGGAACAGTTCGCGTTTTTCCGTGAACTCGGTACCCACGGCAAAGACCAGCGTGCCCAGCAGAACAGCCGCCGCGTACAGCAGCATCAGTCGCCTGACCTTCTCGACCGGGTCAGGGATAACAGGATCTTTCATTGCTGTGGCCCCGTGCCTGAAGTGAACTGATCCGCCAAGACGCTTCGTTCTTGATGCATCGCCGAACCTGCTAAGCCCAGACATCGTTGGGCGATGTGTAGGCACCACCTGCCCCACCCGTGTTGACCACGCCGCGCGGCTCCACCAGCAGGACACAGCACTCCTGCGGCGCTACTGGCCGATGTTCGACGCCCGCAGCCACTACGTACATTTCCCCCGAAGACATTGGGACCACCTTGTCGCGGAATTCGATGCTCATCGAACCGTCCAGCACGATGAACACTTCATCCGTGTCGGCGTGGGCGTGCCAGATGAATTCGCCTTGCAGCCTGACCAGCTTGAACTGGTAGTCGTTCATCTCGGCTATGACGCGAGGTGACCAGTGCTCAGAGAAGGTGGCTAGCTTTTCATTGAAGTTGATTGCAGCGTCTGACATGACAGGTAACGCCTGAAGTGGACCGAGTCGCGAAGCGCCTTCGCCCGGACGATCAGTTGGATGTGGCCTTCCGCCCTCGTAGCTTCTGAATATAGCTCAGCTCGTTCCTGGCGATCTCATTGGCGGGCTCCATCTCCAAAGACGTTTCAAACGCACGCTGGGCCTCGTCAAGGCGGTCCAGCTCTATCAGAGCGAACCCGATTCCGCGCAGGACCAGCGGCTTGAGATAGGCAGAGCTTGGATATCTATCGGCGAGGCCAAGGGCCGTCTGGTAGATCTCAAGCGAGGCGGCTCGATCCCCCAGGGTGCCAATCAGATACGCTCGCTCAGCCACGGGTTCGGCCCAGTGGGGCGCAAGTTCCTGGGCGCGGTCCAGATAGCGGAACGCGGCGTCTGCGTCCTGCGCCCGAACGGAGAGGAACGCCGCGGCCTTGTATGCAGAAGGGCAGGCATGATCCACGAAGGTAGGGAGCGCCTGCGGATCCGCCGATGCCAGGTACTCTTTCGCCTCAGCGTCGCTGGTGACGCTAAACACTGGCCTCCCAGCAGTTTTCTTCTGACCGCCGCAGAACGCCAGCGCTGAAGACAATGCCGACCACGCGGCCTGGTCGTCTCCACGTTGTACGGCCAACATCGCCCGAGCGACATCAGCGCGAAACTCTTCGCCAACATAACCGTCCGCGCGCGGGCCAATCAGGTAGGTTTCCACCTGCTTGATTTCTCCAGCAACACAGGGCACAACACCAAGCAGCAGCAACCAGAACCCGACGATCTTGTGCATCCTGCCTCCTTGAGCATCCGACGTCTGAGCAGGGCGAGCCACGAAGCGACTTCGCCTTGAACGAATTTTCAGGCCACGACCCGCGAAGGTGGGTTCCAGCGACTATGTCTGGCCCAGAACAGGCAGATTACATTGCCGGAAAGGCCGATGATCTGGCGGTCGGTACCTTGCGATGTCTTCATGAAACCTCTTCGGGAAATGTTGCGGGAAAATTCCACGTATGGGCTCCGCTAATCTGCGGGGGAATTACCAAGCGCGCGGTGTGGATCGCGCAGGTATTCCCGCATTTGTGTCCGATCCTGCGGGCAGACCGATTCGGCTGATGCGTCGTGATGAGGCTGGCACAGCCCATGACCTGTGCGGGCTTCGACCAATGTTTCGATTCAGACAAGTGGCCGCTAGTACCGTTTGTGCCGACGCCGCAGGAACTCAAGGGCGCTGACGCGGGCCACCTGCGTTGCGGGCGGCAGCGGATGATCGAGTACCAGGTGGGGGCTATGGAGAGGAGTCGCCCCGGTAGTCGTGGCGCTGGCGCCAGCGCACCCATGGGACTGCGCCACCCGCAGCGGCCACAGGCGCGAATACTGGCGGAAGGAGAAGAATGCGCCCGGGTAGCGCAGCGGCGGCAGCCAGGCTGGGAAAGTCACCGCATCGTTACCGCAGACAGCAAAAAGGCCCCCTTGCGGGAGCCTAAGTGCTTGATCTAAGTGGCGTCCCCACGGGGATTCGAACCCCGGTGTCCACCGTGAAAGGGTGGTGTCCTAGGCCTCTAGACGATGGGGACGCAGTGAAACTTTTTCCTATCCCGACAGGCCAATGTCCGGATATTGGTGGAGCCAGGCGGGATCGAACCGCCGACCTCCTGCATGCCATGCAGGCGCTCTCCCAGCTGAGCTATGGCCCCACGTGCTGGAAGGGGCGGAATTCTAGCTAGCGCCACGCAATCACGCAAGCATTGTCTTTCAGATGTCCTTCGCGCCTGAGTGTACGCCCGGCAATCCTGGCCGTGACTCACCGCGACTGCGCGTCAGGTCGAGGTCTCCAGCAGGGCTTTAGCGGTTTCGTGCCGTCGCAGCGTCGCCACCCCATGTCCGCGCTCAGCCAGGTAATGCAGCCATTTGCCCAGGAAGGTATTCATGCGCATGCGGTGGCTGATCACCTCGGCGGGGGGCGGATACATGCCGATCACGTCCTGCCAGCGGCGCCCGACGTAGCAGTGAGTGGCCTCCGCCTGGTGCGCGTCGCGGTAGAGGCGGACGAACGCCGACGGATCAGGCTCGCCCGTTTCCGGATCGCACAGCGCGTAAGTGAGGCGCAGCTCGACCGTATAGCGGTGGGTCTCGATGACATCCAGGTACAGGTCCAGCCCGTCACCAATCGAAGACACGTAGCGCCCCTGCTGCAGATCAGCCGGAGCAAAAAGCCTCGCCAGCAAAGCGTGGTTTTCCGCGTAGAGAGCCATCAACCATCCAAAGCGGCTGAGGCGGGGAATGCGCGCGGTGCGGGAGCGGGCTTGTGGCATGCCAAGATCCTACACTCAGGACCACGGTTTTTGCAGCATTGACGCCGCTCATGCGCAGGCCTAAGTTAAGGATTGAACAGGTCAGGAATTTCCGCGGTGTTCACACCCGGCTCAGAACATTTCCCGATGCAGTCCAAGGGTCGACATGACCTTGCTGGATATCTCCTCGATCGACGTGTGGGTCGTGCTCAGGATCGGTATGCGTTCCATCTGGAACATGGTCTCCGCCGCGAGCACCTCGCGCCTGCACGTTTCCTGCTTTGCGTAACTTGAATTCGGCCGCCGTTCCTGGCGGATCTGGTGCAGGCGCTCCGGATCGATCGTCAGCCCGAAAATCTTGCGCCGGTGGGCGCGCAGTCGAGGCGGCAGGCGGTCGCTCTCGAGATCTTCATCGGTCAGCGGATAGTTCGCCGCCTTGATGCCGTAGTGGAGCGCCAGGTACACGCAGGTAGGCGTTTTCCCGGCCCGTGATACCGCCACCAGGATCAGGTCCGCTTCGTCGTAGTTGATTGCAATCCCATCATCGTGGGTCAGGGCGAAGTTCATCGCATTGATGCGCCGATGGTAGGCGTCGAAATCGACCATGCCGTGCGCCTGCCCCACCCTCGATTGCCGTGCACTGCCCAGTTCGCGCTCCATCGGATCAATGAAGGGCGCGAACACGTCCAGCATCAACGCGCCGCTGTCGGTCATTGCCAGGCTGATCATGGGGTCGACGATGGAGTGGATCACGATAGGCCGGGCGTCGTGGCGCGGCCCGGCGGCGCGGATACGCTCGCAGGCGACTTTCGCCTTGTCCACGTCATCCACGAACGCGATCCTGTCGGTGACGAAGCTGAACCCGGTGAACTGGGTCAGCAGGCTGTGGCCTATGGTTTCCACGGTGATTCCGGTTCCGTCAGACACGTAGAACACCGGGCGAACGTTAATCATCTTTGGAATTACTCCTGTTCATCACGAAAACCTACGTGAAATCAAGCTTGTGTGGCCCTGTCCTGCACTGCATCATAGCTGCTCTTCCCATGCTCGCGACCCTCGCCAGCGGTCCCAGGCGACGCCCGCAGCCGGCTTTGGAGCACGACGTTTGAACCAGAACATCCTGTGGTTGCACGAACTGCGGCTGGCCGACCTGGCCCGCGTGGGCGGCAAGAATTCCTCGCTCGGGGAGATGATCGGCAACCTGGCCAACCTCGGCGTTTCGGTGCCGGGTGGTTACGCCACGACGGCCGAAGCCTTCAAGGACTTCATCGCCCACAACGACCTGTCCAAGCGCATCTTTGATCGCCTGGCCGACCTCGACGTTGAAGACACCGACGCGCTCACCCTTGCGGGCACGCAGATCCGAGGCTGGGTCATCGACGCACCGCTGCAGCCACAGCTTGATTACGACATCCGCACCGCATACGCCGCGCTGTGCGCCGAGAACGGTGGCGCGGCATCCGACGGCAATGACGTCGCCGTCGCCGTACGCTCCTCCGCCACCGCAGAGGACCTGCCCGATGCGAGCTTTGCAGGCCAGCAGGAGACCTTCCTCAACGTCACCGGCGCCGACGATGTGGTGGTGAAGGTCAAGGAGGTTTTCGCCAGCCTCTACAACGACCGTGCCATCGCCTACCGCGTGCACCACGGTTTCAAGCACGAGGATGTGTTCCTTTCCGCCGGCGTGCAACTGATGGTGCGCTCGGACGTGGGCGCCTCCGGCGTGCTGTTCACCCTCGACACCGAATCGGGCTTCCGTGATGTCGTGTTCATCACCTCGAGCCATGGCCTCGGCGAGATGGTCGTGCAGGGCGCGGTGAATCCTGACGAGTTCTACGTCTACAAGCCCACCCTTGCCCGCGGCCTGCCGGCGATCCTGCGCCGCTCGATGGGCGCCAAGCAGCTGCGCATGGTGTATTCGGACCAGCCTGGCGAGCGCGTTCGCACCGAGGAAAATCCCCTCGAGATGCGCGACCGCTTTTCCATCAGCGACGAGGACGTGTACGAGCTGTCCCGCCAGGCGGTGACGATCGAAAAGCACTACGGACGGCCGATGGATATCGAATGGGCCAAGGACGGAATCAGCGGCAAGCTGTTCATCGTCCAGGCGCGCCCGGAGACGGTAAAGTCGCGCGGCCAGGCCACCCAGATCGAGCGCTACGCGTTGAACGAAACCGGCAAAGTGCTGGCCGAAGGCCGCAGCGTCGGCCAGAAGATCGGCAGGGGCATCGCGCGCGTAGTGCGTTCGCTGGAGGACATGAACCGGGTACAGCCGGGCGATGTACTGGTCGCCGACATGACCGATCCGGACTGGGAGCCGGTGATGAAACGCTCGTCGGCAATCGTCACCAATCGCGGCGGCCGCACCTGTCATGCCGCGATCATTGCCCGGGAGCTGGGAGTTCCGGCCGTGGTCGGCACCGGCAACGCACTGTCGCTGATCCAGGATGGCCAGGAAGTGACCGTCAGCTGTGCGCAGGGCGATACCGGCGTGATTTATGAGGGCCTGCTGGACTTCGAGCGCACCACTACCGACCTGACGAGCATGCCGCCGGCGCCGCTCAAGATCATGATGAACGTCGCCAACCCGGAGCGGGCCTTCGATTTTGGTCAACTGCCCAACGCGGGCATCGGCCTGGCGCGGTTGGAAATGATCATCGCCAGCCACATCGGTGTGCATCCGCAGGCGCTTCTGGGATATGCGAAGCAGGACGCCGCCACGCGCAAGCTGATCGACCAGAAGACCCGCGGCTATGCCGATCCGGTGTCCTTCTACGTCGACCGCCTCGCCGAAGGCATTGCCACGCTCGCCGCTTCGGTCGCGCCCCACCCGGTGATCGTGCGGCTGTCCGATTTCAAGTCCAACGAATACGCCAACCTCATCGGTGGCCGCCAGTACGAGCCGGAGGAAGAGAACCCCATGATCGGGTTCCGCGGGGCCAGTCGCTATGTTTCGGAGTCCTTCGCCGAAGCCTTCGCCCTGGAATGCCGCGCCGTGCTCAAGGTGCGCAAGACCATGGGGCTGGACAACCTGTGGGTCATGATCCCGTTCGTGCGAACCCTCGATGAGGGGCGCAAAGTGGTGCAACAGCTGGAAAAGAACGGCCTTGTGCGAGGCCGCGACGGGCTGAAGATCATCATGATGTGCGAGGTTCCGTCAAACGCGCTGATGGCTGATGAATTCCTCGAAATCTTCGACGGCTTCTCCATCGGTTCAAACGACCTCACCCAGCTGACACTGGGCCTGGACCGCGATTCGAGCATCGTGGCGCACCTGTTCGACGAACGCGACCCGGCAGTCAAGAAACTGCTGTCGATGGCCATCAAGAGCGCGCGCGCGAAGGGCAAGTACGTGGGCATCTGCGGGCAAGGTCCCAGCGACCACCCGGACCTGGCCGAGTGGCTGATGCAGGAAGGCATCGAATCGGTATCGCTGAACCCGGACACGGTTGTAGACACGTGGCTCAGGCTGGCCAAGCTCAAGGCGCGCGCATAACGACCCGGTAACGCCAAGGGCGTTATTTTCAATGCTTGAAAGACGCCCCGCCAATGCGGGGCGTCTGACTTTACGAAGAGGACCAGAGCATGGGTACGGTTTCAGGATGGTGGCTGGCGGTGCGCGAAGCCGGTTGGACCGAGGTGGCGATAGCGTGGGGGATCCGAATCGGCATCTCCCTGCTGGTGCTGCTCATCGGCCTGCGAATCGCCAGGTGGATGGCCAACGCGGCCGGGCGCGGCCTGACCCGGGCATCGGTCGAGCCGACCGCGGTGATGTTCCTGCGCAAGGTCGCCTACGTGATACTCATGGTGGTGCTGGTGCTGGCTGTCCTGCAGGGGATCTTCGGCGTTGCACCGACCTCGCTGATCGCCGTTCTCGGCGCAGCCGGCCTCGCCATCGGCCTGGCCATGAAGGATTCACTCTCCAACGTTGCCGCTGGCGTGATGCTGGTCACGCTCAAGCCATTCCGTGTGGGCAACGTCGTCAAAATTGCCGGGGAAACCGGAAAAGTCGAGTCCGTGAGCATCTTCCAGACGGTGCTGCGCGGGGCAGATAACCAGACGATCGTGCTTCCCAACAGCCTGATCACGACCGACTCGATCATCAACCTGACGCCCGATGTCATGCGTCGCATCGAACTGGTGATCGGGATTGGCTACAGCGATGACATCGACGCCGCGCGAGCAGCCGCGCTGGAGGTCATGCATGCCGACGAACGCGTGCTCACCGACCCGCCGGCTGACGTGCTGGTTTACGGGCTGGGAGACAACAGCGTCGACCTCGGCATTCGCTGCCACGTCGCGAACGCGGATTTTTTCATGGCCAAGTGCGAGCTGACCGAGCGCATCAAGAAAGCTTTCGACCGGATCGGGGTCAGCATCCCCTTTCCCCAACGCGACGTGCACATGTACCACCATGTCGCGCCCGGGAACGCGACAGGCCCCGAAGGCGGCCCGGAGTACCGGCTGGTTGCCGCGCCGCCATCGTCCGTTGACGCACGCACGACCGTAGACGACAGGGCCCGCCAGCCGAGCGGCGAACCGGAATAAAAAGAGCCGGCGGGCAGCCGCTACAAACCGGAGAGTTCGCCCATGTACTTTCGGTAGTGGCGCAGCTCATCGATGGAGTCGCGCACGTCGCTGAGGGCGGTATGGCTGGACTGCTTGGCCACGCCGGCGGCAACCGATGGCGCCCAGCGCTTGGCCAGCTCTTTCAGCGTGCTGACGTCGAGATTCCGGTAGTGGAAGAACTTTTCCAGACGCGGCATCTGCCGATGCAGGAAGCGGCGGTCCTGGCAGATCGAATTGCCGCACATCGGCGAGGCACCCGCGGGCAGCCACTCAAGCAGGAAGGCCACGGTGTGTGCCTCGGCCTGCCCCAGCGTCACCTGGCTGTCCAGCACCCGCTTCCAAAGCCCCGAATGGCGGTGCTGATTGCGGTTCCATTCGTCCATCGCATCCAGTGTGGACAGTGGATGATGGACGGCGAATTCCGGGCCCTCGGCGAGGATCTCGAGCCGCGAGTCGGTCACTACCGTCGCGATCTCGATGATCGAGTCGTTGTCGGTGTCCAGCCCGGTCATTTCCAGGTCGATCCACACCAGCCGGTCGCCGGAGCCATTGCTTGCAGTCATTCGTGCGCCATCCTTGCGGAAAGTATCGCATCATAACGTAGCTGAAAAAGGCCCTGACGTGCTCGAGAATTCTCCCTACGCGATCCTCACCGCCATGCTCGCCCCGGCGTTCTTCCTCACCGCGACCGCGTCACTGCTGCTGTCGGCCAATGCGCGACTGTCGAGGATCATCGACCGTGCGCGCACGCTTCTTCGCCAACTGGCGGAAGTCGATGCCGAGCACCCGGACGAGCGCGCTACGCTTGAGCGCCGGGTCGCGCTGCAGCGTCGCCGCAGCCTGATCATCCTGCGCGCAGGCCAGCTGCTCTATTCCGCCATCAGTTGCTTCGTCGGCACCAGCCTTGCCGTTGCAGCCGACACTTTGTTCGATCATCGCCTGAGCCAGCTGCCGACGCTCCTGGCAGCACTAGGCGTGCTGGCGATGTTCGCCGCCAGCCTGCTGCTGGCACGCGAGTCAACCCTGGCGGTCACGGCCATCAATGAAGAGATGGACCATCGCCACCTCGCCAGGCGCAAGTAGCAATTTTCCAACCCATGGAGCCGAGCTTGCCCGGATGCTCCTGGCTCCTGGCTCCTGGCTCCTGATCGTGCTCCGAAGATCCGAGCTTGCCCGGATGCTCTCGGCTCCTGGTCGTGCTCCGTAGATCCGAGCTGGCTCGGATGCTTTGCTGTCGGATAGATTTATCCGAGCAAGCTCGGATCTGCTTCATTGCGTGCCAACGCCGGCATTCAGGCGAGCGGCTGCTTGCCACGCTTGACGCGAAAATAGTTGCTCAGGCGCAGGCTTGCCACCTCGGCCAGCACCCCGTCCAGCACTTCGATGCGGTGGTTGTGGCGCGGATCGGCCAACAGGTCGAAGACGCTGCCGCAGGCGCCCGTCTTCGGGTCCGCAGCGGCGTATACGAGTCGTGAAACCCGTGCGTGCACCAAGGCCATAGCGCACATGCCACAAGGCTCAAGGGTCACGTACAGCGTTGTCCCGATCAGGCGATGGTTGCCGAGCAGACGCCCCCCCTTGCGCATGGCCACTATTTCGGCGTGGGCACTGGGATCGTGCTCGACCATGTTGCGGTTCCAGCCCTCTCCCAACAGGAGGCCGTCGTTGCCCACCAGTACCGCACCGATGGGGACTTCATCGTCCTCCCGTTCGGCACGCTCGGCGAGCGCAAGCGCATGGCGCATCCACGCAACGTCCGCTTCGCTGGCCTGGTTTGGCGGAAACGGCGTCGCGGGCGTGCCGGGACTGGACACGCCCCCTACTCCCACTCGATCGTCGCGGGCGGCTTGCCGCTGATGTCGTAGACCACGCGTGAGACGCCGCGCAGCTCATTGATGATGCGGTTGGAGACGGTGCCCAGGAAGTCGTACGGCAGATGCGCCCACTGCGCGGTCATGAAGTCGATGGTTTCCACGGCACGCAGCGCAATGACCCATTCGTAGGCCCTCGCGTCACCGACCACGCCAACGGATTTCACCGGCAGGAAAACGGCGAACGCCTGGCTGGTCCTGTCGTAGAGATCAGCTTTGCGCAGCTCTTCGATAAAGATGTTGTCGGCCTTGGCCAGCAGCTCGGCATACTCGCGCTTGACCTCGCCCAGGATGCGCACGCCCAGGCCGGGGCCGGGGAACGGATGCCGGTAGACCATGCTGCGGGGCAAGCCGAGCTCCACACCAAGCCGCCGCACCTCGTCCTTGAACAGCTCGCGCAGCGGCTCGACCAGCCCCATCTTCATATGCGCCGGCAGGCCGCCCACGTTGTGGTGGCTCTTTATCACGTGGGCCTTGCCGGTCTTGCTGCCGGCCGATTCGATCACGTCGGGATAGATGGTGCCCTGAGCGAGCCACTTGGCATTGGCCAGCCTGCCCGCCTCCTCGTCGAAGATCTCCACGAAGAGGTTGCCGATGACCTTGCGCTTTGCCTCGGGGTCCGCGATGCCTTCCAGCGCCTCGAAATAGCGGTCGGCCGCATCGACGCGGATGACCTTGACGCCCATGTGCTCGGCGAACATCGCCATCACCTGGTCGCCTTCCTGCCACCGCAGCAGGCCGGTGTCGACGAATACGCAGGTCAGCTGGGTACCGATCGCCTTGTGCAGCAGCGCCGCGACCACCGATGAATCGACGCCGCCGGACAGACCCAGGATCACGTCGTCGCTGCCGACCTGGGCGCGGACGCGCTCGATCTGGTCATCGATGATGTGCGCAGCCGTCCACAGCGTCTTGCAGCCACAGATCTCGGTGACGAAGCGACGCAGCAGGGTCTCGCCCTGCAGCGTGTGGGTGACTTCCGGATGGAACTGCACGCCGTACCAGTGTTTGTCCTCGTTGGACATGGCGGCCACGGGAATACGGTCGGTGCGGGCGGTGACGGTGAAGCCCGGCGGCGCTTTGGAGACGTGGTCGCCGTGGCTCATCCATACGTCAAGGCGGGCAGCGCCGGGATGGTCCGTCAGACCCGAGAACAAACGGTCGGCAGACACGATCTCGACCTGCGCGTGCCCGAACTCGCGCGCATCGGCCGCTTCCGTGGCGCCTCCCAGCTGTGCCGCCATCGTCCGCATGCCGTAGCAAATGCCCAGTAGCGGCACCCCTGCAGCAAACGCCTCCTGCGGCGCAGCGGGTGCGCCAGACAGTGTGGTCGACTCGGGCCCACCCGAGAGGATGATGCCCTTGGCTCCGTACCCGGCGATCTCCGATGGATCGTGGTCCCATGCCCAGATTTCGCAATACACCCCGATCTCGCGGATGCGCCGTGCGATCAACTGCGTGTACTGCGCGCCGAAATCGAGGATGAGGATCTTGTCGGTATGGATGTCGGTCATGGGCAGAAACAACTACGGCGGTCAGGAGTGAGAAACGGTAACGAGGAGTGAGCAAGGCGTCCTGGCAGGTTTACGGAACCGGAAACAAGCGATGAGCGCTCCCTGGTTTCTCACTCCTGCTTCCTCGTTCCTGCTTCTCAGCTCATCCGGTAGTTCGGTGGTTCCTTGATGATCTGCACGTCGTGCACATGGCTTTCGCGCTGGCCGGCACCGGTGATCTTGACGAAGCTGGGCTTGTTGCGCATTTCTTCGATCGTTGCACAACCAACATAGCCCATCGTCGAGCGAAGACCGCCGGCGAGCTGGTGGATGATGCTGCCCAGCGCGCCGCGGTACGGCACGCGGCCTTCGATTCCTTCGGGGACCAGCTTGTCGGCGTCGCTGGCGTCCTGGAAATAGCGGTCCTTGCTGCCCTGCTCCATCGCGCCCAGCGAGCCCATCCCACGGTAACTCTTGTAGCTGCGGCCCTGGAACAGCTCAGCTTCGCCCGGCGCTTCCTCGGTACCGGCGAACAGGCCCCCGATCATCACCGTCGAGGCGCCCGCGACGATCGCCTTGCCGATATCTCCCGAATAGCGGATGCCGCCGTCGGCGATAAGCGGGATGCGGTCCTGTAGCGCTTCGGCCACCATCGACACCGCCGTGACCTGGGGAACGCCGACGCCGGCCACCATGCGCGTGGTGCAGATGGAGCCGGGCCCCACGCCGACCTTGACTGCGTCAGCGCCAGCGTCCATCAACATAAGTGCAGCGTCACCGGTCACGATATTGCCACCGATCACCTGCAGCTCGGGGTAGGTCTTCTTGATCCAGGCGACGCGATCGATCACGCCCTGGGAGTGTCCATGCGCCGTGTCCACGATCACCACGTCCACGCCGGCGCCGACCAGCGCCTCGATCCGGCGTTCGGTGTCGCCGCCCACGCCCAGCGCCGCACCGACCAGCAGGCGTTCCTGCGCGTCCTTTGCTGAATCGGGATAGTCGCGCGCCTTCTGGATGTCCTTTACCGTGATCAGGCCACGCAGCGCGAACTGGTCGTTCACCACCAGCACTTTCTCGATGCGGTGCTTGTGCAGCAACTCCAGCACCTCGTCGTCGCTGGCGCCTTCGGCCACGGTCACCAGGCGATCCTTCTTGGTCATGATGTGGCGGACCGGATCGTCCAGCTGCTTTTCGAAGCGCATGTCGCGGTGGGTCACCAGGCCGACCAGCTGCCCGCCCGCATCGACCACCGGCACGCCGGAGATGTTGCGCGCCGCGGTCAGCGCAAGCACTTCGCGGATCGTGGTTTCAGGCCCAACCGTGATCGGGTCACGGATCACGCCGGACTCGAATTTCTTGACCTTGGCCACTTCGGCCGCCTGCTGCTCCACCGTCAGGTTCTTGTGGATGATGCCGATGCCGCCCAGCTGGGCCATGGCCACGGCAAGACGCGCCTCAGTGACCGTATCCATCGCAGCGGACACGATCGGCAGCTTCAGCCGCAGCTTGCGCGTGAGTTGGGTGCCGAGTGAAACGTCCTTGGGCAGCACCACCGAATGGGCGGGAATCAGGGATACGTCGTCGTAGGTAAGAGCTTCTGCCTTGATGCGCAGCATCGGCGGACCCGTGTGTGGGGAAGCGCGCAATTGTATCGCGAAAGGGGCCTTTTCCGGTTTCAGCCTGCCCGTGCGCCCACTCAGCCTGCAGCGGCACCAATGTCCGCGGCTTCGGCGGCCTCAAGCGTGTTCTGCATCAGCGTGGCGACGGTCATGGGGCCTACGCCTCCTGGTACCGGGGTGATCCAGCTGGCCCGCTTGGCCGCTTCCTCGAAGCCCACGTCCCCCACCAGGCGACCGTCTTCCAGCCGATTGATGCCCACGTCGATGACCACCGCCCCCTGCTTTACCCACTCGCCGGGGATCAACGCCGGGCGCCCCGCCGCAACCACCAGGATGTCGGCGTCGCGCACGCGTGCCTCCAGGACTTCCAGCGGGGTGAACTTGTGACAGCTGGTCACGGTGCAGCCGGCGATCAGCAGCTCCAGCGCCATCGGACGCCCCACATGGTTGCTCACGCCCACGATGGTGGCGTTGCGGCCGCGTACCGGCTGGTCGGTATAGCCCAGTAGCGTGATGATGCCGCGAGGGGTGCACGGGCGAAGGCCAAACTCGCGCAGCGCCAGGTGCCCCACGTTCTGGGGATGGAAGCCGTCGACGTCCTTCAGCGGGTCGATGCGCTGGATCAGGCGACTGGCGTCGGCAATGCCCGGCAGCGGCAGCTGCACCAGGATGCCGTGGATCTTCGGATCGGCATTGAGGCGGTCCACCAGTGCCAGCACTTCGTCCTCGCTGGTACCCACCGGCAGGTCGAAATCGAATGCTTCGATGCCGACCTTGTCCGCAGCACGGCGCTTGTTGCGCACATAGACGGCCGACGCCGGATCAGCACCGACCAGCACCACCGCCAGACCAGGCCTGGAACCGCCCATTGCGAGACGGGCATCCACGCGCGCCTTCAATCCGTCGAGCAGGTCTTCGGCGATGCGGCGACCGTCTAGAATCCGTGCCGAATGCTGGGTACCAAGGGCTGGGGACGCTGAAGTCATGGGCGCTATTGTCCCCGATTCCTCGATGAGCCACACCAGCGCCCTGCATGCGGCAGGTTCATCCCGCCAATGGCCTCACGGCCATGCTTTCCGATGCCGGTGGCGCCGTCCTCAGCCGCCGCTGCAGAATTGCCGGTAATCGATATAGCCGGGAAATGCCCTGCCTTTGCCGCACATCACGCACTCCGGATCTGCATTCAGCCGCACCTCCCGGAAGCGCATCGCTAGTGCATCGAAGTGCAGCAGGCGGCCGGTAAGAGGCGTCCCCAAACCCAGCAGCAGCTTGATCGTTTCATTCGCCTGCAGGAGGCCGATGATGCCGGGCACCACCCCCAGCACGCCGGCCTCGGCACAGTTGGGCGCGGACCCGGGCGAGGGCGGCTGCGGGAACAGGCATCGGTAGCACGGCGCGAATCCGCGCTGGCGGCCGGCATCGAATACGCTCACCTGACCTTCGAAACGCTGCACGGCGCCGTAGACCAGCGGCTTGCCCAGCTTCACGCAGGCATCATTGAGCAGATAGCGCGCAGCGAAATTGTCGGCGCCGTCGACAACTACATCGATGCCTTCCAGCAAGCGCTCCACGTTGGATGAATCCGCGCGTTCGGCCACTGCCTCAATGCGCGTCCGCGGATTCAGCGCGGTCAACGCAACACTCGCTGACGTCACCTTGCTTTGCCCGACGCGGGCGTCGGTATGCACCACCTGCCGCTGCAGATTACTGCGCTCCACCACGTCGTCGTCGACCATGCGCAGGTGGCCGACACCTGCAGCAGCGAGGTACAGGGCTGCCGGCGAGCCGAGACCGCCGGCCCCGATGACCAGAACACTCGCTGCCTCCAGCTGGCGCTGCCCGACCTCGCCAACCTCGGGCAGAAGCAGATGCCGGGAATAGCGCTGGTCGAAATCGGCCTGCTCCGGATCGATCGCCACGACCTCGACAGGCAACCCTTCGGCCAGCCACCGCGAGGTGCCTCCTTCGACCGATGAGACCCGGGAGTACCCCGCTTTCAGCAGCGCGACCACACCCTGCAGCGAGCGCCCGCCACTCTGGCAGATCAAGATTATCTCGCTGGACCGATCGGGCAGAAACGCCGATGGGTCGCTGCGCAACGCGGACAGCTCGGCTTCCAAAGCTCCGGAGGCGCGCCCGGAAGCTCGCTCGTGCGCTTGCCGCACGTCCACCAGCACGGCGCCGCCGCGTTGTCGGTCGTGAGCGTGGCGCGGGCTGATAGCGGGCACATCCATGACGTCCATTATCCTCCGCTGCGCACGCCGCTGCGCATCGGACCCCAGTGCGCGATCACTGCGAAAAGATCGCCTCTGGTGAAAGTGCGTCGACAGGCGAACATGGCAATCTGCACATCGATCTCGGCCGGCCCACGAAGACCACGTGTGCCTGGTGCGGGCTTCGGGTTTTCCGAGCCCAGGTCGCCACCTCCGATCCGGACGCGAGCGGCGTAACACTCCCGTGGATCGACGTCCTCGGCCAGGACCCTGCTGCCCAGGCTAAGGGTCGCGAGCCGGCGCCTGGCGCGGCGTCACTCGGCCCGGATCCGATCGTTCAGATGCAGAACCAGCGCCAGTCCGGGGCCCGTCGGGCAGTGCAAACGCGTACGCGCGCTTGACCGGGTTACTTGCGCTTGACGTGCCTGATCAGGCGCCGCTTCTTGGCGACCTGCTTGTCGGTCAGCACGTTCCTCTTGCCCTCGAATGGATTGACCGAGTCCTTGAAGATGAAGCGCACAGGCGTCCCGACCAGCTTGAAGCGCTTGCGGAAGAAATTCTCCAGGTAGCGCTTGTACGACTCGGGCAGCAGCTTCAGGCGCGTGCCGTGGACTACGAAGGTGGGAGGGTTGGTGCCGCCCGGGTGGGCGAAGCGCAGCTTGGGCGGATTGCCGCGCACGCTCGGAGGCGGGTTGGCTTCGTAGGCCACTTCCAGCGCTTTGGTGACCTCGCTGGTGCCGTGTTCCTTGGTGGCCGAGGCATGGGCACGGTGGATGGCGCGAAAAAGCTCGCGCAGGCCCGAACCATGTTTGGCGGAGATGCGAACGTTTTCCGCCCATTCGACGAAACTCAGCTTGCGCGAGAGTAGTGCCTCGGTCTGCTCGCGCTGGTAGGTCTCCAGGCCATCCCACTTGTTCACCGCGATCACCAGCGCGCGGCCTGCATCCAGGATCGCGCCAAGGACGGTGGCGTCCTGGTCGGTCACGCCTTCGGTGGCGTCGAGCATGAGCACGGCGACCTGGCATTGCTCGATCGACTGCAGCGTCTTGATGATACTGAAGATCTCGACCGCTTCCTCCACCTTGGCCTTGCGCCGCAGCCCAGCGGTGTCCACCAGCCGGTACTGGCGACCGTCGCGCTCCATGTCCACTGAAATCGAGTCGCGCGTGGTGCCGGGGACCTCCGATGCAATCATCCGCTCCTCGCCCAAGAGCCGGTTGAACAGTGTCGATTTACCCACGTTAGGACGACCGACGAATGCAATGCGGATGCGCGCCGGATCATTGTCCAGAACCTCGGTCGTACCTTCTTCAGGCAGTCGCTGCTGGACTTCCTCCATCAACTCATCGAGTCCCTGGCGATGGGCCGCCGAGACGGTGACGATGTCGCTGAAGCCGTAGCGCGAGAACTCCGAAATTGCAGTCGACTCTTCCAGCCCATCGATCTTGTTGATCACCAGAAGGGTGGGACGCGAGGTCTTGCGCAGCCAGGTCAGGATGTCATCGTCCAGCGTCGAGGCGCCCTCGCGACCATCGACGATGAACAGGACAAGGTCTGCCTCCTCAGCCGCAGCGCGAGCCTGCCGTGCGGTGGCTCCGGCCAGGCCTTCGTCTTCGCCGGCGATACCACCGGTGTCCACCACCATGAACGGCTTGTCCTCGTCCAGGCGGCAGATACCGTAGTTACGGTCGCGCGTCACCCCCGGCTGATCGTGGACCAGGGCGTCGCGGGTGCGGGTGAGCGCATTGAATAGGGTCGATTTGCCGACATTGGGTCGACCGACGAGTGCCACTAGGGGAAGCATGGAAAAGCCCTGTTCAAAGTCCTGCGCACGCGAAGGATCGGAAATGCGCGACGCGCAACCCGCGCAGTGTACAGGGGCGTAGACACGGGGCGCCCGCGGGCGCCCCCAGGTCCATAGCGCTTACTGCAGGCCGTATGCGGTGATCCTGCCGCCAACGTCCTGCACCAGCACGGTGCCGTCGGCCAACACCGGTTTTGCCTTGATGGCATCTCCGCCAGCGCGGGCGCGTGCCGCCAGCTCGCCGTTTTCCAGACGCAGCCAGTGCACGTAACCGTCGAAATCACCCACCACGGCGTAATCGCCCTGTACCGCAGGCGCAGTCAGGGAGCGTCGCGCCAGCTTCGTGTTGGACCACAAGGGCTCGCCCGTGTTCTTGTCCAGCGCCCAGACCGTGCCGGCAGCGTCTGTGACCAGCACGCTGGACCCGGCCACGCCGATTCCACCGGCTCCGCCGCGCTCGCGCGACCACAGGGGGCGGCCGCTGGGTCCATCGATCGCGACGGTTTCATTCTTGTAGCTGGTGGCGAACACCGTGGAGCCATCAAGGACCGGCGCGCCATCGACATCGGCCATGCGCTCCAGTTCGGTACGACCGTCGGGCACGCCCACCGCCTGGTTCCACAACAGTCGACCGTCGTTGATCGCCAGAGCCGAAAGGGTTCCATCGTCATTGCCGACAAATGCGACCCCTGGGCCCAGCAATACCGGAGCGTTGCCGCGAACCGTCAGGCTCGGAAGATCGTTGTTGTAGAACCAGCGCTGCTCGCCACTCTGCGCGTCGAAGGCGGTGACACGACCGTCATTGGAGCGGACCAAAACAAGTCCCTGCCCGATGGCAGGCGCGGTGATCACTTCGTTGGAGACCTTGGCACGCCATTTCTCGGCTCCGGTTGCCGCATCCAACGCCAGGATTGTGCCGTCCAGCCCGCCAACCACGACCAGACCGTCGGCAACCGCCGGCCCCCCGGTCAGGCGCGCATCGGAATCGTAGCTCCACGTCTGGGCACCGCTCTGGAGGTCGTATGCACGCACGCCACCCTTCACGCCCGCAGCATAGACGCGACCGTCAGCTACGGCAGGACGCTGGCGGACGCCGAGGCGGTTTTCGCCCTTGCCCGCGTTGACGCTCCAAAGCTTGGACGGGGCTGCAGTGGCGGTGAACTCGGTCAGTCCTGCGGGTGCGCCGGCCTTGTCCTCGTCCTTGCCAAGCCAGCCCTTCACCGTGCTGCAGCCGGTAAGGATGGACATCAAGAGCAGGATCGCCAGCGCATGCATCGACATGGATTGTTTATTCATCACGTGGGTTCCGCAGGATTGGGCGGGGTTCCGCCAACATCGGTGAGTTTGAGCTCGACGAGCCGCCGCTGTGGTGCTGCGACGTCCATCGTCGTCAAAGCGGTTAGATAGGCCTTGCGCGCTTCGTCGCGTTTTCCGGTCGCCAACAGCGCGTCGCCGCGGGCCTCGGCAGCGGCACTACCGACGGAACCTCCCAGCGTCTTGAGGGCATCTTCCGGCTTTCCAGATTCGATCAGGAGACGGGCTAGCCTCAGTTCCACGATCGAGCCCAGGGCCGGATCGGCTACCGAGTCGATGGATTTCAGGGTTTTGATCGCGCTGTCAGTGTTACCGGCCGCCACCTGCGCACTGACCAGCCTCAGCGCCGCCAGGTTTGCGTATGCGGGCGAACCACCCTTACGCAGGACGGACAACTCTTTCTCGGCCTTGTCCAGATCGGCCCCTGCCGCGCTGGCAATTGTCGAACGGTAGGTCATGTGCTGAGCCTGGGCCTGCTCGGCCTGCTGCCGCTGCCACCACTGCCAGCCAAAAATCAAGGCGAGTCCCAAGGCTACGCCGGCGACAAGACCAGCGCCGTTGTTCTTCAGCCAATTGCGGACGCGTTCGCTTTGTTCGTGCTCGTCGAGCAGATCGTCGATCGCCATTCGTACTCTCGCCCCGTCTACGCAGGGCATTCAATTTCGTGGGGGGGTGGACCGGATACCGATCAGTCTGAAATCGGTACCAGGGAGCCGTCAGAGGATACCGCAAAGCGGGCCACATTGGCTCGCTGATAGGGCGTGAGATCAACCCTACGACCAGCCTGCTGAACCTCCACTGCCGCCGCATTTCCAAGCACGACACGGCTTACATCGCCCTTGCGGAAACTGCGCTCCTGGCCAGCTGTCCACACGCCTTTTTCAATGGACCTGCCGCTACGATCATTGATCTCGATCCAGCTGTCGCCGATGGTGCGCAACGTCAGGCCAGAGTTCGCGGCCCGCGGCATCGGAGTAAGCGAGGCCACCACCGTGGCCGCCTTGCTGCGGGAGTTGTCATCCATCGTGGTGTTGCGCCCTGCTGCCGCGGAACCGTCCGCAGGCACTGCCAGATCCAGCGCGGAGGTGCGCGGCGGCGACAGTTCCTCCATATCCCACTGGGTCGCCACCCAGACCGGCACCGCAATTGCAGCGGTCAGGACCACATAGACAGCGCGTCTGGCCAGACTTTCCAGGACCCTCTGGTAGCGTGGAGTGTGCGCACGGCTGACAAGCTCCACCGGCTGGACGCGCTCCAGACCGCTCTGCTCGAGGAACGGATCAATGTCCACTTTCAGGAACCTGGCGTAGCTGCGTAACTGTCCGCGCACGAACACCGATGCACCGAGGCCCGCCCAGTCCTCCTGTTCCAACGCACGTAGCACCCGAACTGGCATCCTGACTTCGCTGGCGGCCGCCTCGAGTGTTGTTCCTGCCTGCTCGCGGGCTTCAATCAGTACACGCCCGCAGCCAAGGGCATGGAACGCAGGCGCGACTGCTTCAGATATTGGCTGCCTCTCGCTCATGGCCTTCCCTGTTCCCCCGGTCTGGCGGTGGCGTCGCCTGGAAACTCCGACTGCACCCGCTGCAAATATCGACTGGCGGACTTGCTGTCGCCAAGTCGTTCCTCAATCCGCGCCGCAATTTTTAACACGCTTGCAGTTGCCGGCGCAGCACTCAACCGGCGTTCCGAAAACGCCCTCGCCTCAAAAAAACGACCTTGGCCGAACTCGCTCTCGGCCATCGATGCCAGGGCAAACGGGTTGGAAGGGTCGAGTTCCAGCGCCGCACGCAGGTCGCGTTCCGCGCGCGCGTATTGCCCGGTCTTGAGCGCGCATCCGCCGGCGTTGGCCAGTGCAGATTCAGGTGACGCGTAGCCTCCCGCTGCCGCCGCACGGTCGAACCAGACCAGCGATTCAGCCGCGAAACCGTTGTTGCACAGCCATGCCCCGTAGTTGTTGAGCGCGCCACCCTGGCTCGGAGCGATCTCGGCGGCACGCTTGTAGTGGGCGCCGGCAGCAGCTTGATCGCCGCGCCGATCGTTCACCACCGCCAGCAGCGTATGGGCATCGGCCGAACCTGGATCGGACTTCAATACTTCCTTTGCGTCGGCTTCGGCAGTCGCCATGTCGCCGCCCTGGAGCCGCTGGCTGGCTCGCGCAAGGCGCTCTCGTGCCGCAAGCCGCTGCTTGACCGCCGGGCTATCGCGTACGTCATAGACCCGCGCGGTTTCCTCTTTCCCCTTGCGTTTGCCGCTGGGCTTGATGAAGGTCAAACGCGAGCAACTGCTCAGCAGGAACACCACCGTTGCCACCACGAACAGGAAATTACGCGGCGGCATCGTCCAGCCCTTGTGATTGGAGGTGCAGGCGGAATTCGGCCTGCCGTCGGGTTCGATCGACCACCTGCCCCTTGAGCTGCCCACAAGCGGCATCAATGTCGTCGCCTCGGGTACGACGCACCATCGTCAGCACCTGGTTGTCC
Organism: Lysobacterales bacterium; assembly: GCA_038233685.1. Lineage (GTDB taxonomy): Bacteria > Pseudomonadota > Gammaproteobacteria > Xanthomonadales > Xanthomonadaceae > Pseudoxanthomonas_A. Next base: position 514 of record JBBSVH010000002.1, on the reverse strand, counting down.
AGCAGGATCTTCTGGAACGCACGGATATCGGACTCGGTGCTGCGTTCATAGCGGGTGCCGGGGAACGGATTGAACGGAATCAGGTTGACCTTGCCCGCGTCACGCGATTGCGCCGTGTTGTCGAACTGGCGCATCAGGGCGGCCAACTCCCGCGCGTGCTCCGGCTGGTCGTTGACGCCTCGCATCATCGTGTACTCGAAGGTGATCGAGTCGCGCTTGGCGCTGGCGCCAAGGTAGCGTGCACACGCTGCCATGAGCTCGGCGATCGGGTACTTCTTGTTGAGCGGGACCAGTTCAGTGCGCAACTCGTCGTTCGCGGCATGCAGCGAAACCGCCAGCGCCACGTCGCTCTCCACCGAAAGGCGATCGATCATCGGCACCATGCCCGCAGTCGACACCGTGACGCGCTTGCTGGCCAAGCCGTAGCCCAGGTCGTCGCGCATGACGCTCATCGCGCGGACCACGTTGTCGAAGTTCATGAGCGGTTCGCCCATGCCCATCATCACCACGTTGG
>JBBSVH010000001.1:0-56501 GCA_038233685.1 Lysobacterales bacterium | reverse complement strand
GCGTGCCTGCTGTGCCTTGGCCGTCGCCCGGGGTGGGGGGGGTTATTTGCCCCCCGGGGGGCTCTAAAAAAAAACCACGGCCGGGTTGCCCCGGCCGTTTGGTCAAGCAATTGCCATCTGCAGATCAGAACCTGTAGCGCAGGGTCACCTGTGCAGCCCAACGCGACTCACCGCGGCGATCACGCAGGCCGAAGCCCTCGGGATTGAAGTTGCCCTGGTTGTCCCTGATCAGGCTGTAGATGTACCTGCCGGTGGCTGGATCGACGCCTTCGTAGTTCACGAAGCTGCGCGCCGGGCCGCCATCGGACTGGAAGAAGATCTCTTCGACCTGGCCCCATTCCTTGTTGATCAGGTTGCCGACATTGAAGATGTCCAGCACCAGCTCGCTCTTGTGCTCGGCCATGAAGCCCGGAAGCTCCTGGCGGAAGCGCATGTCGAACGTGTTCACCCACGGGCTGTTGCTGCTGTTGCGGTCGATGACCCGGCCGCGAGCACCGGCAAGATCCGGATTGCTGGCGATGAAGTCGAAGAACGTGGCGCTATCTGCCGGACCACCAGTGATGATCACGTCGCCAGGACCGTTCGGGATGTACATCAGGTCGTTGCCGCGCTGCCCGTCGCCGTTGAGGTCGTTGCCCACGGTCCAGCTGTAGGGCTTGCCGGAGCGGCCTTCGTAGAACATCGAAACTTCGGTGTTGTACGCGCCAAAGAACGCCTTGCGGAAGCGCAGGGTGCCAACGAAACGATCCGAGGTTGTGTAGTTGGAACGCCCCGACACGTCCTCGTTCGGGTTGAACACCGAACGTCCGCGCCAGTTGGAGATCGAACGGCTCGAAGTCAGCGGACTGACGTCGGTCGCTTCGGTGTAGCTGTAGGCCAGCGACCAGCCCCAATTCTCCAGCAGGGGCTTGTCAAGACCGATCGTCAGGTTCTGGCCACGTCCCTTGGTGGTCTGGGTCGCCAGCAGCACGTCGCGGTAGCCGCGGTTCTGGTTGGCGCGCGAGCGCGTACCAACGCTTCCGTTCGGATTGCGCGACCAGTACAGCAGGCGGCCGTCCTGGCCCTGGAAGTTCGGCGCGCCCAGGTTGAGGTGCTGGTAGTAGATGCCTGAATCGACCTCGGTCAGCAGCAGTTCGGCGCTGGCCACGGTGCCCCACCACGGCAGTTCATGCTCGAACGCCAGGTTGGCCTTCCACACCGAGGGCTGCTCCAGATCCGGGTCGAGGAAGTCGACGTCGGCGACGGCCGATCCCACTCGCGGCTGGTTGGCCGGGTTGAAGGGCACGCCGGCGCAGGTGTTGGTGAAGCCGTTGCCGCAACCAAACACTGTGATGTTCTGGCCGTCATTGGTGTAAGGATTGACCAGCCAGACATTGGCTGCGGCGCCCTGGAACAGGCCCACGCCGCCACGCACCTGCGTGGGTCGGTCCGAGTCGAACGTGTAGTTGAAGCCGAAGCGCGGCTGCACCAGCGACTTGCCATCCGGCGTCTGGTCATTGCGGTAGCCAAAGACGGCGGACGCAGCGGCATTGAAGTCGGGCGCCTGGTCCACGCTCAGCGTGTCGTAGCGCACGCCGAACTGCAGGGTCAGGTTGGAGTTGACCGCCCAGTTGTCCTGCACGAAGAAGCCCACGTTCGAGAACTGGGCCTGTGCCGCAGCGTCGTTCAAGTTACCCGATGTCGGCAGACGCAACGAATAGTCGCGGATCACCCCGTTGCGGAAATTGGCCAGCGACCCGAAGCGGTAGTTGCCCAGGTTGGATTCCACGAACAGGTTGTAGATGTCGTTGCGATCGAAATCGACGCCGCCCTTGATGACGTGATCACCAATGAAGTAGTTGCCCGAGAAGTACGCGGACAGCGTCTCGGTATCAAGCTGGTTGGCGTGGCGGAACTGCTCGGTGCCGAAGCGCAGGTTCTGGTTGCCGAAGTCGACCTGCACCTGCGGCTGCCGGGCGAAAAGCACCGGTGCGCTGGAATAGTCGCGATAGGAAACGCTGGCCTCGGTAGTGAAGTTGTCCGACCAGTCGCTGAAGATTTCGGCAACGTAGTTGGTGAACTCCTTCTGCTGGTTGTACCAGTAGGACGACAGCGAGAAGAAGTTGTTGCCGAAGCCCGGAAGGATGGCTTCGTCCTGCTCGGTGCGGTTCACCCGGAACGAGGCGCGCTGGGTGTCGGTGATGTTCCAGTCGATCTTGACCAGGGCGCTTTCGCTGGTCGTATTGGTGCCGCTGCCACCGGCCAGGGTGCCTGCGTCCAGGCCGTAGCCTGCGGCGAGCCTCTGGATCTCCTCAACGTCAGTTCTTTCGATGTTACCGACGATATTGCTCGCGCCGCTGCCAACCGGGCCCGAGTCACCACCGGCTGCAGTCAGTTCGCTCTTCTCGTAATTGGCGAAGAAGAACAGGCGATCCTTGACGATCGGACCGCCAAAGGTCGCGCCGTAGGTGGTGTCTTCCTTGAAGCCAAGGAAGGGTCGGTTGTTGGCGCCGTCACCGACCATGTCCGCGTCGCGGTAGATGTAGTAGGCGCTGCCGAAGAAATTGTTGGTACCCGACTTTGTCACCGCGTTGATGTTTGCGCCGGTATAGCCCTTCTGGGTCACGTCGTAATTGGTGACGTTGACCTGGACTTCCTGGATCGCGTCGATCGAGATCGGCTGCCGGGCGGTTGGCAGGTTGTTCGACTCCAGACCGAACGTGTCGTTGGTAGCAACGCGGTCGATGGTGATGGTGTTGTAGCGGGTGTTCTGGCCGCCGGCGGAGATCTCGCCGCGCTCCTTGTCGGTCTGCGAAATGCGCGGATCGAGGCGCGCGTAGTCCTGCAGGTCGCGGTTCAACGAGAAGAACGCATCGAGTTCGTCACGGTTGACGTTGGTGCCGGCGCCCATGCTGCTCGAACTGAAGACATCCGACCCGCCTGCGTACACCGCTTCGACGGTCTGCAGCGTGGTGACGTCGCCGGTCAGCACGGTGTTCACTGCGTTGACGCTGTCGAGGTTGAGGTAGATGCCCTCCTCGGTGCGGGTGCCCTCGCCGGGCTTGGTGACGGTGATGCTGTACGGACCGCCGACGCGCAGGCCGCGCGCGTTGTAGCGGCCGCTGGCATCGGTCGTGGCACGGCTGACGGTTCCGGACTCGACGTGGGTGATGGTGACCTCTGCGCCGGTGACGGGGGCGCCGTCGTTACCGGTGACCACGCCGCCGACGCCGGCCGAGGTGCTTTGCGCAAAAGACGGTGCCGCGGCAAGCGCGACCACTAAACCCAAGGCGAGCTTGGACATCCGGAGCTGACGGGACTGGTTCATTGCAGGTTGGACCTCGGTACGGGATGGACGATGGCAAATCGGTTTTTGGACACTTCACCCGCGAGCCGCAGGGGCTTGTGGCGGGGTGCTTGGGCATTTCAACCTGAACGGCTCCCTCCGCCAAGGTTAAGATGAGGTTAACACGATAGGCCCTATTTGTGACGGTGGCGTGACCGGATATTGCAGCGCAGCATCACGCGCAACGAGCTCAGATGGCCGGCGCCGAAAGGCCAAGGTAGGTCACGATCCCGTCCAGGAACATCTGCACGGAGATGGCCACCAGCAGCATGCCCATCAGGCGCTCCAAGGCGGTCAGGGCGCTGCGGCCCAGCAGCCGGTAGAGCAGCGGCGCGGAGAACAGGATGGCCGCCGTGGCGCCCCACGCAATGAGCAGGGCCAGGCTCCAGTCACCGAGCCTGGTGGGCTCGTTGCTGCCCATCAGCATCACCGCCGCCATCCCCGAAGGCCCGGCCACCAGGGGCACCGCCAGGGGCACGATGAAAGGCTCGCCGTCGGGCAATTCACCCATCAGGCCTTCTGGCCTCGGAAAGATCATACGGATGCCGATCAGGAACAGGACAATCCCGCCCGCAATCTGCACCGACTCCTGGCGCAGGTGCATCAACTCGAGCGCGTACTTGCCGCCCCAGAGAAAACCCATCAGCACCATGAGCGCAATCAGCAACTCGCGCGCCAGCACCACGCGCTGGCGTTGCGGGGGCAGCGGCCGGAGCACGCTCAGGAACACCGGGATATTGCCCAGCGGGTCCAGGATCAGGAACAGCAGCAGGGCCGCCGACAGCACCGTCATTGGCGTAGCTTCCATACCTGCCCACGGTACTCGTTACCGGCCGTCGACAACAACGTGACGCAGGCCTGGGCGTAGGCGGTTGCCTCTCTGGTGGCTTCTTCGGTGTCCTGCGCATAGGCACGCGCGCGCAGGGCGGTGCGCATCGGGCCCGGCTGCAACGCGCACACGCGCAAGCCGCCCGGCAGGGCTTCTGCCTGGAGCAGACCGACCAGAGCAGCCAGGCCGTGCTGGGCAACCCCGTAGCCTCCCCAGTAGGCCTGCCCGATCCTGTCGGAATCGTCGAGGGTAAACACCAGGGCCGGATCCGCGGCCTGCCGGAGCAACGGCAGGCAGGCCTGTGAAAGCCACCACGGCGCGGTCAGGTTGACGTGGATCGCGCGGGCAAAGGCGACGGGATCGGTGTGTTCGAGAGGCGTCAGTCCACGGAACTCGGCCGCACAGTGCAGCAGGCCGTCGAGCTGCCCGAGCTCCTGGCCAATGCGTCCCGCCAGCTCGGCATAGTCGTCGGGAGATGCGCCCTCCAGATCCAGGGGATAGATCATCGGCTCTGCACCCTGACTGGCGCAGGCGTCGTACACGCGGTTCAACTTGGGCACCCGTCGGCCCAGCAGGACCACGGTCGCGCCGGCCGCCGCGCTGGCCTCGGCCGCGGCACTGCCCAGGCCGCCGTGGGCGCCGCTGACCAGCACCACTTTTCCGGCCAGCGATCGAGGACGTGCACAGGGCAGATCCACCAGGCTCACTAGGCCAGCGCCTCCGAAACGATGCGCTCCAGCTCACCGGACTCGAGCAGCTCCAGGGTGATGTCGCAGCCGCCGATGAGCTCGCCCTGGATGAACAGCTGCGGGAAGGTCGGCCAGTTGGAGAAACGTGGCAGGTTTGCCCGTATCTCCGGTTCCTCAAGCACGTTGATCGTGTAGAGCTTCGCGCCGCCTGCCTGCTTCAAGGCGTGGCACGCGCGACTTGAGAAGCCGCACATCGGGAATTCCGGGGTCCCCTTCATGAAAAGGACGACCGGATGGTCGTCCACTTCTGCCTTGATGCGGTCCATCACCGGCATGATCTGTCCTCCTGCTTTGACGGCCCGCAAAGGCGCGTCGGGTAGACTCGTATTGTAAAGCCTCAGCACGCTCCGGCGTCGCTGCCCCCACGCCCAGCAAAGGAAAAACCATGGCTATCGAACTCCCGCCCCTCCCGTATGAACGCACCGCCCTGGAGCCGCATATTTCGGGTGAAACACTCGATTTCCACCACGGCAAGCATCACAAGGCCTACGTCGACAACCTCAACAAGCTCATCGAAGGCACCGAGTTCGCCGATATGCCGCTCGAGGAAATCATCCGCAAGACGCAGGGCGGCATGTTCAACAATGCCGCACAGGTCTGGAACCACACTTTTTACTGGAACTGCCTGAAGCCGGCCTCCGCGGGTGGCGGTGGTGAACCCACCGGAAAGCTTGCCGAACTCATCAACCAGACCTTCGGCGATTTTTCGAAGTTCAAGGACGAGTTCACGAAGAACGCGGTCGGGACGTTCGGCTCTGGCTGGGGTTGGCTGGTGCAGCGCCCGGACGGCTCGGTCGCCCTGGCCAGCACCTCCAATGCGGTCAATCCGCTGACTGGCGAAGACACGCCTTTGCTGACCGTCGACGTGTGGGAGCACGCCTACTACATCGATTACCGCAACGCGCGACCCAAGTACCTGGAATCGTTCTGGTCCCTGGTCAACTGGGACTTCGTGGCGTCCAACCTGCGCTGATCCGCGCCGGGACCCGTTAATGAAGACGGCCGCGCAAGCGGCCGTCTTCATTTCGTTCCGCAACTGGTCGTTTGCAAGCGTGCAACTGCAAAGTTGCGCCACCAGACCCGCTAGTTCCTTGTGGGAGCGACGTCAGTCGCGAAACCAATGCACTGTGCAATTTCACTGCTTCGCGACTTGAGCCGCTCCCACAGATCCTGCGGCTGTCGGATAGTGGTGCATCTGCGAAGGCTTGCGTGAGCAGATAACTGGCTTACAGCGGCCTTATGCCAGCCGTTCGATTACCGGGGCGACCTGGTCCTCGCGCTGGAGCTCTACCCCGATGCGGTGCAGCTGGCCAGCCAGCGCGTCCACCGACTCGTCCCGCAGCGTGGCGTGGCCAACCTTGCGCCCCGCACGTGGCTGCTTGCCGTAATCGTGCCAGTGCCCTCCCGACGATTCCAGAACGGGAGCGGCCTCGGGCAGCTCGCCGATCCAGTTCAACATGCAGGCGACACCGCGCATGCGGGTGTCGCCCAGTGCAAGGCCAAGCACGGCACGCAGGTGGTTCTCGAACTGGGAGGTCTCTGCGCCTTCAATGGTCCAGTGGCCGGAGTTGTGCACCCGGGGCGCCATCTCGTTGGCCAGCAGCACGCCGTCCCGGCAAAACAGTTCCAGCGCGAAGACGCCGACGTAATCCAGCGTTTCGGCCAAGGCCCTGGCGTGGGCGAAGGCAGTCCCGGTCAACTCGTCCGTTACCCGTGCGGGAGCCAGGCTGGCGGACAGCACGCCGTCGACATGCCAGTTTTCGGTCAGCGGCCAGCTGCGGAAGCTGCCGTCGCGGCCGCGGACCGCGATCACCGAAAGTTCTCGCTCGAACGGAACGAACGCTTCCACGATCAGCCCGACGCTAGCGGCCTGCGCGCCGAGCGCCGCCCACGCCGCATCAGCGTCGTCGCGGCTGCGGATCCGGAACTGGCCTTTGCCGTCATAGCCCAGCCTGCGCGTCTTGAGGATGCAGGGCGTCCCCACCGCGGCCAGTGCAGTGTCCAGTTCCGCGCGCGTCGCCACGGCCGCGAAATCCGGGACCGGTATTCCAAGGTCCCGGAACAGGGTTTTTTCCACCAGCCGGTCCTGGGCGATAGCCAAGGCGCGCGGGTTCGGAAACACCGGTACCCGGGCAGCAAGCCACTCCGCACTTTCGGCCGGCACGTTTTCAAAATCGAAGGTGGCCACGTCGACCCGCGAAGCGAATTCAGCCAGCGCGGCTTCGTCGCGGTAGTCGCCGACCAGGAGCGGCGCGAACTGCCCGGCGCACACATCGGCCACCGTGTCCATCACCAGGAAGCGCAGACCCAGCGGCGCACCGGCAAGCGCGAGCATGCGCGCCAACTGGCCGCCACCGAGGATTCCGACGGTGGTCATTGCCTCGGGTCGTCGTTCGCCATCACATCGTCGGTCTGGCGTGCCCTGAACTTGTCCAGCGCCTCGCCAATGGCCGTGCTGCCCGGCGCCAGCATGGCTGCGGCGAAGAGCGCGGCGTTGCACGCGCCCGCGACGCCGATGGCGAAGGTGGCCACAGGAATGCCGGCCGGCATCTGCACGATTGAAAGCAGCGAATCCATGCCGTTGAGGGCCTTGGACTGGACCGGCACGCCGAGCACCGGCACGGCCGTCTTCGCGGCCAACATCCCCGGCAGGTGCGCCGCCCCGCCGGCACCGGCGATGATCGCGCGCAGGCCGCGGCCCGATGCGGCTGCGGCGTAGCCGAACAGGACGTCGGGCGTGCGATGCGCCGACACCACCTTCACTTCGTAGGGCACCCCAAGCGCATCGAGTTTTTGCGCGGCGTGCTGCATGGTTTCCCAGTCGGAGCGGGATCCCATCACGATGCCGACGAGCGGCCCGGACTGGTTGGCTGTCATGGCCCTGCCCTGTCTTAAAGACGTATTCTAGCCACCTTCGACGCGATACGAGGCACCCATGGACCGAAAACTGCTCGACATCCTGTGTTGTCCGTCCAGCCGCCAACCGCTCGCGATGCTCGAGTCGCGCGGGCTCGACGTACTCAATCGCGCCATCGCCGCAGGCGGGGTCCAGCGCGTGGACAGCAGCGCGCAGGACGGGGCGCTGAGGGAAGCCCTGGTGACGCGGGATCGCAAGCTGGTGTACCGCGTCGATGACGGCATACCGGTGCTGCTGGCCGAAGAAGCGATCAGCACGCTGCAGTTTCCGGAGTTCCCAGAGGCATGAGCGACAGGGTCATGCCGCCCCCTGCGGAAGCCATCGCGGCGGACGTGGCGCGGGCGCTGGCCGAGGACCTTGGCAGTGGCGACGTTACCGCTGCACTGCTGCCCGACGCTGCCGATGTCGCCTACCTGCTGTGCAAGCAGGACGCCGTGATTGCCGGACGGCCGTGGTTCGACGCGTGTCACCTTGCACTCGATCCGGAAGTGATCATCGAGTGGCGCGTTGGAGAGGGTGACCGCGTTGCCGCCGGCACGGTGCTGGCGACGCTGGCAGGCCGCGTCCGCGCGATGGTCAGCGCCGAGCGAGCGAGTTTGAATTTCCTGCAGACGCTGTCGGGCACGGCCACCACCACGGCCGCATACGTCGAAGCCGTAGCCGGCACCGCTGCGCGCATCCTGGACACCCGAAAGACCCTGCCCGGGCTGCGCCTGGCGCAGAAGTACGCGGTGCGCTGCGGCGGCGGCAGCAACCACCGCCTGGGGCTGTACGACACGGTGATGCTGAAGGAGAACCACATTCGTGCGGCGGGCTCGCTGGCGGCGGCGGTGAAACTGGCCCGCATCGCGCAGCCCACCCTGCCGCTGGTCGTGGAAGTGGAGTCGATAGAGCAGCTCGAAGAAGCCCTGGTTGCCGGCTGCGACCGCATCCTGATCGACGATTTCGACGCACCCATGCGCCGCGAGGCGGTCCGCATCGCGGCTGGCCGGATCCCGCTGGAGGTGTCCGGCGGCGTTGACCTGCAATCGGTGCGGCGGATCGCACAGGATGGAGTGGACTTCATCTCCATCGGCGCGTTGACCAAGCACGTGGCCGCCATCGACCTGTCGATGAAGCTCGGCCCGGTCCTGAACTGAGCCATGTCGCCGGGCATCATCCTGCTCATGATCGCCGGCGCTTCCGTATTCGCCTACTGGAACGCTGCGCGGGCGGCGGCCGAGCATGCGGGCCACCTTGGGCGCGAAGCGTGCAAGGGCGCCGATGTCATCTGGCTGGACCAGAGCGTGCACGAAGCCGGCCTGCGCGTGCGGCGCGGAGCGGATGGACGGCTGGGTTTCGAACGCAGCTTCCGGTTCTATTATTCGTACGACGGCTTCGACCGGCACACCGGCAGGATGGTCCTGCGCGGTGATGCGCTGGTGTCATTCATCGGACCAGCCCGGGCGCGGCCGGAGTCGATCGAGGCAGAGTAAGGCAGCCGCAGACAGCGGCTGCTTCCTGTCCTACTTGACCACGCGCAGGTGCGGACGCTTGCCCGGAGCAGGCCCCGGGTCGGGCGCCGGAGAAAATGGCGTGGGCGGCTCATCGTCGTCCCCCACCCCATGCGTTGGCCCGATGTCCTCGGGTAAGGCCATGCCCTGGCCTGTTTCCCGGGCGTAGATCGCCATAACCGCCGCGATCGGCACCATCACCGGGAAACTCACGCCGCCGAAGCGGGCGCTGAAGCTGACCGAATCGTTGTCAATCTGCAGCCGCACCACGGCACGCTGGGCGATGTTCAGCACCACCTTGCCTTCCTTGACCGCGCTCGTCGGCACCTGGACTCCGGCCTGCGTGGCATCCACCAGCAGGTGCGGGGTCATGTCGTTGTCGGCGATCCACTCCGCCAGCGCCCGCAACAGGTACGGACGGTGGCTGGTCATGGCGGACAGTTCCTGACCCATCGCGGTTATCGCAGACCCTGGCCGGAACGCTCCAGCAGGTCACCGGGCAGCCGCTGCCGGGACATCACGCCGGGATCTCGCGCAGGCGCTTTTCCTGATCGGTCAGGCTGCGCACGAAACCGGGATTGCGGAAGATCCGGTTTCCATAGTCTTCGATCACCTTGCCGTCCTTGGGCAGCGGGATGTCCAGCGCGGGCAGCCTCCAGATGATCGGGGCCATGGCGCAGTCGGCCAGGCTCATTTCCGGATTGAGGAAGAACTTGCTGGCCTTGAACAGCGGCACCGCCGCGGTCAGCAGCTCTTTCAGGCGCTTGCGGCCCGCTTCGACCTGCTGCTTGTTGCCCATCTGGATGGCCTGCACCTGCGGCACCCAGTCGTGCTCGATACGCAGCATGGCCAGGCGCAGGCGCGCGCGGGAAAGAGGATCGACCGGCATCAGCGGTGGATGGGGATAACGCTCGTCCAGGTATTCACTGACCACCGAGGCGGCGTACAGCACCAGCTCGCGCTCGACCAGGGTCGGCACCGAGTGATACGGGTTGAGGTCGATCAGGTCTTCCGGAGGGTTCTGCGCGTCCACCGGCACCAGGTCGTAGGTCACCCCCTTGGCCGCCAGGACCAGGCGGACCCTGTGGCAGAGGACGTCGTCGGTGGAAGAAAACAGCGTCAGGGAATTGCGCATACGCGGACTCACAGCCATCTGGCTCTCCGGCGACCGGTACCGCCGGTCGTATCGACGCCGCCAGCGCGCTGCTGACGGTCGCCACGGTTCCCCCGGATGCACGCCATCTGGATCGCCGCAAGCGGCTTGCCCTGCGACGGCCCCTGCAAGGGGGGCGCCGCGATGGAGTCACATCCCCTTCGTCAGTGGACGTCCTTCCAGTAATCCTGCTTCAGCAGGTACGCCAGGAAAGTCAGAAACACCAGGAACAGGATCACCCATACGCCCATGCTCTGGCGCTTCAGGGCCGCCGGCTCACCGGCGTACTCAAGGAAGTTGGTGATGTCGCGTGCAGTCTGGTTGAACTCTTCGGCCGTCTGCCGACCGGGCCGTACCAGTTCAAGCGCCTCGACATGGCGTTCGCCGATTTCATCGGGCTCACCGTACTCAGCGTGCTGCTGGCCCTGCAGTTCCCACAGCGGGTTCGGCATCGAGGCGTTCGGAAACAGGGTGTTGTTCCAGCCTACCGGGCGGCTCTCATCCAGATAGAACGACTTCAGGTAGGTGTAGATCCAGTTGCCACCGCGAACGCGGGACACCAGGCTCAGGTCCGGCGGTGCAACGCCGAACCACTTCGCGCTCTGGTCGCGCGGCATCGAAGCGTGGATCTGCTCACCGAATTTGGCCCCGCTGAAGTTGAGGTTCTGCATCACCTCGTCTTCGGTCAGCCCCAGATCCTCCGCCATGCGCGAGTAGCGCAGGTACTTCAGCGAATGGCAGCCGGAGCAATAGTTCATGTACAGCCCGGCGCCACGCTGCAGCGACGCGCGGTCACTGAGGTCGTTGCCCGCCGATTCGACCGCGCCACCTTCCGCCGCGAAAGCACACACCGGAAGCAGCAGCCCCGCGACCACCAGGGCCAGCCTGGCCAGCAACGTCTTAGTCATGGGTGGTCACCCGTTCCGGCACTGGCTTGGTCTTGTCCAACGTGGTCCATATCGGCATGGTGATGAAGAACGCGAAGTACAGGAAGGTCAGCACGCGGCCGATGATCGTCTCGGTCGGATCGGTACCCGGACCTGCACCGATCTTGCCCAGCCAGACAAAGCTGATGGCGAGGGTGGCGATGGCGATCTTGGCGATCAAACCGCGGTAGCGGATCGACCGCACCTTGGCCCGGTCCAGCCAGGGAACGAAGAACAGCACCGCGATCGCCGCGAACATCACGATGACGCCCAGCAGTTTGTCCGGCACCACCCGCAACATCGCGTAGTACGGCGTGTAGTACCAGACCGGCTTGATGTGCGCCGGGGTGACCAGGCGATTGGCCTCGACGAAGTTGTCATGCTCCAGGAACCAGCCGCCCACCGCGGGACTGAAGAAGATGATGAAGGACGCGATGATCAGCAGGAAGCCCGCGCCAACCAGGTCCTTGACCGTGTAGTAGGGATGGAACGGAATCCCGTCGGCCGGCTTGGTCGCATCCCATCGGTTGCCCTTCGGGCCCTTCTTGATGTCCACGCCATCGGGGTTGTTCGACCCCACTTCATGCAGCGCGCCCAGGTGCAGCACGATCAGCAGCAGCAGGACCAACGGCAGCGCAATGACGTGCAGCGCGAAGAACCGGTTGAGGGTGGCGTCACCGGGCAGGTAATCGCCCATGATCCATTCGGTCAGACCGTTGCCGATCACCGGGATCGCGCCGAACAGCGAGATGATGACCTTGGCGCCCCAGAACGACATCTGGCCCCACGGCAACACGTAGCCCATGAAGGCCTCGGCCATCAGCACCAGGTAGATCAGCATGCCCAGTATCCACACCAGCTCGCGTGGCTTCTGGTACGACCCGTAGATCAACCCGCGGAACATATGCAGGTAGACCACGATGAAGAACAGCGACGCACCGGTGCTGTGCATGTAGCGGATCAGCCAGCCCCACTCTACGTCGCGCATGATGAACTCGACCGAGGAGAAGGCCTCGGCCGCGCTCGGCTTGAAGTGCATGGTGAGGAAGATGCCGGTGAACAGCTGGTTGACCAGCACCAGCAGCGCCAGCGAGCCCATGTAATACAGGAAGTTGAAGTTCTTCGGAGCGTAGTACTCGCTCATGTGCTTGCGGTACACCGGCATCAGGCCAGGTGTGCGCTCGTTGAACCAGTTGAGCGCGCCCGCGAGGCGCCCGGTCACGGGCGCGTTCGTCGCACTGGTGTGGTCATTGCTGGCCATGGCTTATGCGGCTCCCACGGTGGTGGACGACGAGGGATCGAGCCCGATCACCAGCGTGGTGTCGTTCTCGTAGTAATGCGGCGGCACCACCAGGTTGGTGGGTGCGGGCACACCTTCGAACACGCGTCCGGCCATGTCGAAGCGCGACTTGTGGCACGGGCAGAAGTAGCCACCCTTCCAGTTGGGGTCGTAGGGCTCTGGCCGGATTTCGGCCACCATTTCAGGCGAGCAGCCCAGATGGGTACACAGGCCGACCAGGACCGAAATATCCGCCTTGATCGAACGCAACACCGGGTTCGCCTGCAGCACGTACGCCGGCTGCTGGTCCTCGTTCTGCGACATTGGATCGGCCAGCCGGTCATCCAGCGTCGGCAGCGCTTCCAGGATCGCCTTGGAGCGTTTGACGATCCAGATCGGCTGGCCACGCCACTCCAGCACCATGCGCTGGCCTTCCTGCAGACCGGACAGATCCGCAGTCACCGGCGCGCCGGCGAGCTGGGCCTCGGCGCTGGGTTTCCAGGACTTGATAAACGGTACTGCTGCAAATCCGGCACCAACCGCGCCGACCACAGCCGTGGTCACGGTCAGGAACCGCCGTCGGCCCGTGTTTACAGGCTCATGGACCCCATCAATTGCCATCCGGCACTCCGCAAAACTTTCAGGTAGCTAAGGCTGCCAAGCCGGCACCCAGAGGGTGCGGGCCGCATAAAGACGACAAAGTGTAACGGATGGGTGAATCCGCCGACAACGTTCGGGTGTCAATCAAGCACTTGCGGTGGGCCTCAGGCAGGCCCCGGGTACCCGCTCAGCGGGCGGCCGCGTCGCCGCGGTAGCGGTCTGCGAGCAACGCCACGCGCTCCACGTAGCGCTGGGTTTCCTTGTAGGGCGGCACGCCCCCGTGCCGATCCACGGCGCCCTCGCCTGCGTTATAGCCCGCGGCGGCCAGGGTGAGATTGCCGTTGAAGCGCTTCAACAGCCACGACAGGTACTGCACGCCCCCGCGGATGTTCTGGCTGGCGTCGTACGAGTTGGTGACTCCAAAACGGCGCGCGGTGGGAGGCATCAGCTGCATCAGACCCTGCGCGCCTGCATGGGACAGGGCCATCGGATTGAACGCCGACTCGGCGTGGATGATGGCTCGTACGACGGACTCATCCACGCCGAACTCCCGGGCGGCGGCGGCGATTTCGGGCTGGTAGGCCACCGTATTGAGTCGCAATGAGCCAAAGTTGACTCCCGGCCTTGCACCGCAGGCGAAGCAGGATTCGATGAAGCTGTACTTGATGGTGCGGATGCTGGCGACGCTGCCGACCCCCTTGGGCCGGGCGCCGCTGTAGTGGCGCACGCCGTCCTTGACGTAGGAATAGACCTCGCCGCTGACCACGCGACGCGCCCCGCCAGCGGTCGACGCAGGGGCGCTGGAGGGGGCCGTCGGCGACACTGCTGGCGTTGACCCGACAGGCGGCTGCGTAGCAACGGGCATGGCCGCCGGCGCGCGGACCGGGGCACTCGCCGCACGGCTTCCCGGACTGTAGCGACTGATAACCTCGCAACGCGCGCCGCTGATCTTCTTGCTCACGTAGTTGGAAACGCCATCGGCACCGGCGCACTTGTACAGCGTACCGGCCTGCGCGGGCAGCAGCACGCACGATGCCAGCAGCGATGCTGCGAAAATCTGGCTGAGCCGGCTCATGCCGCGGAGTGTCCCAAGTTCACGGGCTCTTGCCAAGTGCTTGTACCTAAATAGATTCCCCGCCAGCGGTGAACGAGGTCGATCCAGTTTCGACGCTGGCCGCCGGCCTGGCGTGGCTGAATGTGAACGCTGAGCGCTGCGGCCCGCCCCGGTAGACTGTGCACCCTTTCCACCCGCCTGGATTAACCGCCATGCCCGGGACCGCCTCCCTGCACGACCCCAGTTCCGCCCCGATTACCCCACCTGCGACGCCGGAACGCGGGAAGCTCTATATCAAGACCCACGGTTGCCAGATGAACGAGTACGACTCGGGGAAAATGGCCGACGTGCTGGCTGCGTCCCACGGTCTCGAGCTCACCGATGATCCTGAACAGGCGGATGTCGTGCTCGTGAACACCTGCTCGATCCGCGAAAAAGCGCAGGAAAAGGTGTTCAGCCAGCTCGGCCGCTGGAAGGCGCTGAAGAAAGACGGGAGGGACGTGCTGATCGGCGTCGGCGGTTGCGTGGCCTCCCAGGAGGGCGCGGCCATCGTCAAACGCGCGCCTTATGTGGATCTGGTGTTTGGTCCGCAGACCCTGCACCGGCTGCCGGAACTGATTCGCGCGCGCCGCGCCAGCGGCGTGGCCCAGGTGGACATCAGCTTTCCCGAGATCGAAAAGTTCGACCGGCTGCCCGAACCTCGCGCCCACGGGCCCAGCGCTTTCGTGTCGATCATGGAGGGATGCAGCAAGTACTGCAGCTTCTGCGTGGTGCCGTACACGCGCGGCGAGGAGGTGAGCCGGCCGTTCGAGGACGTGCTCGTGGAAGTGGCGCAACTGGCCGAGCAGGGCGTGCGCGAGATCAACCTGCTGGGGCAGAACGTGAATGCCTACCGCGGACCGCTGGGCGAAGTCGCATGCAATGACGATGGAGATGGCGCGACCGAACCCGCGCAATACGCCGACCTGGGCCTGCTGATCCGCACCATCGCCCAGATCGAAGGCGTTGGCCGGATCCGCTTCACCACCTCGCACCCGCTGGAATTCTCCGATTCACTGATCGAGGCGTACCGCGACGTGCCGCAGCTGGCCAACTACCTGCACTTGCCGGTGCAGGCCGGCAGCGACCGCAGTTTGGCGGCGATGAAGCGCGGCTACACCACGCTCGAATTCAAGCAGAAGATCCGCAAGCTGCGCGCAGTGCGGCCAGGCATTTCGGTGTCTTCGGACTTCATCGTCGGCTTTCCCGGCGAAACCGAAGCCGATTTCGAGAAGACGATGAAGCTGATCGAGGACGTGGGCTTCGACCAGTCGTTTTCTTTCGTCTACTCACGCCGCCCCGGCACCCCTGCGGCGGATCTGCCCGACTCCACCAGCGCTGTCGAAAAGCACGCGCGGCTGGATCGGCTGCAGACCCACATCAACCGCCACTCGGCGGCCATCTCCGAGTCCATGGTGGGAAGCGTCGAATCCGTGCTGGTGGAAGGGCCTTCGCGCAAGGACGCCAACGAGTTGACGGGCAAAACCGAGAACATGCGTTCGGTCAATTTTCCAGGGGACCCCCGGATGATCGGGCAGTTCGTCGACGTGCTGATCACCGAGGCGCGCACCAACTCGCTGCGCGGGCGCGTTGCGGCCACCGTGTCCACGGCAGGCGACGAAGCAGGCTTTGACTCGCCGTGAACGGAACCACGGGCTACCCTGCAAGGCCCAGCTCCACGCTGCCCTGCAGCCCGCCACCATTTCCCAGGACACGCCCAGGCTCTGGGTCTTCGTGCTCGAAGCCCAACCGCTGCCGGAGGCCCCCGAATTCCAGGAGTTCGGAGGCGCGTTCGTGCTCTGCTACCAGATGCCGGGACTGGCCGAGGACCCCGTGCATCACGCCAGCGGTTTCCTGCGCGAGGCAGGATGGCAGGTGACCGGCGTACGCGAAGAGCCCGCGCAGCGCGAGCGCGACGATGCCCCGGACCCTGAACACTTCGACCAGGCCCTGATCGACGACGAGGCCTATATCTTCCACCAGTGGCGCGTCGAAGACGCCGACGACCAGACCCGACATTGAGCCCGATGAACGCATTGCAGAATCGCAGCTTCACCCTTGAACCTGACGACGCCGAACAGCTGGCCAATCTGGCCGGCCCGTTCGACGCGCACCTGCGCCAGATCGAGCTGCGCCTGGGCGTTGAGATCGCCAACCGCGGCAACGTGTTCAAGATCACCGGGCCCACCGCTACCGTCGCTGCTGCCGAACGGCTGCTGCGTTCGCTGTATGCGGAAGCCGCCAGCGAAACTTTCGACAGTTCCGCCATCCACCTGCGCTTGAATGCCTCCAACGTGGCGCACGTGGCGGCCGGCGGCTTCGAGCCGCAGGAAGTTGCGATCAAGGTCAAGCGCGGCACGGTGCGCGGGCGGGGTCCGAACCAGGCCAACTACCTGCACGCCATCGCCACCCACGACATCAACCTGGGTATCGGCCCAGCCGGCACCGGCAAGACTTTCCTGGCCGTGGCCAGCGCGGTGGAAGCACTCAACGAATCGCGCGTGCAGCGCCTGATCCTGGTGCGCCCGGCGGTCGAAGCGGGCGAAAAGCTGGGCTTCCTGCCTGGCGACCTGAGCCAGAAGGTGGACCCGTACCTGCGGCCGCTGTACGACGCGCTTTATGAAATGCTGGGCGTGGAAAAAGTGCTCAAGCTGCTGGAGAAGAACGTCATCGAGATCGCGCCGCTGGCCTATATGCGCGGACGCACGCTCAACGATGCATTCGTGATCCTGGACGAGGCACAGAACACCACCATGGAGCAGATGAAGATGTTCCTGACCCGCATCGGTTACGGCAGCACCGCGGTGGTCACCGGCGACCTGACCCAGATCGACCTGCCCAAGCACCAGAAGTCCGGTCTCAAGGATGCGCTGGAAGTCCTGCACGGCGTGGACGGGATCAGCTTCACGTTTTTCACCAGTCGCGACGTCGTGCGGCATCCGCTGGTCGCCAGGATCGTGCAGGCTTACGATGCACGGGATGAAAAGAGCGAAAGCATCGCAAGCTGAAACAGCAATTCGATCCTGAGCAGCCGCGCGGCAGGGCAAATCCTCCTGCCCCTCATCGAGCGAGACACCCGACCCATGACCCAAGGCCCGATCGAACTCCAGGTGTCCGTCACCTACGCCCTGCCCCGTACCGGGCTTCCGGCAGCGGTAAGCTTTCGCAAGTGGGTCGCGGCGGCTTTGATCGGGCGGATTCGCGAGGCCGACCTGGCCGTGCGCCTGGTCGACGCGAAGGAAGGCCTCGCCTTGAACCGGCACTATCGAGGCAAGGCCTACGCCACAAACGTGTTGAGTTTCCCTGCCGACATCGCCGAAGGGGTGAAGATGCCGAGGGGCGTCAAGATGCCGCTGCTCGGGGACATCGTGATCTGTGCCCCGGTCGTCGCGCGCGAGGCCAAGGAGCAGAAGAAATCTCTGGCCGCGCACTACGCCCACCTGACCGTGCACGGCACCTTGCACCTGCTCGGATGGAACCATGAGGACGACAAGGAGGCCGACGCCATGGAGCTGCTGGAGCGTCAGGTCCTGGCCGAGCTTGGAATCGGCAATCCCTACGTGATCGAGGACTAGAGGGGATGCCGGCTTTCGCGTCCATCATCCTTGTAGCCCTGCTCTCGGTGCCGGCCCTCGCAGGCCCAGACCCCGGGGACACTGCGGCAAAGCCCGAGCCCCCCGATATGGCGGCGCTGATCGAGTGCCGCGGCGACCTTGCCCACATGCGGACCTTGGCTCCCGCTCTGGATGATCCACTGCAGGCCGTGGCGCTGGGATGGCGTCCACTGCCGCAAGCCAACCTGTTCCTGACCGAGTTCGTGCTGATCAGGCCTGTCACCGTGCTCGGCTACACGACCGACCACATCGCGTTCTCGGGCGAGACCGTGCTGGCCATCATCGACCTGCCCGACCCGCGCCCGCTGGCCCGCCAGCTGGAGCTGGAGACCGGCGTCGATACGCCCGCCAAGGCGATGTTCGGCAAGGAGGTTCGCAGCGTGGAGTCGGCGGATCCGCAGACCGGCCAGGTCCTGATCGAATCGATGGTGCTGGGGGTTTCCAACGTCGACTCGCATCCGGGCAAGACCCTGGTGGGTTGCAGCTACAGCGTGGACCGGGAAGACCCCGAGGCGCCAGAACCGCTGCCGGCGACGGACACGATCGTTCCCTAGAGCCTGCTAGACTCTTCGCGTCGCCCCGTCACGGGTGCCCGTTCCCCCGAGAGATGTCCGAAGACGACAGTACCCTCGCGCCTGATTCCGAAAGACGGCGCTCCTGGCTGGACCGCATCAGTTCTGCGTTCTCCGGCGAACCCTCCACACGCGATGACCTGCTCGTGCTGTTGCGTGATGCGCACGGCGACGGCCTGATCGCCGCCGACACCCTGCGAATGATGGAAGGTGCCCTGTCGGTCGCCGAACTCACCGTGGGCGACGTGATGATTTCGCGTTCGCAGATCGTCTCGCTCTCGGTCGAGGGCGAATTCACCGACCTGATGAAGCAGGTGGTGGAGTCGGGGCATTCGCGCTTCCCGGTCCATGGGGAGAACAAGGACGAGATCCTCGGTATCCTGCTGGCCAAGGACCTGCTGCGCGGCGTGGTCGACGACCAGCGCCCCGGCAACATCCGCGAACTGATGCGCCCGGCGGTGCTGATTCCCGAATCCAAGAAGCTCAACCTGCTGCTCAAGGAATTCCGCCTGTCGCGCAACCACATGGCGATAGTGGTGGACGAGTACGGCGGCGTGGCCGGGCTGGTGACGATCGAGGACGTGCTGGAGGAAATCGTCGGCGAGATCGACGACGAACACGACGAAGCCGAGGACGGCGCTGCGCTCATCGCCGCACAGGCCGACGGCCAGTACGTGGTCGACGCACTGACCCCGATCGACGATTTCAACGAGCGCTTCGGCGCCGATTTCCCGGATGACGAATACGACACCGTCGGCGGCCTGGTGACCGCGGCGATCGGACACCTGCCCGAGACCGACGAGGAACTGACCCTGGGCCGCTTCGCCTTCCGCGTGGCCCGGGCGGATTCGCGCCGGGTCCACGCGTTCCACGTCGGCGTGCTTTCCGATAGCTAGGTTGCTCGCCCGCCTGGTCCTGCTGTGCCTGCTGGCCGCAACGGCTGCCGGTTCACGGGCTGCGCCGCCGGAAACGGCTCCCACAGGAACTGCGCCGCGCATCGGCGTCATCACCATGCAGCCCGGCGAGATCTTCTTCGAACGCTTTGGTCACGATGCAATCGTGGTGGTCGACCCGGCAACGGGAGCGGCCACGTCTTACAACTTCGGCTTCTTCGACATGGGCGAGCCGGGCTTCGTGAGGCGCTTCGCGCTCGGCGACATGCAGTACTACCTGGTATCCCTGCCCCTGGAAGAAGACCTCGCCTATTACCGCGAGGTCGGGCGCGGCGTGAACCTGCAGTGGCTGGACCTGCCGCCGGACCGTGCGCAAGCCCTGGCCGCCGCGCTGGCCGAGCACGCCAAGCCGGAAAACGCACGCTACGACTACAAGTACTTCACCAACAACTGCTCAACCAAGGTCCGCGACATGATCGACGGGGCCATGGACGGCGCGCTGAAGTCGCAGCTGGTGGGCCGCTCGCGCGGCAATACCTTCCGCAGTGAAGCCGTGCGCCTTGCCTCGCCGGCAACGTGGATGTGGCTGGGCTTCGACATCGGGCTCGGGCCCTATGCCGACACCCCGATGTCGCGCTGGGAAGAGGCGTACGTGCCGATGCGCCTGGCCGACAGCCTGCGCGAGGCGCGCAACAGCGAGGGCCGCCCGCTGGTGCGTGAAGAGGTGCGACTCGTGCCGCACTCGATTGCGCCGGAGCCGGAGGAGCGGGCGCGCCGCTGGTTGCCGTGGCTTGGCGCAGGCGTGCTGCTTGCGGTGCTGATCTTGGCGGCGGCGCGCCGTGCGCCGCGCCTGCTGGGCGGGTTCGGCCTGTTGCTATGGACCGTGTGTGGCCTCGCAGGCCTCGTGATGGTCTTCCTGTGGGGCTTCACCGAACACCAGGCCGCATGGGCCAACCGCAACCTGCTGCTGTTCAATCCGCTGTGCGTGCTGCTTGTGCCCGCCGGCATCACGCTGCTGCGCCGGCGCGCGCTGGCGAAATGGCAGTCGTGGCTGATCATCACGGTCGCCGCAGGTGCCGGCCTTGCCTGGTTCCTGCACTGGCTGCAGCTGCCGCTGCAGTACAACCAGAGCTGGGTTGCCCTGCTGCTGCCGGTGCATGCCGCGCTTGCATACGTATTCGCACCGCGCGGCAGCTTGTCCGCCTGAACCCTCGGGCGCAGGATGCGGTTCGCCTGCCGCTCCCTGGACTCCAGCATGCTGATCCGCCTGTTCGCGCTCGCCGCCATGTTCGTGTCAGCCAACACCCATGCCGCGACATCGCCGGCGACGGCCCGCCAGGCCTCTCCTGATGGACGCCTGTCGGTGCTGGTCACCACCGACAACGACGGTCGCCCCGGCTACTCGATCCTGCGCGACGGACGCGAGGTCATCGCGCCCTCGCGTCTGGGCTTCCTGTTCCTGGACGCGCCCAAGTTCGAGCGCAACATGGTCATCGACGCGCACCGATCACGCACGTTCGATGAGACCTGGGAGCAGCCCTGGGGCGAACGTCGTCAGGTGCGCAACCACTACAGCGAGTTGCGCGTCACCCTGTCCGAAAAGAACCCGCCCAGGCGCAGCTATGACGTGGTGTTCCGCCTGTTCGACGATGGCGTCGGCTTTCGCTACGAATTCCCTGACCAGCCACAGCTCGAGCAGGTGCACATCAGCGAGGAACTGACCGAGTTCAACATTGCCGATCCAGCCACCGCGTGGTGGATTCCCGCCGGCCAATGGAATCGCGAGGAATACCTCTACCACCGCACTCCGCTCCAGGAAGTTGGCGACGCGCAGACGCCGATCACCCTGCGCACCGAGGACGGACTGCATATCTCCATCCATGAGGCCGCCCTGGTCGACTACTCGGGCATGAATCTCACCCGCATCGAGGGCCGAACGCTGCGCGCCGACCTCACCCCGGGCATCGGTGGCGGCAAGGTCGTGCGCAGCGCTCCGTTCAACACGCCGTGGCGTACCTTCATGCTGTCCAGCGATGCCGCTGGCCTGGCCATGTCCTCGCTGATCCTCAACCTCAACGAACCCAACGCGCTGGGCGACGTGTCGTGGGTCAAACCGATGAAGTACGTTGGCGTGTGGTGGGAAATGCACCTGGACACCAAAACCTGGGCTTCTGGTCCGCGCCACGGCGCCACCAACGAGAACGTCATGCGCCACATCGACTTCGCTGCGAAAAATGGCTTCGATGGCGTGCTGGTCGAGGGCTGGAATGTCGGCTGGGACGGCGACTGGTTTGGAAACGGCGAGGACTTCAGCTTCACCACGCCCTATCCCGACTTCGACATCGAAAAACTCGCCGCCTATGCGAAATCCAACGGCGTCACCTTGATCGGCCATCACGAGACCTCGGGCAACGCAGCGCATTACGAGGCTCAGCTGGAGGATGCGTTCGACCTGTACCAGCGGCTCGGCATCAGCGCGGTCAAGACCGGCTACGTCGCCGACGCAGGCCAGGCCAAGGTGCTTGACGACAACGGCAACATCAGGTTCGCCTGGCACGAGGGCCAGCACATGGCCCGTCATCACCAGAAGGTGGTTGATGCGGCTGCGCGCCACCGTATTGCGGTCAATCCGCATGAGCCGATCAAGGACACCGGCCTGCGCCGCACCTACCCCAACTGGATCACCCGCGAAGGCGCACGCGGCATGGAATTCAGCGCATGGGGCCAACCCGGCAATCCACCCGAACACGAGGCCAACCTGGTGTTCACCCGGCTGCTGGCCGGGCCCATGGATTACACGCCCGGCATCTTCGGCATGAAGACCCGCTCCACCGACGGCATCGCCACCACCTGGGCCAAGCAGCTGGCGCTCTACGTGGTGATCTACAGTCCGCTGCAAATGGCCGCCGACCTGCTCGACAACTACGAGCAGAATCCCGCGCCATTCCAGTTCATCAAGGACGTGCCGGTGGACTGGGAGGACACCCGCGTGCTCAACGGCGAGGTTGGTGATTTTGTCACCATCGCGCGCAAGGATCGCAACTCGGATGACTGGTACCTCGGAGCTGTTTCGGATGAAGAGGCGCGCATGCTTTCTGTACCGCTGTCGTTCCTGGACAGCGGCCGCAGCTACACCGCGCAGATCTACCGCGACGGCGACAAGGCCCACTGGAAAACCGCACCCAAGGACATCGTGATCGAGGAGCGCCGGGTGAGCAGCGTCGACACGCTTGAGCTGCGTCTGGCCCCGGGCGGCGGCCAGGCCATCCGCTTCATCGCGCGATAGCACCCCGCCCTTGTGGGAGCGACGTCAGTCGCGAGGAGGCAAGACCGCCAATAACTGATCACCTTGGTCGCGACAGGTGTCCAGCATTGATCCATCCACGGATACGCTATCGCTCGACCCCATGACCTGGATCAAGGTGTTTTCGAAGCAGCGCGGCGACGATGACAGGCCCCGATATAACAGGACTTCATCATGTTGCTCGACATCAAGGACATCAGCTCAAACTCGTGTGGCGAGACGATCAGGAAAACCATCCTGGACCTGGATCCGACCGCGCAAGTTACGATGCTGGCGGACGCAGGCCGCGTGCGCGTGGAGGGCGTGCTGACCGATAAACAGGCGATCGACGCGCTGGCCGGCGCCGGCTACTCCGCCAGCTCCGCCGCGCCGCACAGTGGCGAAGGCAGCGAGTGCTGCGGCGGCTGCTCATAACGCCCGGCCAAAAAAAACGCGCTCTGAGATCTCTGCGAGATTTCTTCGTCCCTAGCGCTGCTTGATTCACGTTGAGTTCCTCGCCAGACCGGTAGACCCAGTCCATGCGGGTCATGGAAGCCTCGAGCTGAAACGGGTTCATTGTTCGCGCCATCAAACGGACCTACGCTGATCTGCGTCAAGTGGCCAAGCACGGTGCAGGTCCACACTGGATCCATTGAACGACATACCCACTGGAGACAACCCATGATTCGTGAACTCTCCGCCGCCGGCCTGCTGGGCGCCGTTGCCTTGGCGGGCATGCTGTTTTCCAGCCCGTCGCAGGCTGCGACCTGCAGCGCCACGGTCCATAGTACCGATGCGATGCAGTTCACCACCAAGACCCTGGTGGTGCCCGCGTCCTGCAAACAGTTCACCGTCACCCTGAAGCACGTCGGCAAGCTGCCCAAGACCGCGATGGGGCACAACTTCGTGCTGGGCAAGACTTCCGACGTCGATGGCATCAATACCGATGGCATGGAAGCCGGCGTCAAACAGAACTACGTCAAGCCGGGCGACCCGCGCGTGATCGCCGCGAGCAAGATTGTCGGTGGCGGAGAATCGGCCACGATCACCATTCCCGTCGCCAAGCTCAAGGCAGGCGAGAAGTACACCTACATCTGCTCATTCCCCGGCCATGCCTCGGTGATGCGGGGCACGCTCAGCCTCGCCAAGTAGCCTTGCCACTGCTCCGGGCCATGAGCCCTGAGAAATACCAGCCTGCCGGCGACCCGCGCCTTTATCGGTCACCGGCAGGCTGGCAGTTGCGCAACGAAGCCTGCGCGACGCATATGGTCGACCTTGCCAAGCGCTTTGGCACAGCCCCTCGTCTTGCGTGCCCTGGACTGTTTCCAGCATGCGGTCGTGACGACTCTCACGGGCTCGCGGCAGCAGAGAACTTGATCCTGGTCAACGCGTTGCCCGTGGTCAGCAAGTAGCCTCCCCCAATGCACAAGCACCCAGCCTTCGACACCGAATTGCTGCGCCGCTACGACCGGCCGGGCCCGCGCTATACCTCTTACCCGACCGCGCCGCACTTCACGTCGTCGTTCGGTGAACCACAGTTGCGTGCTGCGGCTATGGCCAGCAACGGGGATCCGATACCGCGGCGCCTGTCACTCTACGTGCATGTGCCGTTCTGCATGAGTCCGTGCTTCTACTGTGGCTGCAACCGGATCATCAGCCGCGATGTCGCCCGTGGCGAAAGCTACCTGGCGCGGCTATACCGCGAGATCGCATTGACAGCGGCACTGTTTGATCGCGATCGCGAAGTCATCCAGCTGCATTTTGGTGGCGGCACACCCAACTTCCTCTCCCCGGCGCAACTGGCTGAGGTAGTGGCTACGCTGCGCGCACATTTCCACTTCGCCGACGACCGTGAGCGCGACATTTCCATCGAACTCGATCCGCGCCATGTCACCCCGGGGGACATCGGTGAGCTTGCCGCGATCGGCTTCAACCGCGCCAGCCTGGGTGTGCAGGATTTCGACCCTGTGGTGCAGGCTGCGGTCAACCGCGTGCAGAGCGCCGAGGAGACCTTGGCCATCATCCAGGCGTGCCGCCGGCATCGGCTGCGCTCGGTCAATGTCGATCTGATCTATGGCCTTCCGAAGCAGAATGCCGAGGGTTTTGCACACACGTTGGACACCATCGTGGCGGCGCGTCCCGACCGGCTTGCGGTTTACAGCTATGCGCACCTTCCCGAAGTGTTCAAGCCAGAGCGGCAGATTGACGAGAACGACCTGCCCTCGCCCGCCGCGAAACTTGGACTGTTGCAGCTGGCGATCGAGAAGTTGACAGCGGCGGGATACGTGTACATCGGCATGGATCACTTTGCGCTGCCCGACGACGAACTCGCCCGGGCACAGGCCCGGGGTGGGCTGCACCGCAATTTCATGGGCTACACCACGCACTCCGATACTGACCTTATCGGACTTGGCGTCAGCGCGATCAGCCATATCGGCGACAGCTTCAGCCAGAATCCCCGTAAACTTGCCGGCTGGGAGATTGCCCTGGACCTGGGGCGACTGCCGGTATTCCGTGGCCTGCAGCTGAACGAGGATGACCAGCTGCGCGCCGACGTGATCCAGCGACTGATGTGCCAGGGCGAGATCCCGATGGCGGCGCTGGAACGACGCTACCTGATCGACTTCCGCGCGTATTTCGCCGAAGCGCTCGAAAATCTGCGGCCGCTGGTGGAAGACGGGCTGGTGCGGATCGAGCCGCAGCGGATCGTGGCCACCTCGCGCGGGCGGTTGTTGGTGCGTAACATGGCCATGTGCTTCGATCGTTACCTCGACAGGCCTGCCAACGTTGCCAACCCACAATTCTCGCGCGCCATCTGAGCCGGTCGCCGAACCAAACGCGGATCCAACCCCATTCCCGCGGCAGGATGCCCGCACGCTTGGTGACGACGGCGACGCGCTGCGTTTCTGTTCGACCTGCGCGTTCTCACAGGCTTGCCTGTCGGAGGGCATGGACAAGGCCGCGCTGCTCGATCTGCATGTGCTGGTCGAGCACGTCGGACCGATCCGCGAAGGTGAGCACATCTTCCGCGAAGGTGATGCGTTCGAAGCCATCGCCGCGGTACGTACAGGCACGGTCAAGACCTACGTGATTGACCGCGACGGTCGCGAACACGTATTGGGATTTCACCTGCCCGGCGAAGTTATCGGCCTGAACGCCATCGACGGGGAAACGTATCCCTGCAATGCGGTGGCGCTGGACACGGTGATGCTGTGCCGGTTCTCGTTCCCGAAGATCGCAGTTCTGGCCGCGCGCCTGCCGGGACTGCAAAAGCACCTCTTCCGACTGCTGAGCCGCGACATCGGCCGCGCGGCATTGCTGGCAGGCGACTGGTCTGCGGACCAGCGCATGGCCGCGTTCCTGGTCGGGCTGTCGCAACGCCTAGCCGCGCGCGGGTTCTCACCCAGCCGCTTCCAGCTCACGATGGCGCGGACCGACATCGCCAACTACCTGCGGCTGGCGCCTGAAACCGTCAGCCGCGTGCTTAAGCGCATGCAGGACGACGGCGTGCTTTCGGTGGATCGGCGCGAAGTCGAACTGTTGCAGCGCGGGGCTTTGGACGACCTGGCCGCCCCTATCCTGCGGCTCTGACGGGAATCACGGCACTGCACGCCATCTGGAGCACTTCCAGGCCTTCGCCCTAGCCAACTTGATCCAGATCATGGCGGCGTCGCGGGCGGCGGCGCACGATGCGCTCGACCTTTATGGAGAGCGCCATGAGCAATACCCGCAAGCTGTGGATAGCACTGGCCGTGCTGCTGGTCACCTCCTTTTCAGTCCTGCTCTGGGCAGGCAGCGAGATTTTCCGCGCTGCCCCGCCGATGCCGGAGAAGGTCCTGGCCGAGGACGGCAACGTCCTCTACACCCGCGCCGACATCGAGCAGGGTCGCCAAGTCTGGCAGTCGATGGGCGGCATGCACTTGGGCTCGATCTGGGGACACGGCGCCTACGTCGCCCCCGACTGGAGCGCAGACTGGCTGCATCGCGAGGCGACCGAGGTGCTGGACCGATGGGCGCGCAGCGACGGCGGCACCGCCACCTACGCGCAGCTCCCTGCCGAGCAGAAGGCCGCCCTGCAGGGCCGCCTGCAGCTGATGATGCGCGAGAACACCTACGACCCGGTGATGAAGACCATTACCGTGACCTCCGACCGCGCCGCGGCGATGTCGAACGTGGCCGCGCATTACGTGAGCCTGTTCGGCAACGATCCGACCACCGGCGAACTGCGTGAGCAGTACGCGATGAAGGATTCCACCGTCGGCACGGTGGAATACCGGCGTGCGCTGACCGCGTTCTTCTGGTGGACCGCGTGGGCCGCGACCACCGAGCGCGCCGGCGAGATTGGCGACAAGCTGGCGCCAAACGCGACCGGCATGGCCAGCAAGAAGGTGACCTACACCAACAACTGGCCGAGCGAGCCGCTCGTAGGTAACACACCACCGCCCGCGCTGTGGGTGTGGTCTGCCTTCAGCGTGCTGTTCCTGATCCTGGGTATCGCACTCCTCGGCTGGCACTACGCGGTGACCCACGGACGCGGCGAAGAGCCACATCCGATTCCCGCTTCCGATCCTTTCGCGCTGCTGCGCATCACGCCTTCCATGCGCGCCACCGCGAAGTATTTCTGGCTCGTGCTTGCGTTGTTCCTCGTGCAGATCCTGCTGGGCGCTATCACTGCGCATTACCAGGTGGAGGGTCAGGAAGCTTACGGCTTCGCGCTGTCGGAGATCCTGCCCTACTCCCTGGCACGCACCTGGCACACGCAACTGGCGGTGTTGTGGATCGCCACGGCGTGGCTGGGCACTGGGCTGTACATCGGTCCTGCGCTGTCCGGCCATGAACCGAAGTACCAGCGCTTCGGAGTCAACTTCCTGTTCGTCTCGTTGCTGCTGATCGTGGTCGGCGGGTTCGCTGGACAATGGTTCGCGGTCATGCAGATTCTGCCGCTGGACTACAACTTCTGGTTCGGACACCAGGGCTGGGAATATGCCGACATGGGCCGCTTCTGGCAGTGGTACCTGTTCATTGGGCTGCTGCTCTGGGTAGCCCTGGTGGGCCGCTCGCTGTGGCCGATATTCAAGGGCCCGGCCACGGATTCTAAATCCATCGTGGGCCTGCTGTTCCTGTCCACGGTCGCCATTGGATTTTTCTACGCCTCGGCGTTGATGTGGGGCGAGCACACGCACATTTCCGAGGTCGAGTACTGGCGCTGGTGGCTGGTCCACCTGTGGGTGGAAGGCTTCTTCGAAGTTTTTGCCACCGCGGTGATGGCGCTGATCTTCACCCGCCTGGGCCTGGTCAAGACCTCGACGGCGAACATTGCGGTGCTGTTCGCCACCATCATCTTCATGGCAGGCGGCGTGCTGGGGACACTGCACCACCTCTACTTCATCGGCACGCCGATTTCGGTAGTGGCGCTGGGTGCAAGCTTCAGCGCGCTGGAAGTGGTGCCACTAGCCTACCTGGGTTTCGAGGCGTACCACACGTGGAAACTTGGCAAGTCCACGCCGTGGATGGCTCGCTACCGCTGGCCGGTGATGTTCTTCATCGCGGTGTCGTTCTGGAACCTGGTCGGTGCGGGGCTGTTCGGCTTCCTGATCAACCCGCCGCTGTCGCTGTACTACATGCAGGGACTCAACCTGACCGCCCTGCACGCCCACACGGCCCTGTTCGGCGTGTACGGCATGCTCGGCATCGCCCTCGTGCTGTTCTGCCTGCGCGGGCTGCGCGGGCAGATGGTCTGGGACACGAAGATGCTGAAACTTTCGTTCTGGACGCTCAACATCGGTTTGGCCTTGATGGGCGTGCTGACGCTGCTGCCGCTTGGGACGATGCAGCTGCTAGCGGCGATCGAACACGGCTACTGGTACTCGCGTTCGGCCGAATTCATGCAAAAACCCATCGTGGAACTGCTGATCTGGATGCGCATGCCTGGGGATATCCTCTTCAGCATCGG
Source organism: Lysobacterales bacterium (assembly GCA_038233685.1). GTDB lineage: Bacteria > Pseudomonadota > Gammaproteobacteria > Xanthomonadales > Xanthomonadaceae > Pseudoxanthomonas_A. The sequence goes on along the minus strand of JBBSVH010000001.1, from coordinate 27,822 downwards.
CGCCGTAGCCCTGGCCTGGTTCGTGCTGAGGCTGTGGATCGCGCCGCGGCGCGAGCCCGTGTTGGCTGGGGAAGTGGAACGGATCGAGCCCTGATGCACTGCAGGCCACCTCCGGGTGGCCTGCTTCCTTGTGGCTCCCGCTGAAAGACACGCCCATGCGAACAGGCAACCCATGAAATCCGAACCGACTCCGTCCATTTTGCTCGCGCCACTCTCCCCACGCCTGCTGGTAGCGGCGCCGCACCGGCTGATGTTCTTCATCGGTGCGGGCAACCTGCTGCTGGCCATGGCCTGGTGGACGGCCTGGCTGGCCTCGGCGCGATGGCCTGCAGTTGGACTGCCGCAACCTGACGGTATTCCGGCGGGCTGGATCCACGCGTTCGTCATGCAATACCAGGTGCTACCCAGCTTTTTCTTCGGCTTCCTGCTCACTACCTTCCCCAAATGGACCGGCCAGCCGGACATCGCGCGGGTGCGCTATCTGCCGGTGGGGATCGGCTTGATGGGCGGCCAGCTGGCCAGCCTGCTGGGCGCTCTGGGCGTGCCCTACGGCGTGCTCGCGGGCAGCCTGCTGACCGTGCTCGGCTTCGTGGCCGGAATTTCGGCGCTGGCCCCGCTGCTGTGGCGCGAGGCCGGCACCACCTGGCACGCTCGCTCCTGCCTGGCGGCTCTGGTCCTAGGGCTGACCGGCGCCGTGGCGTGGCTGGCGTTCCTGCTCGGCGCCTCGCCCTTGTGGGCGTTTGCGAGCATCAAGATCGGCACCTTCGGCCTGCTGCTGCCGGTGTATGTGACCGTGGCCCACCGCATGTTCCCGTTCTTTGCCGGCAGCGTGGTCGAGGGTTACCAGCCATGGCGTCCGCTGTGGCTTCTTGCGCTGTTCTGGCCGCTGGCGCTGCTGCACATGGGACTGGAGCTGGTGCACGCGTATTCGTGGCTGTGGATCGCGGACTTGCCCCTCTTGGCGCTCACTGTGACCATGCTGGTGCGCTGGTGGCCCAGGCGCCTCGATGTCCAAGTGGAGCGTGCGCAGGATGCAACGGAGATGGCACGCAACCCGGTGCCCGGCATCCTCAGGGTGCTGTTCATTGGACTGACGTGGTTGCCGATCGCCTTCGCGCTTTACCTGGCGCAAAGCGTCGCCTACTTGGCCACCGGGGTGTTCTGGCTGGGCCGCGCACCGGCGCACGCGCTGTTCATCGGCTTTTTCGGCAGCGTGCTCATCGCGATGGTGACGCGGGTGACCCAAGGCCATTCGGGACGGCCGCTGGTGATGCCGGCCGTGGCCTGGTTTGCCTTCGTCGCAATCCAGCTTGTGGCGGTGATTCGGGTGGTCGCCGAGGTGGGCCCGGACGGCATGGCCTGGCAGTTGGCAGCGGCCTTGGGCTGGCTTGTTGCTTTCGCGCCGTGGGTGATGCGAATCGGCCGCATCTACTTGTCACCGCGTGCCGACGGCAAGCCGGGATGAGGGCCGCGATGGGAGGAACCGGGTAATGATCGAGTTCTACGCACAGATCAAGTGGGTGCACGTGGCGTCGGTGTTCGCCAGCGGGTTCCTGTTCCTGCTGCGCGGCGTGCTGGTGCAGGCCGGGCGCGAGCGCGTGGCGATGCTGCCTGCGCTGCGCTACCTGAGCTATTCGATCGACACGATACTGCTCAGCGCTGCCTTCATGCTGCTGACCATCCTGCCCCACGGCCTGTACGCCAACGGCTGGCTGGCACTGAAGCTGGTCCTGCTGGTGGTGTACGTGGTGCTGGGCAGCCTGGCCTTGAAGCGAGGGCGCACCGCACGCATCCGCGCGGCCACCTTCGTGGCGGCGGTGGTCGTCTACGCGGCCATGATCGGCATCGCGCGCATGCACCATCCGATGGGCTGGCTGTACTACGTGTTTGGCTGATCGGGCCCGGGGTGCTGCTGCAGCACCTTGCCTTGCGCGTCCACCAGCAGCCGCAGGCGCCGCTTGCCCAGATAGAAGGTGGCGCGGACCAGGCCGGCGTGTTCGCCCGTACCGCGTTCGCACAGCGTGGTGATGGTACCTGCGCGCCTGGCCGGTTCCACGTCTTCCGCCGCGATGCCCAGGCCCTCGGCAACGACGCGCGCGTCGATCTCGATAGTCACGGCATCGTGCAATGCCGCGGCCTTCAGCCCGCGGCCGACGATCGCTGGATCAACCTCCTGTCCCGCACTCCGCAGCGACCCAGCAGACTCTGCCGGCGGGCGCGCGTTGCGATCAGTCTCGCTCACGGTCGTCGACCTGGCCGGCTTCGACCCATTCGCAACGCTCATGGATGCTGCAGTCCACGCCGGCCGAGTACAGGGCTTCAATCACTCCTGTAGCAGCCAGTGCAGTGAAGCCATCCCATTCCGATTCGTATCCCATGGTGATTGCTCCTGCGGCGGCAGCCGCTACGTGGAAGCCAGTACAGCCCATACCGCTGGATTTGGCACTGACCCAGGTCAAGGCTGCGTGCTTATCGACACGCAGCCTATCCACTTGATCGAAATCAAGGGCCGGCCGAGGTGGCAGGTCTAACCTAGCCACGTGCGAAAAACACCGCCTAACTCCACCGGAATCCTCGAATGAACATGTTGAAAACCACGACTCCGCTGCTTCCCCTGGACCGCCATCATGCGATCGGAGACTGGTCCGACCGCGTCGCCTACGGCATCACTCGCGGACTGCGCTACCTCGCCGACACCTTCTTCGCCAAGCGCTACGGCAATCGCGCGATCGTGCTGGAGACTGTAGCCGCGGTGCCGGGCATGGTCGGCGCCGCCCTGATCCACCTGCGCTGCCTGCGCTGGATGCGCGATGACGAAGGCTGGATCCGAACGCTGATGGACGAGGCGGAAAACGAGCGCATGCACCTGATGACCTTCATCGAGATCGCCCGGCCCAACTGGCTGGAGCGGATGCTGGTGCTGGTGGCGCAGGCCCTGTTCTTCACTTTCTTCCTGCTGCTGTACGTGACGTCGTCGCGTACCGCGCACCGCCTGGTCGGCTACTTCGAAGAGCAGGCCGTCATCAGCTACACCCAATACCTGGGCGAGATCGACTCGGGCCGCGTCGAGAACGTGCCCGCGCCGCAGATCGCGATCGACTACTGGCAGCTGCCTGCCACCGCACGCCTGCGCGAGGTGGTGCTGGCGGTGCGCGCCGACGAAGCCGAGCATCGCGATGTCAACCATGGCTTTGCGGATTCACTGCGCGGCGATCCGCGCCAAGCACTTGGCGACCTCCACTGATCCACATCATCAACTTCCGGGAACTGCGATGAAATGTGTGCTGAGCTGCCTTGCCCTAGTCGCGCTGCTGGTGACGGGCGGATGCAAGAACGACCCCGCCGATCCAGGCGCCGCCGACGATGCGGGCAAGCAGCTCAGCACCGCGCGCAAAGGGGACTTCGGCCCGCCGCAGGGGCCCGACATCGACGCCATCCTCACCAGCCCACCGATGGTCCCGCCCGCCACTGGCCGCACGGCGCCGGCGAAGGTCATCGTGAAGCTGGACGTGGTCGAGACAGACCTGGAAATCTCCGAAGGCGTCACCTACACCTTCTGGACCTTTGGCGGCACGGTGCCCGGCAGCTTCATCCGTGTGCGCCAGGGCGACACCGTGGAGTTCCATCTGCGCAACATGCCCGAGTCGAAAATGCCGCACAACATCGATCTGCACGGCGTGACCGGACCTGGCGGCGGCGCGGCGTCCAGCTTCACCGCGCCAGGCCACTCCTCGCAATTCACCTTCAAGGCGCTCAACGCCGGCCTGTACGTTTACCACTGCGCCACCGCGCCGGTGGGCATGCATATCGCCAACGGCATGTACGGCTTGATCCTGGTCGAGCCGCCCGAGGGGCTGCCGCCGGTGGACAAGGAGTACTACGTGATGCAGGGCGACTTCTACACCGCCGGCAAGTATCGAGAGAAAGGCCACCAGGCATTCGACATGCAGAAGGGCATCGACGAAAATCCGACCTACGTGCTGTTCAACGGCAGCGAAGGCGCGATGACCGGAGACAAGGCCATCACTGCGAACGTCGGCGAGACCGTGCGCCTGTTCGTGGGCAACGGCGGACCCAACCTGGTTTCCAGCTTCCACGTCATCGGCGAGATCTTCGACAAGGTCTGGTACGAAGGCGGCACCCACTTCCAGGAGAACGTGCAGACCACGCTGATCCCTTCCGGCGGCGCGGCGATGATGGAATTCCATCTTGATGTGCCCGGCAGCTACGTGCTGGTGGACCACAGTATCTTCCGCGCCTTCAACAAGGGGGCGCTTGGCATCCTCAAGGTCGAAGGTCGTGAGGACGCGGCGATCTACTCGGGCAAGGAAGTCGACTACGTGTACCTGGGCGATCGCGCGCAGCCGAACATGAAGGCAGTTGCTACGGCCGCCGCTTCGGCCAAGTCCGGCGACCTGACCGTCGAGGAGCAGGTGGCTGCTGGCCAGGCGCTGTACACCGGCACGTGCTCCACCTGCCACCAGGGCAACGGTGCAGGCATGGAAGGCGTGTTCCCGCCACTGGCCAAGTCCGACTACATCCCAGCCGATCCGGCGTCGCTGCAGCGGGTGATCCTGCACGGCCTGCAAGGGCCGGTGACGGTCAACGGCACCGAGTACAACTCGATCATGCCGCCGATGAACCAGCTGACCGACGACGAAGTGGCCAACATCGCCACTTACGTGCTCAACAGCTGGGGCAATCCGGGTGGCCGCGTGACCAAAGCCGAAGCCGAAGCCGCACGGGAGAGCAAGCCGGCCAACGCGTCCGAGGGCCACTGAGTTGCGGCCATTCGCTGCCCTGCTGCTGATCGTCCTGCCCTTCGCTGCGGACAACGCAGCGGCGGAGGAGCAGTACGTCAGGTTGCCCGGTGGCGAACTGCGTTCGGCGCTCAAGTACGGGGATGAAGAGCCGGTTTCGCGTGTCGCTGCGTTCTCGCTGATGCGCGCGCCGGTGACCAATGCGCAGTACCTGTCGTTCGTGCAGGCCAATCCGCAGTGGCGACGCGACCGTGTCCCCGGCGTGTTTGCCGAAGGCCGGTATCTCGCGCACTGGGAAGGGCCAGCCAACCTCGGCGCCCTCGCGCTGCCTGGCCAGCCCGTGGTGCAGGTCAGCTGGTTCGCCGCCGAAGCCTATTGCAAGTCGAAAGGCTCGCGGCTGCCGACGTGGAGCGAATGGGAGTACGCCGCTGCGGCCGACGAAACCAGGCGCGACGCGCGCAAGGACCCGGCGTGGCGCGCGCGCATCCTGGCGTGGTACTCCACTCCTTCGCGCAATGCCCTGCCGCGGGCCGGCCTGCAGACTCCGAATGTCTACGGCGTCCAGGACCTGCACGGCCTGGTGTGGGAATGGACCGGGGATTTCTCCTCGCTGCTGGTGGCCACCGACGACCGCACCCAGCGCAGCGCCGACACTGCGAAGTTCTGCGGTGCCGGCGGGTTGGCCATGGACGACCGCGAGCACTATGCGGTGCTGATGCGCGTGGCCATGCTGTCCTCGCTCGAGGGTCGCAACACCACCGCCAACCTTGGATTCCGCTGCGCGAAGGAAGTGCCATGAAACGACTGCTTGCGATGCTTTCCGGCTTGATGCTGGCCGCTGCAATGGGTGGCGCCAACGCGGCACCACCGCCGCTTCCGGGCGATTCGGTGTACCACCTCGAGGTCGAACTGACCGACCAGGCCGGCAAGCGCTGGGACTGGAGCCGCAGGCGCGGCCAGCCGCAGTTGGTCGGCATGTTCTACACCTCCTGCGCCTACATCTGCCCGTTGATCGTCGACAGCGGCAAGGCGGTTGAGCGTGCCCTCACCGAGGCCGAGCGCGAGCAGTTGGGCATCCTTCTGATCAGCATGGATCCGAAGCGCGATACGCCCGCCGCGCTGGAGAAGGTGGCCACTCAGCGAAAGCTCGCGCCTTCGCGGTGGTCGCTGGCCAGTCCACGCCAGGAGAAGGTCCGCAGCGTCGCTGCCGTGCTGGGAGTCCGCTATCGCGAGCTACCCGACGGCGAGTTCAACCATAGCAGCGCGCTGGTGCTGCTGGATGCGGAAGGTCGCGTGGTGAGGCGCACCGAGCAGATGGGGACGCGTCTGGATCCGGAGTTCCTGGCGCAGTTGCGCAAAGAGCTGTCGGGCAGCCGCTAGCTCTGCACTACTGTCGCAGCGACGTCAGTCGCGAAGAGGCAAGACCGCCAATAACTGAAAGCCGCAGGCGCGATCCTGGTCCACCGATCGTGCATGCTTTTCGAAGGGCCCCGCGGGTCACGCAGTTTCGCGACTTACGTCGCTCCCACAGTGTGCTGATCGTACGGCTCACCACACCGGTTGCCTCTTCGCATCGCCCCGGTGCACGATGCGGGCCATGGATCGACCCGCCGCACCCATCACCATCAGCAGTTCCGACCCGAACCTCCCGCCGTCCGTGGTGAATTGCGTTGTCTACGACGCTGGCGGCCAGCGCCGCGACATTACCCTGGACGAAATCAGCGACGTGCTGGCGCGCGACGACGGCAGCTTTGTCTGGGTCGGGCTGTACGACCCGAGTGAGATCACCCTGGACAAGCTGCAGGAAGAGTTCGACCTGCACGACTTGGCGGTGGAGGATGCGCACAACGCGCACCAGCGCCCGAAAGTGGAGGCGTACGGAAATTCCCTGTTCATCGCCGTGCAGACCGCGCAGGTGGTCGAAGACCACATCCTCTACGGCGAGACCCACGCCTTCCTTGGCCCGCACTATCTGGTGACCGTGCGCCACGGCCAGTCGCTGTCGTACGCGCCAGTGCGCGAACGCGTGCAGCGGGAAGCCGAGCTGCTGGCGATGGGGCCATCGTTCGGGCTGTACGCCGTGCTCGATTTCATCGTCGACAACTACCGGCCGATCGTCGACGAATTCCGCGATACGCTCGACGCGCTGGAGCAGGATATCTTCGCCGACGACTTCCGCCGCGACACCGTGTTCAAGCTGTACGACCTCAAGCGCGAACTGACCAGGATGCGCCTGTCGGTCGCGCCGCTGCAGGACGTGCTGGCGCATCTATCGCGTTCCCAGAGTCCGATCATCCCCGAGGAGGTGCGCCTGTACTTCCGCGACGTGCACGACCACGCGCTGCGGGTGAACGAATCGATCGACACGCTGCGCGACATGCTGGGCACCGCGATCAGCGTGAACCTGTCGCTGGTGACGCTGGCGCAGGGCGAGACCGTGAAGCGGCTGGGTGCATGGGCGGCGCTGTTGGCGGCTCCGACCTTGATCGCGAGCTGGTACGGCATGAACTTCGAACGCATGCCGGAGCTGCAGGGGTCGTACTCGTACCCGATGCTGATCGTCGTGGTGGTCGCGGTGTGCGCGGCGCTGGACCGGCTGTTCAAGCGCGCCCGATGGCTTTAGCGGGCGGGTGTGGCAGGTGTTCGCGCCTCCGTGGGGCCGATGGAGCATGAGGCCGCTGCACCGGATGCACCGGCTGCAATGCCTCAGGCGCCGGCCATGACCCGCAGGATCAGCCCGGTGGCATAGGCGAAGTAGGTGCCCAGCGCATAGCCCAGGACCGCGAGAAGCACGCCCACCGGTGCCAGCGCGGGGTGGAAGGCGCTGGCTACCACCGGCGCGGAGGCCGCTCCGCCGATGTTGGCCTGCGAGCCCACCGCCATGAAGAACAGCGGCGCGCGGATCAGCTTGGCCACGACCAGCATCAGCGCCGCATGCACCGCGATCCAGATCAGGCCCAGCACGAACAGTTCGGGGCGGTCGGCCAGCGCGCGCAGGTCCATGTGCATGCCGATGGTCGCCACCAGCACGTAGATCATCACCGAGCCGACCTTGGATGCTCCCGCACCTTCGAGGGAGCGGGCCCGCGTAAAGCTGAGCCCCAGTCCCAGCGTGGTGGCGAACAGCACCAGCCAGAAGAATCGCGACGTGAGGCTGTAGTCGTCGAGCTGCCACGACGCCGGCAAGGTCGCGATCCAGGCCACCAGCGGATCGGCCAGCGCGTGGGCAAGGCCTGTCGCCCCAAGGCCCACCGCGAGGATCAGCATCAGGTCGGTCAGGCCGGGAATCCGGGAATGTTCGGCCTGATAGACCTCGATTCGCCGCTTGAGATCCTCGATGGCCGAGGTATCGGCGCGCGTCCAGCGGTCGAACGCCTCGGCGCGCGCGGCCAGGAACAGCAGCACCGCCATCCATAGATTGGCTACGAGCACATCCACTGCCACGAACTGGCCGAACATGTCGTCGGGCACCTCAAAGACTTCCTTCATCGCCGCCTGGTTCGCACCGCCGCCAATCCAGCTGCCGGCCACCGTAGTCATGCCGCGCCAGGTCTCCCCGGCCACGGCATCGGGCCACAGCCAGCCCATGGCGACGAACGCGACCACCGCGCCAACCACCACCCCCACGGTGCCGACGACGAACATGATCACTGCCTTGGGCCCCAGGCGCAGGATGGACTTGAAGTCGATGGCGATGGTCAGCAGCACCAGCGCCGAGGGCAGCAGGTAGTCGCGGGCCATCGGGTACAGCCCCGATGCCTCGCCGTCGATGATGCCGAAGGTATTCAACAGCGCCGGGATGAAGTAGCAGAGCAGCAACGCCGGGATGTAGGTGTAGAAGCTTTTCCAGAAACCTGATGGGCGCGCAGCGGTCCAGAAGACCAGGCCCAGGATTACCGCGAGCAGCCCGAGCACGACGGCATCGTTGGTGATCAGCGCATTGGATTGGATCGGCATGCGTGCAGGCTCGGAATATTGTCACTGGCTTTGCGCAGCGGACCCGACAGGGGCCGGTGCTTATCGACTGTCTGCGCCGGGCACGCCGCCCGGTGCCCGTCCGTGCTCACTTGCCCAGGTGCGCCTTGAGCCACGCATTCACCGTGTCGTGCCAGAGCACGCTGTTCTGCGGCTTCAGCACCCAGTGGTTTTCGTCGGGAAAGTACAGCAGCTTCGATTCGATGCCCTTGCGCTGCAGTGCGGTGAACGTGGACAGGCCCTGGTCCACTGGCACGCGGTAGTCCTTGTCGCCCTGCACCACCAGCATCGGCACGCGCCACTTGGCCACGTGGTTGACCGGGTTGAACTTCTCGTAGGCCTTGGGGTTTTCGTAGGGCGTGCCGCCGTTTTCCCATTCGGTGAACCACAGCTCCTCGGTCACGTAGCCCATCGAACGGGTGTCGAACACGCCGTCGTGGTTGACCAGGCACTTCCACGGTTCGTTCCAGTTACCGGCGATCCAGTTGACCATGTAGCCGCCGTAGCTGGCACCCAGCGCACAGGCGTTGTCGCCGTCGAGGAACGCATACTTTTCCAGCGCTGCCTTCCAGCCCTTCTGCAGGTCCTCCAGCGGCTTGCCGCCCCAGTCCTGGCTGATCGAATCGGTGAATTCCTGGCCATAGCCGGTGGAACCATGGAAGTCGATCATGACTACGGCGTAGCCCTGGCCGGCGTAGGTCTGCGGATTCCAGCGGTAGCTCCAGCCGTTTCCGAAGCTGCCCTGCGGCCCGCCGTGGATCAGGAAGGTCACCGGGTAAGTCTTGCCCTCTTCGTAGTTCCACGGCTTGACCACGTAGCCGTGCACGGTGTCGCCTTCGGCACCCTTGAACGAGAACTGCTCGTAGTCGCCGAACGCCACTTCAGGCAGGCGCTCCTGCGCGGTGGGCGTGATCGGACGCAGCGGCGCCTCGCCCTGCAGCGATGTCACCAGCAGTTGGTCGCCACTCTTCAGCGTGGCGCGGGTAAAGGCCAGCGTGTCGCCGGCAATATCGAAGCTCGAGATGCTGCCGTCACCGACCACTTCCTCGACTTCGCCAGTTGCGATGTCCACCTTGAACAGCGGGCTCTGGCCCACGTTCCCGGCCGTCGTGTACAGGCTCAGGCCGTCGGCGGACAGGGTGATGCCGTCAGCGGAACGGTCCCACTCCGGGGCAATCTCGCGGGTCGCGCCACTGGACAGATCCATCGCCATCAGCGCAAGGCGGTCGGCCTCGAATCCCGGCCGCTTCATCGCGCGATAGAACAGGGTCTTGCCGTCGGCGCTGAATGCAGGACCGGCGTCCCATGCCGGATTTGCGGCGGTCAGGTTGGCGGGCGCCGCCTTGCCAGCGTAATCCATTCTATACAGGTCGAAGTTGGTTGACCAAGGCTCGCTGTTCCCAGCGACGCGGATGCTGGCGACCAGAGATTCGCCGTCAGGGGCCCAGGCATAATCGCCCTGGTCTCCGAACGGCTTGGCCGGCACATCCCCGTCCAGCGTGTTGCTCAGCGCGACCGCGGTGCTCGTGGGCTTCCCTTTGCCGGAGGGCAGCGTAGCCGCGAACAGGCGGCTGCGCCTTCCATCGGACCACGTGTCCCAGTGGCGCACGAACAGACGGTCGTAGACGACTCCAGTGGCTGGCCTGCTGGCGGTGTCATCGAGACGCTTCTGGGTACAGGCAAAGTCGGCCGCACACTCGGCAAAAGTGTCGGCACTGAAGGCGACCTTTGATCCATCGGGCGAGAGCTTGTAACTGCCCACGTCGATCGCGTAGCTGGTCAACTGCTGCGGCGCGCCCCCCGAGAGCGGAATCGAATACAGCTGCTGGCTGCCGGACCTGGCGCTCAGGAAGTACACCCGCTTGCCGTCAGCCGACATCGAGGGTGAGTTGACGTTCCAGTCGGCCGGCGTCAGCCGCTTCGGCGGCGCGATGTCGCGGGTCACGAGGTTGCGCGTGTACAGACCGGTCGTGGCCTTGGTCACCGCATCGTTCATTTCGCGCTGGGCGAAGACCACCACATGGCCGTCGGGCGAGAGCACCGGAGAGGACACCCGGTCCAGCGCGACCATGTCGCGCACGTCGAAACCGCGGGTGGCGGCCTGCGCGGGCAAAGCCGCCAGCAGGCACAACGGCAACAGTGCGAATTGCAACTTCATGCGGGGCTCCAGAAACAGGTAAACCCCGATGTTAGGCGCTAACGCCGGCTCGACGCAAAGCCGGGCGCGGAAATTTCACCCGACGCTAGCCCTGCGGCAGCACTTCATCTGCAGAGGCCTTGCCACCGCTGCGGTACAGCAGCAAGCCGACCCCGGCCAGCACCAGCAAGCCGATCCACTGACCCAGGTGCCACGTTGCCGGCAGGGCCAACACTTCGGCGTTCTCGGTCACGACGATCGGCACGGCAATGGCGATGCCCATCAGCGCCTCGCCGGTGATCAGCCCAGCGGCGAACAGCGTGCCCGGGCGGTGGATCCGATCCTTGGCTTCCTCGTCGTCGTCGCTGACCTTGTGCTTGCGCTGCACCAGGTAGGACACCAGCCCGCCGAGGAAGATCGGCACCATCAGTTCGAGCGGCAGGTAGATGCCGATGGCCGCGGCAAGGACCGGCACCCGGAATTTCGAGCCTCGCGACTTCAGCCATTCGTCCAGCGCGATGATCAGCGCCCCGACGCCCACTCCGATGCCAATCATCCCCCATGGCAACTCACCACCGAACATGCCTTTGGCCACCGATGCCATCAGGGTGGCCTGCGGTGCCGCCAGCGACTGCGGATGTTCGGCGGTGGGCGCGCCGATGCCGTAGGCCGCCGCCAGCAGGTTCAGCACCGGCGCCATGATCAATGCGCAGGAAAACGCACCGATTGCCAACATCAGCTGCTGCTTCCAGGGCGTGGCGCCCACGATGTACCCGGCCTTCAGGTCCTGCAGGTTGTCGCCACCCACCGCCGCCGCGCAGCACACCACCGCGCCGATCATGATGGCCGCCACCGCGCCGATCGGCGAGTCGCGACCGAGCAGGAACACCAGCACTACAGAAGCGAACAGGATGGTCGCGATGGTGATGCCCGAGACCGGATTGTTCGACGACCCCACCAGCCCGGCCAGGTAACCCGACACGGAAACGAACAGGAACCCGGCCACGATCATGATGATGGTCATCGGGATGCTCACCAGCCACTGCCCAACGATGGCCTGGTACAGCAGCGCCAGCGGGATGATGAAGACCACCAGGGCCACCAGCATCCACTTCATCGGCAGGTCGCGGTCGGTTTCAGCGACGAACTCGTCCTTGTTCCGCCGCGCCGCGGCGAAGCCACTGCGGATGCCCGACAGCAGCGAGTTGCGGAGCGAAAACAGCGTCCACACGCCGCCGATCAGCATTGCGCCGACGCCGACATAGCGGATCTTCGTGGACCAGATCGCGAACGCCGTATCGACCGCACCCGCTCCGGCGGTCTGCGCCGCCAGTACCGGATCGCCCGCGAGGAAGAATGCGTTATAGACCGGAATCAGGATGTGCCAGGACAGGACCGCTCCGGACACGACCACGATGCCGATGTTCAGCCCGACGATATACCCGACACCCAGCAGTGCGGGCGACAGGCTGGTGCCCAGGTACGCAAGTCCGCGGCCTTGGTCGAAGAAGGCAGCCTGGGCCCAGCTGTCGGGAATCATGCGCAGGCCGCTGGCCGCCGCCAGCTTCACCAGCGCGCCCACCGCCGCGGACAGCGCCAGGATCTTCAGGCCGGGGCCGGGGTTGTCGCCGGCCTTGAGCACTTCGGCGGCGGCCTTGCCCTCAGGGAATGGCAGCGGGTCCTCGACGATCATCGTGCGCCGCAGTGGCACCGAGAACAGCACCCCCAGCAAACCGCCGAGCCCGGCGATCGCCAGCACCCAGGAATACCGGAAGTCGTCCCAGTAACCCAGGATCACCAGCGCCGGAATGGTGAAGATCACGCCGGCGGCAATCGACGATCCTGCCGACGCACCGGTCTGCACGATATTGTTTTCCAGGATTGTGCCACCGCCAAGCAGCCTCAGCACTCCCATCGACACCACCGCCGCCGGGATCGCGGTGGCAATGGTCAGCCCGGCGAAAAGCCCCAGGTAGGCATTGGCCGCTGCCAGGATCATGGCCAGCACGATTGCCAGCACAATGGCACGGAAGGTAAGTTGCGGCGGCGCCGTGCTGCTCATGTCAGCCCCTGGATCAAAGAAGACGACACGCTACCCGAAGGCGATGCGGCCCGGAAGTGTCAGCGCGCGAGCGGCGGCAACCAGCTCGGCTGGCTTAGGCGTCGGCCCCACCGACTTCCGCGCAACGTGTCCCCATGCAAGGGGCGAAGTTTTCATCTGCTCCATGTTGGTGGCAACGCGAAAGCACCGTACAGCGGATGCCTATTTCAGTCGACTATTACCGAGACGCGGTCCTGCTCCGGTTTTCCGACCTCGACTGTCCCGCCGATGTGTCGCGCAAAAAAATCGAGCATTTCGGTGTACAGCTTCAGGTTGTTTTCTTCCTTGTAGAAGCCGTGCATCTCACCTGACTGGATGATCACTCCTTCGGGCGGATTGCCGGCCGCGATCAACGCCTTCTGCATTGCCTCGGTGTTCTCCGGAGGGCAGCGCGGGTCCCTGGCACCGGCTGCCAGATACACGGGCAGGGTGATCTTGCCGGCGTGGTTGACCGGCGACATGGCGTCCTGCTCCGCGCGGCTGCTGCCAAAAGCACGCGTCAGGTAGCGCCGGCCCGACGCACTCTGGCTGGTGTCGCTCTTGCTCATCTGGATCTGCGCGTCATACACCCCCACATACCCGAATGCACATTTGTACAGACCCGGTTCGCGCGCCGGCGCCATGAGCGCCGCATAGCCGCCGAAGCTGCCGCCATAGATGCAGATCCGCTCTTCGTCCGCGTATCCCGCTTCAACCGCCCAGCGGGTCGCATCGATGACATCGTTCATGATCCCGTCGCCCCACTGCCCAAAGGCCCGGTCCTGGAACGCCTTGCCAAATCCTCCTGACCCACGGTAGTTGACCTGCAGCACCAGGTAACCACGACTGGCGAGCAGCTGGGTTTCCCAATTGAAGCGCCAGTCATCGCGCGGACCCATGGGCCCGCCGTGCGGATTGACGATCATCGGAAGGTTCTTGCCGTCCGAGCCGTTGGGTACGGTCAGGTAGCCGTAGATCTGCAGACCATCGCGACTGCGGAAATTGAACGGCTTGACAGTCGCCATCTGCTCGGGCTCCAGCCAGCCGCGGCTGCGCATCAGGAAGCGCGCCTTGCCGGTGTCACGGTCGTACAGATACAGCTCACCCGGGTTGCTGTCACTGTAGACCGACACGATGATGGTCTTGCCGTCGCTGGTGGCGCTGGAAAAGTCCACCACCTGGCCTTCGAAGGCCGCTGCAAGCGATGCATAGACCGCGGCATCCGGGTGCGATTCGTCGACCAGCTTGATGGTCGGCGCACCTGCCTCGGTCATCACGCCGATGATGGTGTCGCCGTCGGACGCGGTGATATACCGCGACGGGTCGGACAGCGGGTCCTTGAACAGCGTCTTGAATTGCCCTGTGTCGGTATCGATGGTGCCCAGCGCCTCGGTTCCCTTGCCGTCACTCTGCGTGGCATAGACCCGGCCATCCGCGGCGCTGCCGAGTACCGACAACATCTTCCCGGTCGACTTCGAACTGTTGATCAAAGTCCAGCTGCCGTCAGGCTGTCGCTGATACAGCTCGTTATGGGTGTCGAAATTGCCTTGCTCGTCTTCGCTGTCGTAACACACTGCATAGCGCGGCGACTTCGACGCGTCCAGAGCGATGCTGCAGTCCTCCCGAGGCGCCCGTGCCAGTGGCTTGCGCCGGCCGCTGACCGTATCGAACAGCACCACTTCGGTGCCCGTTCCGTCCTTGGAACGGGGATAGTTCACCGACATCAGCACGTTGTCCGGGTCGTCCTGCAAGGTGTCGAGCAGACTGAAGCGTTCGTTGCCGATCGCCTTGCTCCGCTGGGTCGCATCGCGCGTGCCGTAAAAGACCAGCGGCCTGGCCTGGCTGCCGTCAGCGTTGACTCCGTACCATTCGCCGGTGGCAAAGGGCTGCGCGAACCGGCCCACTTTCCGGACCGAGTTGAACATCAGGCGTTCGGGACCCACCCAGTGGAAGGCGCCAACGCTCTTGTCATCGGGCAGCCGATTCACCTTGAGGATCGACAGATCGCTGGTGCGCAGCACGGTCAGGATATCCTGTTCGCCCTGATCGACGGTGACCGCAAGATAGTCGCCGTTCGGCGAGATCTTCACGCCGCTGTAGGTCGGCCGCTTGATGAAGTCCTGGATCGGCAGCATCTCTCCCGCGCTGGCCGCTGCTGAGCCGCACGCGAGCAGGACGACGCCTGCAATGACTGCACGCTTGTTCATGACTTTTCCCGTTGCCGACCTCCCCGGCCGTGACCGGAGTTTAGCCAGAATCATTCAGGCCTGGTAGACAGCACCTGGCTCAGTGCATGGCGCCAGTGCGGCAACTCCACGCCGAACGCGGAGGACAAGGACGTGGTGTCCAGGCAAGAGTAGGCAGGCCGCTCGGCACGCGTCGGGTACTGCGACGTGGATATCGGCAGGACTTCAGGCGCTTGCGCGATCACTCCGCACGCCAGGGCTTGCTCGAAAATCGCCTGCGCAAATCCATGCCAGCTGGTCTGCCCGGCTGCGGTCAGGTGCCACAGGCCGGAGGTCATGTGACCCGCCTGCAACGCGCGCCTGGTGACTTCCGCGATGAGCACGGCCGGCGTCGGCGTGCCGAACTGATCGGCAACCACGCTCAACTGATCGCGCTGCGCTCCAAGCCGCAACATGGTGCGCATGAAATTGCCGCCGTGGCTGCCGTAGACCCATGCAGTTCGGAAGATCATGTGCCTGCAGCCACTGGCGATGATCGCCTGCTCACCTGCAAGCTTGCTGGCGCCATAAACGCCCAGCGGCGCTGTGCAATCGCTTTCCCGGTACGGCCGCGTGGCCCGGCCGTTGAAGACGTAGTCGGTCGAATAGTGGACAAGCAGTGCGCCACGGCTTGCACACGCCAGCGCCAGCTCCGCCGGCGCCTCGGCATTGGCGCGGTAGGCGGCGTCGGGTTCGTCCTCGGCACGGTCCACCGCCGTATACGCCGCTGCGTTCACGATCACGTCCGGCGCAACGCCGTGGACGAGCCGCCGCAGCTCGTCCAGGTCGTCCAGATCCGCGCGCTCGCAGCCCTCGGTTCCTTCAAGTGCGCCGGTGCGCGTGGCTGCGACCAGGTTGCCCAAAGGTTCGAGCGCACGGCGCAGCGCATGGCCCACCTGGCCGTTGGCTCCCAGCAACAGGATCTTCATGCTAGGTACGTGGGGAGGCGTTCCGCTGGCATCTCGTGGAGCATCGGTGCCTTGGCATCCTTGTCAGAGAGCACGGGATTGGAAACCGGCCAATCGATACCGATCGATGGATCGTCCCAGCGAACGGCCGCGTCAGCAACTCGGTCATAAGCTGCCGTGCACAGATAGCTGAAGATCGCGCGCTCTGACAGCACTGCAAATCCATGTGCGAAACCTTCCGGAATCCAGAGCTGGCGCTTGTTTTTGGCGCTCAGGACTACCGCCGCCCACTGGCCGAAGTTGGGGGATCCGCTGCGGATATCCACGGCCACATCGTAGACCTCGCCCTCCAGGACCGTGACCAGCTTGCCTTGCGGATTGGGCCACTGGTAGTGGAGGCCCCGCAGGACCCCCTGTGCAGAGGCCGACACGTTGCTCTGTACGAACTTGCCCGGAAGCCCGAGCTCTGCGAAACGCTCGGCATTCCAGGTTTCGAAGAAGAAGCCCCGCTCGTCGCCGAACACTGCCGGTTCGATGATGCGGCAGCCCGGCAACTCGGTTTCCATCACCTTCAACGTACGACTCCCCGCCCGGCAAGCGAAAGCAGGTATTGCCCGTAGCCATTCTTGGCCAGGGGCGCGGCCAGCGTCTCCAGCTGCGCCGCGTCGATCCAGCCGTTTCCAAAAGCGATTTCTTCAGGGCAACAGACCCGCAGTCCCTGACGAGCTTCAATGGTCTCGATGAAGTTCGAAGCTTCAAGCAGGGACTGGTGGGTTCCGGTGTCGAGCCATGCGAACCCGCGGCCAAGAGGCTCCAGGTGCAGCGAACCGTCGTCCAGGTAGCACTTGTTCAAATCCGTGATCTCAAGCTCCCCTCTGACCGACGGCTTGAGCGATCCGGCGAAATCGCTGGCGCGGCCATCGTAGAAGTACAGGCCGGTCACCGCGTAGTTGGAGCGCGGCGCCGGCGGCTTCTCTTCGAGCCCGACCACTCGCCCGCTGTCGTCGAATTCAGCGACGCCGTAGCGCTCCGGATCACGCACCCAGTACCCGAACACCGTCGCCCCGTGTTGCCGGGTGTCTGCGCGGTTGAGGATATCCGTGAGTCCATGGCCATGGAAAATGTTGTCGCCCAGGACCAGGCAGCTGGGCTGGCCGGCGACGAAGTCCTTGCCGATCAGGTAGGCCTGGGCCAGGCCGTCAGGACTTGGCTGCACCGCGTACTCGATGCGCATCCCCCATTGCGATCCGTCGCCAAGCAGCTGCCTGAAAAGGGCCTGCTCGTGCGTCGTATTGATGATCAGCACGTCGCGGATGCCAGCAAGCATCAGCACGCTCAGCGGGTAGTAGATCATCGGCTTGTCGTAAACCGGCAGCAGTTGCTTGCTGATTGTTTGCGTCAATGGATACAGGCGGGTGCCGGAGCCCCCCGCCAGGATGATTCCCTTGCGTTGCATGGTGTCTTTTCCTTGGGTCAGGCCGCTGCGCCGATTCGTTCAAGCCGATAGCTGCCGTCCAGCACGCGCTGCACCCAGCGCTGGTTCTCAAGATACCAGTCCACGGTGGCCGCTATGCCCTGTTCGAAAGTAAATTGCGGCTTCCATCCAAGCTCGTCCTGCAGCTTCGAGGCATCGATTGCATAGCGTCGATCGTGCCCCGGCCGGTCCTTCACGTACGTGATCTGGGTGGCGCGCGACTGCCCGTCACTGCGTGGCCGGCGGACGTCCAGCAACTTGCAGATGGTCTCCACCACGGTGATGTTCTGCATTTCTGCATCGCCGCCTACGTTGTAGGTCTCACCGATGCGACCCTTCTCCAGCACCGCTCGGATCGCCGCGCAGTGATCGCTGACGTAGAGCCAGTCGCGCACGTTCCTGCCGTCTCCATACACCGGGAGCGGCTCGCCGGCGAGCGCCTTTGCGATCACCAGGGGAATGAGCTTCTCCGGGAAGTGGTAAGGCCCGTAGTTGTTAGAACAGTTGGTGGTCAGGACCGGCAGGCCGTAGGTGTGGTGGAACGCGCGGACCAGATGGTCCGAAGCCGCCTTCGATGCCGAATACGGGGAGTTGGGCGCGTAAGCCGTTGTCTCGGTGAACTTGCCGGTATCCCCGAGCGAGCCGTACACCTCGTCGGTGGAGACGTGCAGGAAGCGGAACGCCGGGCGCCGGCTGTCCTCCAGCGAGCGCCAGTAGTCGCGCACCGCTTCGAGCAGGGCCAGCGTGCCCACCACGTTGGTCTGGATGAAGGCGCCGGGGCCATCGATGGAGCGGTCGACGTGGCTCTCGGCAGCGAAGTTCAACACCGCATCGGGCTGGTGTTCGGCCAGTAATTTCGACACCAGGGCGGCGTCGCCGATGTCGCCGTGGACGAACACATGGTTCGGATCGCCGTCCAATGATGCGAGCGTATCGAGGTTGCCGGCGTAGGTGAGCGCGTCCAGATTGATGACGCGCACGCCGCTGGCGACCGCCGCGTGGACAAAATTGCCGCCAATGAAGCCGGCACCGCCGGTTACGAGCCAAGTCGGCACGGGTTGTCTCCAGTCAATGAAAAGGTCGCGTCACAGTAGGGCGAGGCTTCAGAACGGGATGTCGTCGTCCGCGAAGTCGTCCATGGGCGCCTGCTGGGCCGCGGGCTGCTGCCGGCTTGGCGCCGAATCCTGCCGCGGTGCACTGCGCTGCGGTCGGTCGCCGCCGGCGCTCGCTCCACCGCCACCGCCCTCACCGCGGCCGCCGAGCATCTGCATCTCGTCGGCGACGATGTCGGTGGAAAATTTCTCGACCCCGTCCTGGCCGGTGTACTTGTCATAGCGCAGGCTGCCTTCGACGTAGACCGAGCTGCCTTTGCGCAGATACTCGCCGGCGATTTCACCAAGCTTTCCGAAAAACACCACGCGGTGCCATTCGGTGCGCTCGATCGGCTCTGCGCCGTCCTTGCCTTTGCGGACGCTGGTGGTGGCCAGGCTGATGCGGGTGATCGCCATGCCGCCCTGCGTGTACTTGGTGTCGGGATCGTTGCCCAGGTTACCGACCAGGATTACTTTGTTGATGCCACGTGCCATATCGTCTTCCATCCGGTAATGCCAGCCGGATGCGGGCAGCGCCAGTGAAGTATAACCGCCGGCCCGCGCGCCATCAGCCGGTTGCCCGCTGGAGCGTGAGGCTAGTCTGGCTTGACAACCCTTATAATTCAGCCACTTCCTCCCTGCCCCGGCCCGCATGTCCGCTGTCGCACCCCTCCGGCCCGCCCTCGACCTGACCCACATCCAAGCCCTGGCAGCGCCAGACATGGCGGCCGTCAACGCACTGATTCGTGCGCGACTGGCCTCCGACGTCGTCCTGATCAACCAGATTGCCGACCACATCATCTCCGCCGGCGGCAAGCGCCTGCGGCCAATGCTGGTCGCGCTGGCCGGGCGCGCGTGTGGTGCTGCCTCCCCGGTACACCACCAGCTGGCCGCGATCGTCGAGTTCATCCACACCTCGACGCTCCTGCACGACGACGTCGTCGACGAATCGGACCTGCGGCGGGGCCGGAGCACGGCCAACGCGCTGTGGGGCAATGCGCCAAGCGTGCTGGTGGGCGACTTCCTGTATTCGCGCAGCTTCCAGCTGATGGTCGAGCTGGATCGCATGGACGTCATGCAGATCCTGGCCGACACCACCAACCGCATTGCCGAAGGCGAGGTGCTGCAGCTGCTGCACGTCAACAATCCGGATACGGACGAGGCCACCTATCTGCAGGTGATCGAGCGCAAGACGGCGGTGCTGTTCGCTGCAGGCATGCGACTGGGCGCACTGGCATCAAATGCCGACAGGAAGACGTGCGAGCGCATGCACGACTTCGGCATGAACCTGGGGTACGCGTTCCAGATTGCCGACGACGTCCTCGACTACACCGGTAATGCGGCGGACCTGGGCAAGAACCTGGGCGACGATCTTGCCGAAGGCAAGGCCACGCTGCCGCTCATCCATGCGATGCGACAGTCTGACGCGCATGTCCGGGACCGGCTCCGGCACATCGTGGAGCAGGGCGATTCGGACGGACTTGACGAAGTATTGGCCGCGATCCGTGCCACCGGCGGCATCGATTACAGCCGCGAACTGGCCCAGCGCTATGCCGACGCCGCCGAAGCGGCGCTGGACGGCTTGCCCGAAAACGAAGCCCTCGCCGCGCTACGGGGTCTGGCGCGCTACGCGCTCCGGCGCGAAAACTGAGTTCCGGCGCGCAGCCGGTTGGGCGCGTGTGGTTACTTGACCCAGACCAGTGCGCCCATCGGTGTCCCATTTGGGTCACTCACTTGAGTTTTTTTCCTGCGGACACCGGCCCGGCAACCGCCGCAACAGTCCATGCAGCCGCTGCAGTCACGCGAGCAAGCGAAATGCTGGGGCGCCGATTCGCCGCCGCGTGCCTGCGCCGATCCGTACGCCGTCAGGCGATACCGAGGCCGGGAATGGCCTCGACCGTCTTCGCGTCGAAACCGGCAAGCTGGGCGAAGTGGCGCCCGCGTTCCTGATAGTCGGTGTATTGACCGAAACTCGGCGCTCCTGGCGACAGCAGCATGACGCCATCACCGCCGAGCAGGGCACGGGCCTCGGCCACTGCGGCGGGCAGATCCAGCGCCGATGCGAGAGCAAACCCCGCTTCAGGCACCAGCGGCTCCAGCAGCGCATGGATTCGCGGACCGTTGGCGCCCATCGTCACCAGCACCGCAGGCGCCGCGCGGGCCATGCGTTTTGCAAAATCGCTCCAGTCGACGCCGCGGTCGTGACCGCCGATGAGGATCGCCACCCGACCTGACTCGAAACAGTCCAGGGCGGCCAGGCTCGCGTGGGGCGTGGTGCTGATCGAATCGTTGACATAGGTGATCCCGTCACGGGTGCCCAGGGTCTGCAGCCGGTTGGGCAGTGGAACGAAGGAGCACGCGCTCTGCGCCATCGACGCAGCGTCCAGACCGGCCGCCTCGATCGCCGCCATCACCGCGCACAGGTTGCCGCGGTTGTGGCGTCCGGGAAGCGGCACTTGCGCGATGTCGAGGACGAAATCTTCAGCGCGGTACAGCGAGTCGCCCCGCAGATGCCAGCCGTCGTCACGATTGAACCAGCGCACCTCGCTGTCGGGCAGCACCAGGCCGGAAAGCCGCGCGTCGGCAGCGTTGAGCACGGCCACGCGCGGCCGCGCACGGGTCACCAGCGCAAGTTTGTCTTCGAAGTAGCGCGCCACGCTGCCGTGCCAGTCCAGGTGTTCAGGGAAAAGGTTGAGCACCACGGCTACGTCCGGTCCGTGATCTGCGGCGGCGACGTCGAGGGTCTGGTAGCTGGACAGTTCGATGGCCCAGTACGCCGGCTCCGGGCGTGCATCCAGCAGCTCCAGCAGCGGCAGGCCGATGTTGCCCGCCAGCGCAGTCCGCTGCCCTGCGTCCCGAAGCAGGTGCGCGATCAGCGCCGTGCTGGTGCTCTTGCCCTTGGTGCCGGTGACGCAGATCGTGCGCGCGGCGGGATACTCATCGAACCACAGCGTGCTGCCGCCGATGAAGCGCGTGCCGGATGCGGCAGCGGCGCGAGCATGTTCGTCGTAAGGACTGATGCCCGGCGACTTGACCACGACCTGGAACGTGCACAGTCGCGCGGCATCCACCTGCGTCTCGACCCGCAGCAGCGGATCTCCGAGTCCCGCTGCTGCGATCGCTTCATCGCCCGCGCAGAGCAAAGTCAGTGGCTGCTGCGGCAGAGCCTGACGGATCGCCTGGTGGGCCGCGCGGCCTTCACGGCCCCAGCCCCACAGCGCCACGCGCAGACCTTCAAGCTGCGAAATTCGCACTCAGCCGCTCCCATAGCGCAGGCGGCACCCGGTGCTCGTCCACGATGCGCAGCAGCGGCTCGACCGCCAGAGCGTCCGCATCCAGCTGTGGACGTATCTCGTCGATGAAGCGCGCCACCAGCGCGTCTTCCTTCCACTCGGGACGCTGCGCCAGAGTGGCCATGGCCGCGCGCGACTCCTGTCCTTCGCCCACGCATTCGAACGGCTTGTGATCGCGGAACTCAAGCAGCGCGTCGAAGCCGGGTGCCTGCGCCGGATCGTCGAGCAGATTGCGGCCGAAGATCCCGACCAGCCGCGGCTTGGGCATGAACGGCGCCAGCGCCAGGAAGACGAAGTGGCATTTGGGGCACACGCCGCACCAGCGGTTCACCGGTCGCTCGCCGAGGATGTGGAAGTTGCGGTTGCAGCTTGAAAAATACCCGTCGTAGCGGCTGGTCCTGGCGAACTGCCGGGCCACCGCCAGCTCGCTCAGCGGCCGCAGCAGCGAGTAGTAATGCAGGTCAGAGGCCACGTGCTTCTGGACGTGCTCACCGAACGCCTGTTCGAACGCCCAGCCCTTCGACCACTGGTGGTTCACTTCGCCGGTGCCGCTGCCGTCGGCAAGGGTGATGATGCTGCCGTAGCTGGCGGAGCGCTCGTTGGAGAACACCACCTGGTCCACGCCCTGCAGCAACGCCGCCATCACCAGGATTGCCGAGTTCACCGCAGTGACCGGGATGTGGCCGTTGTAGGCACCGAGGCGATTGAGCTCGAACAGGCCCGGCGCCAGCGCGCGGCCGATGTTGAGCGTTGGCAGTCCGGTGCGCGCGGCGCACGCGGCAATCAGCTGGGAGTTGCCGATCCAGGTCACCGTCTGCTTGACGTCGGCGTTGCGCAACGCCTCGATCGAGACCAGTGAGTCCTTGCCGCCGCCAATGGCCACCAGCGCGTGCGGGCGCAGGCCAAGCGCAGGCGCCCCCGCCGGCAATGCATCGCTGGAGTGCGGGAAGTTGATACGGTCACGCAGGTCCAGACCGTTGCGATAGGCGAATTCGCCTAGCCCGTTGAGGTAGATGGTTTGCAGCAGAGCGGCGGTATCGGCATCGATCACGTAGCCTTCGATGTCTATTTCCGGCGGCACCGCTGCCTTGTAGTAGCTCACGCCGGCGATGAGGTGCAGCAGGCGCAGCGCGCGCTCCACTGCCGCAGTGTGTGCGTCATCCATGACGAAGGGCGCGCCGGGAAAGGTGATCGTTTCCACCAGTTCCGCGCCGCTATCGAACGCGTACGCAAGCTGAGCCACGCCGCTGTAGGGGTCGAAGCCGCAGCGCACGAACCGGAACGCCTTGACGTCTTCGCGGCGGAATTGCAGGTCAGACATCCAGCAGAACCTCTTCCTTCGGCAGCGCGCGCAGGTTGTAGGCGCTGGCCATGGTGAATCCGTAGGCGCCGGCGTCGGCGATCAGCATCACGTCGCCCTCGGCGGTGGCGCCGGGCAGGCGGCGGCGCTTGCCGAACACGTCGCTCGATTCGCAGATCGGCCCGACGATGTCGAACGCGGTATCGGCAGCCTCCTCGAGCCGGCTCAAGTTCACGATGTCGTGCCAGGCGTCGTACAGCGCGGGCCGCAGCAGGGTGTGCATGCCGGCATCCATGCCAACGCGGCGCACGCCGTCCTTTTCCACCACCTGGGTGGCGCGCGCCAGGACGATGCCCGCTTCGGCCACGAGGTAGCGCCCGGGCTCGATGGCAAGCCGGTAGCCGGGATAGGCCTCCTTGATTTCCTCCAGCCCCGTACTCCACTCGTCGAGGTCGAAGGGTTCGTCATCGGCGGTGTAGGGAATGGGCAGGCCGCCGCCGATGTCGATGATCTCGATGCTGCCCATGCGCTCGGCGATCCCGCCCATCTGGTCACACATCAGCTTCCAGTGCTGCGGCGTGTCCACTCCGCTGCCCAGGTGCGCGTGAAGCCCGGTGATGCGCACGTCGAGGGCCGCGGCCAGCGACTGGAATTCGGCAAGCCTGGCCAGCGGCAGACCGAACTTGGACTCCTTGCCTCCGGTGCGGACTTTCTCGTGGTGGCCGTCGCCGCGCCCCAGGTCCACGCGCAGCCACAGGCTGCGGCCGGCGAACGTCTCGGGCCAGCGCTGCAGTGCTTCCGCATTGTCCAGGGTGACGGTGACGCCGTAGCCGAACGCGGCCTCGTACTCGGCGCGCGGCGCGAAGCTCGGGGTAAACAGCACGCGTCGCGGCGACAGCTCGGGAATCACCTCGAACACGCGCTGCAGCTCCGCCAGCGATACGCACTCCAGGCCAAAGCCTTCGTCCACCAGCAGCTGCAGGATGGCCGGATTGGCGTTGGCCTTGATCGCGTAGTAGCGCTGGTCGATGGCGGCGATCGCGGACAGTGCGCGTGCGCGTGCCCGCACCGTAGCCAGGTCGTATACGTACGCAGGGGTTGCCGCATCGGCGATGGCGGTCAGGCGGCCGCGCATTCCCTGCCCTTGCCACCACGGCGTGGGCCGCTTGCGCACGCCATGGGCGATCTCGCGCCAGCGCGGACCGAACACGCTGGTCTCGTCCACCGGCATCGCCTCGCTGTCGATCAGCGCCGCGTGCAGCACCGGCAGCAGCCCGTCTGCGTCGGCCTCGTCGATCACGAACGTCAGGTTGAGATCGTTGGACGACTGCGAAATCATGTGCACACGCTCGCGTCCGAACGTGGCCCACACGTCAGAGAGCTTGTGCAGAAGCGAACGCATGCCGCGTCCCACCAGGGTGATCGCCGAACACGGCGCAATCACCTTCACCCTGCAGATTTCCGACAGGTCAGCCGACAGGGCTTCGAGCACGTTGGTACTTACCAGGTTCTCGCTCGGGTCGAGCGATACGGTGACGTTGGTTTCGGCCGTACCGATCAGGTCCACCGACAGGCCGTGGCGCTTGAAGCGTTCGAACACTTCGGCCAGGAAACCCACCTGCTGCCACATGCCCACCGACTCCATCGACACCAGCACGATGCCGTTGCGGCGGCTGATCGCCTTGACGCCGGGCACCGTGAGCGCACCGCCGTCGATGCTGGTTCCGGGCAGGTCCGGGCGCTCGGTATCCAGGATGGCCATGGGCACTCCCGCGTCGCGACACGGCTTGATCGAACGCGGATGCAGCACCTTGGCGCCGGTGGTGGCGATTTCCTGCGCTTCCTCATAGTCCAGCCGCGTCAGCAGGCGCGCATCGGGCACCTCGCGCGGATTGGCGCTGAACATGCCGGGCACGTCGGTCCAGATCTCCACCCGCTGCGCGCCGAGCAGGGCGCCGAAGCAGGCGGCGGAGGTGTCGGAGCCGCCTCGGCCAAGCACCGCGGTGCCGCCGTCGGCATGACGTGCAATGAAGCCTTGGGTGAGCAGCATGCGTCCCGGCTGGCGATCGAATCCTGCCCGCCACTCAGGCGTTGCGATCGAGCTGCACGAAACCGACAGGCGCTGCGACCATGCGCTCTGGTGCGGCCGCGACGCCGCCAGCAGCCAGTCACGCGCGTCCATCCACTGCATGTCCAGGCCGTGGGCCTGGAGGTAGGCAGCGCCCAGCGTGGAAGACAGCAACTCGCCCTGCCCCAGCACCTCGGCCTGCCAGTCCAGGGCGCGCGCTCCGGCGCGGGGGTCGTCCAGCAGCGCACGCAGCGCAGCAAGACGCTCGCCCAGCACGGCGCCGACATCTAGCCCAAGTTCGTCAACGAAGTCCCGATGCCGCTGCGCCAGCGCGTCCACCCGCCCTGGACTGTCTGCGGCACCATCGGCAATCGCAGTGAGTTCGTTGGTGACGCCCGACAATGCGGACACGACCACCAGCACGCGCGCTTCGCCCTCTTCGGCACGACGTTTGGCGAGATTGCCGATCGTGTCCCAGCGGTGGCGACGCGACACGGAGGTGCCGCCAAACTTCAGGACGATCCAGCGATCGGGCACGGGCGATACGGCGGGCATGGACACAGGCATGAGGACTGCCCGACCATGCGGGCGTGAACCGCGATTCTAGACGAAGCGCCACCGACACCCCAGCACCCAAGAGGATTGTTCCGCGTGACCCAGCATCGCTACCTGCAACTCGACGTCTTTGCGCAGCGCGCAGGCGCCGGCAATCCCTTGGGCGTGGTGTTCGAGGCCAAAGACCTGGATTCGGGCGCCATGCAGGCGTACGCCGCGTGGGCAAACCTGTCCGAGACGATCTTCTTCCTGCCGCCGACCACTGACCAGGCCGACTATCGCGTCCGCATCTTCACCCCGCGCCAGGAGCTTCCGTTCGCCGGGCATCCCAGCGTGGGTGCGGCGTGGGCGGCAATCGACGCCGGGCTCGTCGATGCCGGCAAGCAAGACCTGGTGCAGGAATGCGATGCGGGCCTGCTTCCGGTTCGCGTGGAAATGCGCGGCCCGGAGCGGCTGATCCACGTGCGCACCCCGCGCGCCAAGCGCATTCAGGGAAGCGGTGATTTCCCGGACCTGCTGCGTGCCGCCACCGCAGGACTGCCCGGCGGCACGCTGGTTCCCGCGCTGTGGAACAACGGGCCTTCGTGGTGGCTGGTGCCGCTGGCCGACGAGGCAACCGTGCGCACCATGATTCCGGATCTTGCAGCGATTGCCGCCCTTACCGGTTCCAGCGAGGCGGTGGGGCTTGCGGTGTTCGCTCCGACCGATTCCAGCGAGCATGACGTGGTGGTCCGCGCCTATTGCCCTGCGGACGGGATTCCCGAGGACCCGGTCACCGGCAGCGCCAATGCCTGCATCGCTGCGATGCTGCAGGCCGCCGACGCACTGCCGGGCAAGGCCGGACGCTACCTGTCCAGCCAGGGGCGCGAGATGGGCCGCGACGGCCGCATCGAGATCGAAGTGGACACCCGGGGCGATGTCTGGATCGGCGGCCGGGTGCAGCCAGTGATACGCGGCCGCGTGGATTGGTAAGCTGCGCGGCCCACCAGCGCGCCCCTCGATGACTTCACGCCGTTTCGTCCAGCTCGACGTTTTCGCCGACCGTCCCGGCGCCGGCAATCCATTGGCCGTGGTGCTGGAGGCCGATGGCCTAGACGACGCCACGATGCAGGACATTGCGCGATGGACCCGCCTGCCGGAAACAACGTTCGTGTTCCCCGCCCGGGACGCGGCTGCCAGCTACGGCATCCGCATGTTCAGCCCTCGCCGCGAAGTTCCATTCGCCGGACATCCCAGCGTCGGCACCGCCCATGCCGTGCTGGAAGCAGGGATGGTGACACCGCGTGATGGATTGCTGGTGCAGGAAGGCATCGCCGGACTGTTGCCGCTGCGCGTCCTGGGAATCGGGCCAACCCGCACGATTGCAGTGCGTACCCCGCGCGCCAGGGTCATGGAGGTGGCGTCTGCCGAAGATCCGCGCCTGCGAGAAATCCTGCGAGGCCTGCCGCTTGGACACCTGCCTCCGGTGCTGATGGACGGCGGCCGTCGCTGGTGGCTGGTCGAACTCCGCGATGAGGCTTCACTGCGCGCAGCAACGCCACCGTGGGAGGCCATTACCGACCTCGCAAACTCGACCGAAAGCATGGGGGTGTGCGTATTCGCGCGCAGCACCGACCGCGTGTACTTCCTTGCCGTGCGCGCGTGGGTGGGCGCGCCGGCGCAGTTCGAGGATGCCGCGTCGGGGGCGGCGAACGCGACCCTGGCCGCCTGGCTCGCTTCGCGCGATGCCTTGCCCGGAAGCGACGGCCGCTACCGGATCAGCCAAGGGCGCGAAGTGGGCCACGACGCCATCATCGAGCTGCATGTCGATGACGCCGGCGACGTCTGGTCGGGCGGGCGGGTGTGCAAGGTCGTGCGCGGGTCGATCGACTGGTAGGGCTGTCGCTTATCGAGTGGTTTCAGTGCAGGGGCAGCTGCCCCTGCACCTGGTTACCCGTGACGGCATGCACTGCGGCT